>NZ_JBIBUK010000004.1:0-508083 GCF_043079345.1 Streptomyces sp. NPDC015220 | reverse complement strand
CGCTCGTACGCCTCCGGGCTGGACTCGGTGAAGGACTCGCCGTAGGCGAAGTCCATCGACACGTCCCGGATCTCCATCGAGGTCCCCGGCACCTTGGAGCCGAAGCGCACCGTGACGCCCTCGTCCGGCTGGACCCGGATGACGACCGCGTTCTGCCCGAGCTCCTCGGTGGCGGTGGTGTCGAACGGCGAGTGCGGGGCCCGCTGGAAGACCACCGCGATCTCGGTGACCCGCCGGCCCAGCCGCTTGCCGGTGCGCAGGTAGAACGGCACCCCCGCCCAGCGGCGGTTGTCGATCTCCAGCTTCACCGCCGCGTAGGTGTCGGTCTTCGACTTCTTGTCGATGCCCTCTTCCTCGAGGTAGCCGATGACCTTCTCGCCGCCCTGCCAGCCGGCCGCGTACTGGCCGCGCACGGTCGAGGCGCCCAGGTCCCCGGGCAGCCGGACCGCGCCGAGGACCTTCTCCTTCTCCGCCGCCAGCGCGTCCGCGTCGAAGGAGGCGGGCTCCTCCATCGCGGTCAGCGCCAGCAGTTGCAGCAGGTGGTTCTGGATGACGTCACGGGCGGCGCCGATCCCGTCGTAGTAGCCGGCCCGGCCGCCGATGCCGATGTCCTCGGCCATGGTGATCTGCACATGGTCCACGAAGGACCGGTTCCACACCGGCTCGAACATCGTGTTGGCGAACCGCAGCGCCAGGATGTTCTGGACGGTCTCCTTGCCCAGGTAGTGGTCGATCCGGAACACCTGTTCCGGGGCGAACACCTCGTGCACGACCTTGTTCAGCTCCTCGGCCGACCTCAGGTCGTGGCCGAACGGCTTCTCGATGACCGCGCGCCGCCAGGAACCGCCCGTCTGCTCGGCCAGACGGTGCTTGCGCAACTGCTGGATGACTACGGGGAACGCCCTCGGCGGCACCGACAGGTAGAACGCGAAGTTCCCGCCCGTGCCCTGCGCCTTGTCCAGCTCCTCCATCCGCTCCCGCAGCCGCTCGAACGCCTCGTCGTCGTCGAAGGCGCCCTGCACGAAGCACATGCCCTGGCTGAGCTGCTGCCAGACCTCCTCCCGGAAGGGGGTCCTGGCGTGCTCCCTGACCGCGTCGTGGACCTCCTTGGCGAAGTCCTCGTCCTGCCACTCGCGGCGGGCGAAGCCGATCAGCGAGAAGCCCGGCGGCAACAGACCCCGGTTGGCGAGGTCGTAGACGGCGGGCATCAGCTTCTTGCGGGACAGGTCGCCGGTGACGCCGAAGATGACGAGCCCGGACGGGCCCGCGATCCGTGGCAGCCGCCGGTCGGCTGGGTCACGCAGCGGATTGCCGCTCCACTGGTTCATCGGTTCGGCCTCCGCATACGGCGGCTCCTTCTCGGCATCGCCCGGGCTTCACCGCCGCGGATGGCGAACTCCCGCGGCGGCACTGTTACTTCGGCGCGCTCCCGACCGAACTCGCCCGGCCGTGTCGCGCTTGATCAGCCTAGGGAACGGCGCCCCGCCCGGCATCCGTCATTCGACGGTCCGTACGAATTCATGACCCTCCGCGCGGACGCCGACGGTCCGCGCGGAAGGCCGTGCCCGGCTGGGTCCGGGTCAGGACTGGTAGTGCTCCACGACGGAGGCCGGGCGCACCCGGGCCTCGTCGGGGTCCTGGCCGAACTCGGTCCTGGCCCGCCGCTGCCGCAACAGGTCCCAGCACTGGTCCAGTTCGCGTTCCAGCTCGCCGAGCCGGCTGTGCTCCTCGGCGCCGCTGATCCGGCCGGCGCTCAGCGCGTCGCGCAGCTCGCGCTCCTGCGCGGCCATCTCCGTGATCCGGTGGAGGATCCGGTTGTCCTGCTCAGCCATGGTCTGTCCCTCCTCGGGTACTGCTGTCCTGGCGGTGCTCAGCCGCGGTTCTCGGCCTGGAACATCCAGCTCTGCTTCTCCAGTTCGGCGGTCAGGCCGATCAGCAGGTCCTGGCTGACGGCGTCCGCCCGCCCGGTGTCCTCGATGCGGGTGCGCATCCGCGCGATCAGGGCGGAGAAGGAGGCGACCAGCGCCTCGACGGCCGCCGTGTCGGCGACCCAGCCGGGCGGGAAGGCGGGCAGGCCGCTGCTCGCGGCGACGGTGCCGGCCAGACCGTCCGGGCTGATGCCCAGCGCGGCGGCGCGTTCGGCGACCTGGTCGGCGTAGTCGCGGGCCAGGGTCACCACCTCGTCCAGCTGCTGGTGGATGGAGCGGAAGCGCGGGCCGTAGAGGTTCCAGTGGGCCTGCTTGGCGAGGAGCGACAGGTCCAGCAGGTCGACCAGGGCCCCCTGGAGGGCGTTCCCGGTCACCTGGCGGTCGTCGTCCGCCAGGGGGCTGGTGATGATGGTCATGGCTGCGCGGCCTTCCCTTCCCGATGCGTGCCGGGCCGCGGGAGGCGACCTGGTCCTGCGAACGGCGGGGAGGTCTACCCGGAGCGGCCCACGGGGCGCTCCGCCGCACTGGCGGGCGCCTGTTGGTACGGCCCATTGTCGAGTCCGGCGCCGTCTGACGGATCGGTCGTTTGACTGGTGCTCCGCGTGGACCCGGCCGCCCAGGGGGCGCCGGGCGCCCCGCGCGGCGGGCGGTTACGGCTTCTCCGGCTCGCCGAGCGCGTCGCGCAGTCGGGCACGGGTGGTGACGGCCGGCTTGGGGAAGACCTGGTACAGGTGGTGGCCCACCGTGCGGGCCGACAGCAGCAGGCGTTCGCCGATCTGGCGGTTGGTGAGGCCGGTCGCCGCCAGCCGGGCGATCTGGAGTTGCTGCGCGGTCAGCCGGCCGGCGCCGTGGCCCGCGGCCCGGCCGCGGCGCACGCCGACCCCGCGCGCCCGCGGTTCGGCGGTGGCGCTCGGCCCACGGGCGGGCGCCGAGCTGTTCCAGGGTCGTGTGAGCTCGGGTCGGTTCCGCGCGGGCCTCGCCCGTGCGCCGCCGACGGCGCAGCCACTCACCGAACTCCAGGTGGACCAGGGCCCGTTCGAAGGGCCACTGTTCGCCCCCGGGGTCGGCCGGCGCGCCCGAACGCCTTGAGCAGGGCGTCCCGCTGGGGACCGGGCGGTTCGCGCACCTCGGGCAGGAGGGACCTGAGCGGGTGCAGGCCCGCGAAGACGAGTTCCCGCTCGCCCTCGTGGCCCGCGCACCGCAGCTCGAAGCGCGTCGCGCCCGGCGCGTCGGGCCGGCCGGGTGTCACCGCTGGGAGCCGATGACGGCGCAGTCGTCCCCCCGGGCGGCCTCCATGGCCTCCCGCAGCCCGGCCGGAGGCGGGGCGATCCTGCGCGTCTCGACGTCCAGCCAGGCGGACAGGCAGTGCGCGACGGCCGCCTCGGCGCCGTCCTCCCGGGAGATCACGTGCCGCATCCGCCAGCGGGAGCCGTCGGCGCTGAGGCCCACCATCTCGCACGAGACCTCGACCCGCTCGGCGAGATAGACCTCGCGCCGGTAGTCGATCTGCTCGCTCAGCACGATGGGCGCGAAACCCGTCTTCCGCAGCATGCGTACGTCCCAGCCCGCGGACATCAGGTGGTGCATCCGGGCGGTGCCCGCGTACTCCAGGTAGCGCGTGTTGCGCAGGTGGCCGTTGAAGTCGGTGTCGTCCCAGCGGACCTCGAAGGACTTGGTGAAGATTCGGGACATGGTGGGGGATCCGTTTCCGTTCGGGATGGTCGATGCCGTCCCGGGGATCACGGGCGGCGGCCACCCGGTGCCGCGGCGGGCCGCGTCCGTCCGTCGAGGAGCGGCGTGCGTCGCTCGTCACGGCGCTGGAGAACGCGGCGCGCACCGCGCGGGGCGGCCGTGCGTCCCCGGCCGCTCATCGGGCTCCGAACACGCCGTGGGAGGGACCCCGGGCACACGTGTGTCGAATGGTCCGGCACCGGGTGGTCCGGAGAGTGTATCCGGAACCGACGGGTCCCGTTCCGGGTGCGTCCGCAGGCCCGTTCGCACACCCCCCGCCCCGTCGACGTCCCGTCACCGCTCCGCCGGCGCGGAGGCCTTCCCGGTGCCCGCGCCGACGCTCCCGTGCGCGGAGGGCGGCGGGGATCCCTCGGGCAGTCGCCACACGTCGGGGTGGGCGGCGGCCAGGTCGCGGGCGGCGGCCCGGCAGGCGGCGACGAAGTCGGCCACCGCTCCGGAGTCGTCGTCCCCGCGCCACATGACGCTCATCCGGTTGAACAGCCCGGGCATCGGTACGTGGACCACCTGGGGGTGGCCGGCGAACCGGAACGACGACGGGACCGCCGACACCCCCAGTCCGGCCGCCACGAGATCGGCCACGGCGGAGGGCGCGGTCGGTATCGCGGTGAGTTCGGTGCGGGCGGCGAGCGCGGCGGTCCGCAACTGCTCCCAGCAGTGGCGGCGTTCGCGCAGCGGGAACAGGAAGGGTTCACCGGCCAGGTCGCGCAGCGTGATCTGCGCCGCCCGGGCCCTGGGGTGCGACCGGCCGAGCAGCGCGCTGGTGCACTCCTCCACCAGGGTCTCGCTCGCGCACCCGTCCTCCGTGGACTCGTCCCAGGTGAGCACCGCGTCGACGCGTCCCTCGGCGAGTGCCGCCGTCTCGTCGCCGTCGTCGAGGCCGGTCACCGACACCTGGACGTCGGGGCGGGTGCCGCGGAACCTCCGCAGGGCCTCGGCGAGCAGGCTTCCGGGCGGGCCGGGCAGCGGGGCGGAGACGGTCAGCACCACACCGCCTCCCGCGGCCGCCGACCGGGCTGCGTGCACGATGCGCCGGTTCTGCGCCAGCGCCCGTTCGGCGTGCGGGACGATCAGCCGCCCCGCCCCGGTGAGGACGGCGCCACGGGGTGTGCGCTCGAACAGCGCCACCCCGAGCAGGCGTTCCAGTTGCTGCACCTGCCGGCTGAGCGCCGACTGGGCGACCCGGAGCCGGTCCGCCGCGTGCCGGAAGTGCCCCTCCTCGGCGACGGCGAGGAACGCCCTCAGCAACCGGAGTTCGATGTCGGGCTCCGGGCGGGCCGCCGGTGGGCCCGGTTCAGGTGTGTGCACGGCGGGAAACTCCTCCGCGGTCGGGCCGCTGGGCGCGGCGGGACGACGTCCGCCCCGCGATGTCGGGACGGGGACACCCCGGCTTGCCGTCGGGACGGGGGCGCCCGGGCCTGCCGTGGCGACGGGCGCACCCCGGTATGCCGTGGCGACGGGGACACTCCGGTATGCCGTGGCGGCATCGGGTGATGACGAAACGGTCTTGGACCGCACGGGATTCCCTCTGTTCACATGGTCGGGCGACAGATCGGAAGCGAGGAACGAAGTGACGTCCCTTTCTGGCAACATCACCGCCCCCGTGCTGACGGACCCCGACACCCAGGGCGCGGTGAACTTCCTGGGCGGCCTGGTGCGGATGCGGGCCCGGGCCGCGCAGACCGCGGGAGCATACGCGCTGCTGGAGCACAGCGGCGAGCGCGGTTACATGTCTCCACTGCACCTGCACGAGAACGACGAGGAGACGTTCCTCGTCCTCGAGGGCACGCTGCGGGTCGAGGTGGGCGACGAGGTGCGCAGTGTGGGTTCGGGCGCGCTGGCCCTGCTGCCCAGGGGCCTGGCGCACGGCTTCGTCGTGACCTCGCCCCAGGCGCGATTCCTGACGCTGCACACCCCCGGAGGCGGTTTCGACGAGTTCGTGGCCGAAGTCGGCGTGCCGTTCGTGAACGGTGAGCCGCCGCAGGCCGGTCCCGGTCCCGACCCCGAGGAGCTCACCCGCGTCGCGGCCGCCCACGGCATCCGGATCGTCGGCCCGCCGCTGCTTCCCTGAGCGTTCGCCTTCCCTCCCCGCTGGCCCGCGAGAACCACGGGCCCGCCCCTGAGGCGGCTCGCGCACCACGCCGGCCCGGACGTGTCCGGCCCCGGCACGACGGGGCCGGTGTGCGCGAGCCGCCGCGCCGTGTTCCGGCGCGGCACACGCCCGCCCCCGCGAGGGCCCACCCAGGTGTTCAACCGGGGGAGCAGGTGTGCGTGAAAGGGCAGCAAGGATGCACCACCGGCCACGATGGGGCCGATCCGCGCCGGGGCGGGCCGCCGGGACGGCAGTATGAATGCGGCGGGTAGTGGATGACCCGCCCGGAGGGGAACCCGGTGCAGCAGCCGGCCGTTCCCCTCCCCTCCACTCTCCCCGTCCCGGGTCCGTCAAGGCCCCGGTGACACTCGATACGGCGGTTTTTCGCGCGGCTTTCCCGCCGCCCCGACCGGCCGAACACACCTCACCTGAGCACGTGGCCCGGGACGACGCGCGTTCGCGCCGCCCGCTACGTGCCTCCCGGGCCTCGGCACGGCCCGTACACCCCCAGTAGCATGCGCAGCGTCATCCACACAAAGGGAGTGAACGGCTGTGCCCATCAAATCAGCCACCGCCACGGTCCGGTCGCGCTATGCCGAGCAAGCGGCGGCGGATCTGGCCGAGAACCGCCGCCGGCAGAGCGAACTGACGCGTCAGCTGGAGGCCCTTCAGCAGGAGGAGGCGCTGCTGCTGAACATCCTGAGCATCGCCGAGCACCCTGCCGCGGTCCCGGAGCCTGCACACGTGCCGCAGCAGGCCCAGAACGAACCCGCCCTGGAACCGGCCGCCGCGCCCTCCGCCGTCACGCCGTCGCCTGCTGCCGACGGCACCCCGGCCGAGCGCCCGGCGCGGACCGAGGAGGGCGGGACCGCGCGCCCCAGGTCCACCGGGAGCAAGCGGGCCGCCAAGAGCGCCGCGGGGAACACCGGCAAGAAGGCCGCGAAGAACACCGGGAAGACGGAGGGGCGGCAGGTTCTGCTCCGTGACCTCCTCCTGGACCTGCTGAGCGGGCACAGCGAGCCGCGCCTCGCGGCGGAGCTGCGCGAGGAACTGCTGGAGAAGCACCCGGACCGCGAACCCACCCCCCAGGTCGTGCGCAACACCCTGGAGGCCCTGGTGGCCAAGGGGCGCATCCAGCGGCACAAGCAGAGCAGGTCGGTCATGTACACCGTGGTGGAGCCGGGGGAGGGGGAGGCGTCGGGCGCGCTGTCCGGCGCCTCGGTCGCCACCGCCTGAACCGGCGGTACGGGGGCGGCCCCGTGCGGCCGCGGCAGGCGTGTTCACACCTGACGCCGTGTAGGTGAGAGCGCATTCGACGTGACCGCGACCGGAGGCGGGTGCGGGCCGTCCCGGCACGGCCCGCACCCGCCTCCGGCGCGCATGGGCGTCCGACCGGTCGATCGACGAGGTGGATGACGCGGGGTCACTCGCGCGCCCCGTGCCCGCGCCCGTACCCGTGCGGGCGGCGCGCCCCGCCGTGACCGCCGCCGGCTCCCTCGCCCTTCCGGGCCGGCGCGCCCCGCCGTCACCGCCACCGGTACCCTCGCCCTTCCGGGCCGCCCGGCGGCGGCCGGGTGGACCAGGGCCGCGGGGGTTCCCTGGCCGGGGCCGCGGGGTCCCTTGGCCGGGGCCGGGTGGTGTGCGACGACTGACGTCCTCGCCGAGCAGGTTTCTGACGGCCCAATGGGGACATATGAGGAGCAACTCATCTACCATTCTTGCTTTCTAACGTGTCGCTGCGGCGCGTGATCAAGCACGTTAGTAAGGTGTCCTCCATGAGTTCGCCAGCCTCCTCCAGCGACCGCGAGAAGGTCGTCTCCAAACTGCCGGGATGGCTCCGGCAGAACCTCAAAGTGAGAGCCGCCCAGCACGGCATCGAGATCCAGGCCGCCGTGGAACAGGGCATCGACGCCTGGCTCGCCCTGGCCTCCACCCCCGCCACCGTCGACACCGCCGGAGCGGACTCCTTCTCCACCTTCCTGCCCGAGGGGCAGTGGGAGAGGTTCCGGGACGTGACCGCCGACCGGCGGGTCTCGCTCATCCAGGGCCTCGCGCAGTCGGTCCGGTTGTGGCTCGACACCACGCCCGCGCCGGACATCGAGCGGCCCGCCGTCACCCGCCGGATCGTCGTCTGCAACCAGAAGGGCGGCGTCGGAAAGACCGCCATCGCCGCCGGCGTCGGCGAGGCCCTGGCGGAGGACCCGGGCTCGCTGTACCCCGTGCGGATCGCCAAGGCGCTCTCCACCGCGCTGCGGGCCAGCGACCAGACCGGCGGCACGGGCACCGGCACGGAGAGCGACTACCTCGACGTGGAGAGCCTGCCCGGCCTCGGGCTGCGGGTGCTCCTGGTCGACTTCGACCCGCAGTGCCACCTGACCAACCAGCTCGGCGCGACCCCGCTGCCGATGAACGGCGACAGCCTCACCAACCACATGGCGGGCGACCCCAAGGGCGATCTGCGCGACCTGATCGTCTCCATCGACGACGACACCTTCGGCGGCCGCCTCCACCTGCTGCCCGCCTGCCACGACGCCTTCCTCCTCGACGTCCGGCTCTCGGCCGTGCGCGCCCGGGAGGCCGCGCTGGAGCGGGCCCTGCTGCCGCTGGAGAACGACTACGACGTCATCCTCGTCGACTGCCCGCCCAGCCTGGGCCTGAGCATGGACGCGGCCGCCTACTACGGCCGGCGGCGCGAGGGCGAGCGGCCCGGCCAGTCCGGCGCGCTGATCGTGGTGCAGGCCGAGGACAGCTCCGCCGACGCCTACGACCTGCTCACCAACCAGATCGAGGACCTCAGGGGCGACCTCGCCCTCGACCTCGACTACCTGGGCATCGTCGTCAACCTCTACGACGGCCGCCGGGGTTACATCGCGACGTCGTCGCTCCAGGGCTGGGTCGACATAAAAGACCCCCGCGTGGTCGGACTCATCAGCGACCTCAAGGAACAGAAGGAGGCCGTCCGCATGAAGCAGCCCCTCCTGTCGTACGCCCCCTCCTCGCAGCAGGCCGTGGGCATGCGGGCCCTCGCACGGGAGATCTCATGAGCAAGGCCGACCAGCTCGGGACGGGCCGTTTCGGCGCCACCGCACGACCGGTCAGCGCACGCCGGGCGGCGATCGGAGCGGCGACCGGCGTGCCCACGGAGGGCATCGCCCCGCCCACCCGGCTCCCCCTGGACCGTATCAGCGCGAACCCGGACAACCCGCGCACCAGCCTGGGCGATCTCGCCGAACTCGCCGGGAGCCTGCGGGAACACGGCCAGAAGCAGGCCATCACGGTGATGAACCGGGACGCCTACGTCAGGGCCAACCCGGACCGCGAACCGGAGCTGGCGGCCGACGCCACCCATGTCGTCGTGGACGGCAGCAGCCGGCTGGCGGCGGCCCGCGAGGCGGGGCTGACCCACCTCAACGTGATGGTGGACGACGACCAGGGGGCCGACGCGGAGGCCATCCTGGAGTCCGCCCTCGTCGCCAACGTGCACCGCCAGGAACTGGAACCCCTCGACGAGGCCCGGGCGCTCCAGCGCCTCCTGGCCATCCACGGGACCCAGACCCGGCTGGCGAAGCGGCTGCACAAGTCGCAGGGCTGGGTGTCGCAGCGCCTCGCCCTGCTCAACCTCGCGCCCGCGTTGCAGGAGCGCATCGGCGAGGAACGCATCGACCTGCTGCGCGCCGTGGGGAACAAGCCCGTCGAGGAGCAGGAGACGGCCCTCGAGGCGCTCAAGCGGGAGCACGCCCGCGCGGAGGCGGAGAAGGCGGAGCGGCGCAGGGAGCGGCAGGCGGCGGCGTCCGCCGAGCGGGACCCGGCCCCCTCCTCCGACACGCCCGGCTCTCCTCTCCTTCGGCAGGGACCGGCCGGGGAGGCCGACGAGCACGCCGGGACCGGGCAGCCGCAGAGCGCCACGCGGCAGCCGGACGGCCCGCCGGACCCGGACGGCGGGACGGACCCGGACGGCGATGCCGCCGCGGACGGCGGTGCGGCTGGGAACAACGGGATCGCCGCGGACAGCGGAGCGGCTGCGAACACCGCGACCGCCGCGGACAGCGGGACGGACTCGGACAGCCGGACGGACCCGGCCGGCCTGACGGCCGGTGCCACCGGGGCCGCGGTGGCCGGCGGGACGGACCCGGACAGCCGCTCGGACGCGGACAGCGCCGGAGAGCTGGACGGAGCGGTCCGGCCGTCCGGCTCGGCCGAGCCGGACGGCGCCGGGGCACAGCAGGGCCCTACGCACGCGAACGGCGCCGAGGGACCCGGCGACGGGTCGGAGCCGGTCGGCGGTGCCCAGGAGCCGGCCAACACGCCGGGACCGGCGGACGGCGACGCCCAGGAGAGGGACGGGGAGGAGACGGACGGTCAGTCGCCGGCTGGTTCATCGGCGCGCCTCGCTCCGGTCCCTGCCACGCCCCCCGCCGCTGCCCCCGCGACGGCCCCCTCCTCCGCCGTTCCCACCGCCCCGCTGACCGCGCCGTCGCCGTCCGCGGCCCCCGTGGCGGCTGCCCTGGCGGAAGGCGTCCCGGTGCCCCGGGCCGCGGCGGCCGAGGCGGAGAGGGAGCAGGCAGGGACCGACGCGTACGCCCCGCCCAGGCTCCCGTACGACGACGGGGTCTTCCTCGCCCACCATCTGATCCGCAAGATGCCCGACGCCGCGTTCGACAAGATGCTGGACCTGCTCAACGAGCACCAGTGGAAGCGGGACTCGGAGCGCGAGGAGAGCATCTGACCGACACAGGGCACGGGTCCAGGGACCGAAAGCTTTTGGGTCCCTGCCCGGTCCAAGACCGACCACAGGGCGTTCTCCCTGGTCAGAGCCCTTCTACTGATACGGTCAGGGACCGGAGGGACCGGACATCGAAATGGACTCCAGCACTCCGTACCGATTTCGGGGACCGGCGGGGGCGGGATGCCCCACTTGCCCCTCAGCAGGGTGAAGAAGGCCCGATTCACCCACCTGATCCCTCCCACCCAGGGACCAAGGGACTCAAGGGACCGAGAAAACTGATAGAAACGGCACGCGGAGGGACTACGGGACTCCTGAGGCCGGTGAGCTCTACACTCTTATTCCAACTACAGTCCCTTCGGTCCCTGACAGGGCGTCACTACCCAGCCGGGCCGCCGGGAGTGACCGAAGACGAGATGTGACGAGGACGATTCGCGTGCCGCGCCATGGTGAGATCAGCGAACGCACCGCTGCGGGCGGCCCCGTGCCGCCGCGCTCGGTCGCTCGGTGGTGCGCTGCTCAGGGCTGGCCGGTTCACCCCCTGGCCCCGGGCCGGAAGACCCCCGCGGCCAACTGCCCGGACTGCCGTCGGGTCCGGCACTCCCCGGCGGACTGCCCGTGCCTGCCCGCCGGGCGTCCCTGCCATGGTTTCCACGCGGCCACGACGGACGTGCGGCTCATCGACCGCTGGTGGTCGGCGACTCCCTCGGCGGGGGTGGGCGTCTCCTGCGGCCCGGCGGACCTGGTCGTCATCGACGTCGACGCCCACACGGCTCAGGTGCCGGACCGCGGCCGCCTGCTGCCGGGCATCCCCATCCCCGAGCAGGTGACCCTCGACGGGCTGGCGTCCGGCTTCGACACCCTGGCGCTGCTGGCCGCCTTCCGGGGCCGGCCGGACCCCGCGCGGGACGAGGACACGCTGCGGGTCCGTACGCCCTCCGGCGGACTGCACATCTGGTACCGCAACCCCGATCCGGCCACCCGGCTGCGCTGTTCCACCGGCTCGGGGCGCACGGCGGCCCTGGCCTGGCAGGTGGACGTCCGCGCGGACGGCGGTTACATCGTGGCGCCCACCACCCGCACGGCGCAGGGCGTGTACCGCGCGATGGGCTCCGCCCGGACGCCCGCCGCCCTGCCCGAGTGGCTGCGGGACGAACTCGTCCGCACCGGCCACCTCGTCACCGCCGCCACCCCCGCCGTGCCCGCGGGTCCGCCCGGACCCGCGGGAGCCGCCGGACCCCGGCCGCACCCCGGTCCCTCCTCCCGGACGGGGGAACCGGCGTCGGGCGGACCGGCGGGGCCGGCAGCGCGCCGCCGGGCCCGTCCCGGGGCGGCGCACCGGATCCTCGACCCCTTGATCGCCCAGGTCGCCCGCTGCGCCGACGCGCCCGAGGGCACCGCGTTCACGGAGAAGCTCAACCGGGCCGCCTACACCGCGGGCGGACTGGTCGCGGCCGGGCACCTCGACCACGCCGGGGTCCGCGACCGGCTGGTGCGCATCGCGCACCACGCCCGGCCCTGGCAGCCGGTCCGCAACGAGGCGATCGTCGACGATGCCCTCGCCGTGGGGTCCGCCCGCCCGCTCCACCTCGAAGGACGTTCATGAGCAGCGCCGAGAGCACGCCGCGGTTCGACCCCCAGGCCGCCGCTCAGCAGATGCTCGACCTGCAGATGCTCGAGCAGACGGTCGAACAGCCGAGCGTGCCCGCCCTGGTGCCCCCGCAGGCCTCCCCGGACGCCACGGCGGCCGCGTCCCGTACCCTGACCGCGGCCGGACCCGCGCCGACGGCTCCCCTGCCGCCCTCGCTCTCCGACCGCGGCAACGCGCGGCTGTTCGTACGGATGCACCGCGACCAGTTCCGGCACGTGGAGGGCCTGGGCTGGTTCGTGTGGGACGGGTACCGCTGGAAGCGCAGCGGCGGGGAGAAGGCCGCGCTGTGGGCCGCGGGCGAGATGGCCGAGGACATGCCCGACAGCGACCCGCGCGGCGTGTTCAGCGAGCGGGAGATCGCCCACCACAAGCGGCGCACCCTCTCGACCGCCGGGATGAAGGCGCTGCTGACCCAGGCCAAGGCGTCCCCGGACCTGTCCGTGGACCCCGACGAGCTGGACGGCGACCCGTACGCCCTGTGCACCCCGGCCGGCGTCGTGGACCTGCACAACGGTCACATGCGCAAGGCGGACCCGACCCGGGACTTCCACTCCCGCGCCACCAGCGTCGCCCCGCAGCGCATGGAGACGCCGCGCTGGCACACGTTCCTCGCGGACACCTTCGGCGACGACGCCGAGGGCCGGGAGATGATCGACTTCCTGCACCTGATGCTGGGCTACTCCATCACCGGCGACGTGGGCGCCCAGGTGCTGCCGTTCCTGCACGGCGAGGGCAAGAACGGCAAGTCCGTGCTGCTGGACACGATGATCCAGATCCTCGGCGACTACGCGGACGCGGCCCCGCCCGGCTTCCTGATGGACCGCGGCGCCTTCTCCGAGCACTCCACGGAGCTGACCGAGCTGCACGGGCGGCGGCTGGTGGTGTGCAGCGAGCTGAAGCCCAACGACAAGTTCGACGAGGCCCGGGTGCGGCTGCTGACCGGCGGCGACAAGATCAAGGCGCGGCGGATGCGGCAGGACTACTTCTCCTTCACGCCCACCCACCACCTGTGGCTGCTCGGCAACCACCGGCCGGAGGTGTCCACGGGCGGTTTCGCGTTCTGGCGCCGCATCCGCCTGCTGCCCTTCACCCGGACCGTGCCCGCCGAGCGCCGGATCGACAACCTCGCCTTCGAACTCGTCCGCGACGAGGGTCCCGGCATCCTCCAGTGGCTGATCACGGGCGCCCAGCGCTACCTCGCCACCCGGGACCCGCTCGAAGGGCCCGACCGGGTGCGCATCGCGACCACCGCCTACGCCACCACCGAGGACCACATCGGCCGGTTCCTCGCCGAGTGCTGCACCCGCGACGCCGAGAACGCGCGCGAGCTGCGGGTCGAACAGGGCCTGCTCTACACGGAGTACAGCTCCTGGTGCCACGCGGGCGAGGGAATCCGGCCCGCCACCCCGCGCACCTTCGCCAACCGGGTGCGACAGGAGGTCGGAGTGGCCTCGCCGGCCGACATGATCAAGTCCAACGGACGCAAGTACTACCCGGGCATCGCCCTGATGGAACAGGCATGATGACAGCCGGATTCGGGCACTCCCTGGCATGCGGCCTACACCACCGCCCGCATGCGCTCTACGATGGAAGCCAGGCCCGGCATGCGGCGGCCCCCACAGGACGGCCCGCCACTGGCCGGTGCGCAGGCCACAGTGACACGCACAGAAGCCGGGCCACGTCCCCGACAGCGGGGGCCGAGCCGACGAAGGAGGGGCTGCAGCCATGAGTTCGCTGTTGACCGAGAGCGACCTCATCCACGAGGAAGAGGTGGTGTGGCTGGAGAACCCGGAAAACCTCGACTACGTCCGTCAGGCTCTCGACAAGACCAAGCGCCGCAACACCAAGCCGCCCTACGCCCGGGACGGCCGGATGGTGGGCTACGCCCTCCTCGACGACGAGGCCGCCCCCGACCCCGACAGCGGCCTGTACAAGCGGCGGGTCTTCTTCCTGCTGCCGCACGACCGCGACAGCCTGCCCAACGGCCTGTACCGGGAGGGCGCTCCGGGAGAGGCCATCGACCCGCGGACCATCCAGCCCGGCAAGCCCGGCGCGAAGACGCCGCGCTCGCAGCGCGGCCCGGTGGCGATGGCGTCCTCGACGCCCTGACGGCTTCCGGACCACGCCCCGGTCCCCCGCGACATCCCCACGCGCCGCTCCGGTCCTCCGGGCGGCGCGTTCCGCCGCCCGGAGGACCGCGGAACGCGCCGGGAGACCGAGGACGATGACGGAAAGCCGACGCGCCGAGGGAGACCGGGGACGGCGCCGCGAAGCCGAGGACGGCGGCGGAAAGCCGGGAGCCGGGACGGCGGCGAAAACCCGGGGACGGTGACAGAAGACCGGAGACGGTGACGCAGGACCGGCAAGGCCACGGTAGCCGGGCGTCCGGCGCCCCGGCCGCCGCTACCCGGCGTCGGACTCCTGGATCTCGTCGATGTGGTTCTCCACCCAGTGGCGGAGCCCGGCCAGCGGCTCGGCCACGCTGCGGCCGAGTTCCGTGAGCTCGTACTCGACGGTGCAGCGGTACCGCCGGGTAGATGGTCCGGTCGACGAACCCCCTGCCCTCCAGCCGGCGCAGCGTGTTCGTCAGGACCTTGGGGCTGACTCCCTCCAGTCGGCGCTGGAGCGCGCCGAAACGCTGCGGCCCCGGCGTGGTGCCGTTCCTGCTCCAGCCCCGGCTGGAGGAAGTGGGCGCCAAGCACACCGGTGCGAGCCCGTGGAAGAGCCATGCCGTCACCGACGGCCGACTGGTCACCGGGCAGAACCCGGCCAGCGCCGCCTCCGTCGCCGAGACGTTGATCGCGGTCGTCGACGCCGGGCACTGAGCGTCCGGCAGCCGTACGGCACGGCTGGGAACCCGCGTCCTGCGTCCCGCTCGGACGCCGAACCGGAGCGCAGAACGGACCGGGACGGTGGACGGACCGGAACGGACGACGGACCGGGACGGACGACGGACGGGATCGGGTCAGCGGCGGGCCGGGCCGCTGCCGATGGGCAGGCGGTACAGCACGTACGGCTTGCGCCTGAGATCCGTGCCGCCGTTGTAGGCGGCCTGCCGGTTGAGCTGGTTGGCGACCACGTAGAGGTTGCGGTCGTAGCCGATGGAGAAGGTGTCGGGCCAGATCAGCCGGTCGTCGCGCACCAGCGTGCGGTAGGTGCCGTCGGGGTCGCGGCGCACGATGGCGTTGCGCTCGATGTCGCCCGCGTAGATCCGGCCGGCGCGGTCGGTCTCCAGGCCGTCGGACATGCCCTTGACGCCCAGGTCGTGCACCCGCACACGGGTCTCGCGGGAGCGGGTGAGGTCCTTGGTGCGGACCGCGTACAGCTTCCGGCTGGAGAGCGGGCAGTAGTACAGCCACTCGCCGTCGGGGCTCAGTGCGATGCCGTCGGAGCCGATGTCGATGGGTGTCCCGGCGGAGGAGCCGTCCGGCCGGTTCAGCATGGGCCGGCCCTCGACGACGGGCACGAAGTCCGGGGCGGGCAGGGTGGACGGGTCGTCGTTCAGGCGCCGCCACGACTCGCCGCTGGCCAGGTGCACGACGATGATGCCGTTGGGACCGTCGGGCGTGGCGTCGGTGAGGTAGGCGTAGCCGCGGGTCAGGTCGAAGCGCACGTCGTTGACGAAGCTGCGCGGGCCGGCCACCGAGGCGGGCAGCACGATGGTGCGCACCACCTTGTCCGTGGCCAGGTCGACGGCGACCAGCTTGGGGCCGCCGTAGGGGGCGTCGGCCCACTCGATGCGGCCGGTGTCCACGACCCACAGCCGCTCAGCGGCATCGACGACCACGCTCTGCACGCCGAGGAAGTGGCGGCGCGGGTCAGCGGTGTCGGGCTCGTTGATCTCACGGCTCGGGTAGGCGACGGCCTCGCCGTCACGGATCTCGGCCACCGAGAAGGGCACGTCGTCGCCCCAGCGGGGGAAGTTGACGAAGATCCGGCCCGAGCGGGAGACCGTCACACCCGTGGGCATCGCGCCGTCGAAGGCGGCGACGGCCTCCAGCCGCGGCGCGCGCTCGTCGGCGCCCGGCCGCGTGCGGGCCTGGGCCGGCGCCGCGCCCACCGCGAGGGCCGCGCCCACGGCGAGCGGCAGGGCCAGGACCGTACGCCGGCCCGGACCTGCGGGGACCGGTGCGGAATCGGGGGTACGCATGGGGAGGGGCTCCCGTCTCTTCTGGGTCATGTGGCGGCACGCGCGGTGCGGCTCGCCCGCGCGGCGAAGGCGCCACGGGTCTCAATCTGACGACCAGTCCACCCCACCGCCGGGCACGTGTGCTTCCGTCGAATGACTGACCTCCCCGGAGCTGAGTCGACTGACGGATGTGACGGCGCGCGGGTTTCCGGAGGATCTGCGGCAGCAGCACGACCCGGCCCACCGGTCCGGTGCGGCGGCGCGCAGCACTGCGGGCGGACGCCGTGCCGGGGCGGCGGGAGGACGGGAAGAACCGGGAGGATTGATGAGAACACCCTCGCTGACACCGGTGTCCGACGTGTGGGACTGGCAGCGCGAGGCCGCCTGCCGGGGCATGTCCAGCTCCGTCTTCTTCACCGCGACCGGCGCCCGGGGCGCCCGGCGCAGGGAGGCGGAGCGGCGGGCGCAACAGATCTGCCTGGCCTGTCCGGTGCGGCAGCGCTGCGCCGAGTTCGCCCTGGCCACACGGGAGACGTACGGGATCTGGGGCGGTCTGACCGAGGCCGACCGCTCGAACCGGCCGGACCGCCGCCGCCCCCGCCCGCCGGTGGCCGAGGCGCCGGCACCGCTGTCGTGAGCCGGTGCCGCACGCCTCCCGGTCCCCGCGCGCCCCACGGGCCCAAGGGACCCAAGGGACCCAAGGGACCGGGGTTTCACCCTGCGGCCAGTTCGCACCAGACGACCTTGCCCCGGTTGCCCTGCCTGGCCAGCGGCTGCCACCCCCACAGGTCGGCGCACGCCTTTACCAGCGCCAGCCCCCGCCCGTCCTCCAGGTCCGCGGCCTGCTCCAGCGGCACCGGCGGCTCCGGCGGCGTGGGGTCCGCGTCCCACGCCCCGATCCGCAGCACCCCGCCCGCCCAGCGCACCCGCAGGGCGGCCGGGCCCTTGGTGTGCCGTACGGCGTTGGAGACCAGCTCGGTCGCGAGGAGTTCGGCCGTGTCGACCAGACCGATCAACCCGTGCATGGTGAGGATCAGACGGAGGGTGCGGCGGCTGACGGTGACGGCCCGGGGGTCGTTGGGGATGTACAGGCAGTATTCCCAGGATTCGTGCGCTGCGGTCTCGGACATGCGTCAACTCCGGTCGGTGAACGGGGGGATGGACAGGGTTCGCGGCCCTGGCGGGCGGTGGCATCGCCGCGTCCGTCATGGCAGGACGGAGCGGTGCGCTTCCGGGGTCCGGGAGTGCCGCAACGTGTGCGTCGCGCTACTGACGGTAGGGGCCAAGTTTGGTCCTCTGCAAGCTGTTGCGTAACCTGCCCCTCGAACGAGGCACAGCTGCAATGCCGTTGGACCGAGGAGAGGCCATGCCACGTAGGAAGCAGGCGAACGCACGGCAGGAGCGCCTCGGTGCCGAACTGCGCAAGCTGCGTGAGGCGGCAGGTCTCAGCGGCCGGGCAGCCGCAGAACTGATCGGGACGGACTCGGCGCGGGTGAGCCAGATGGAAGCCGGTCTCGCGGGTGTCAGCGAGACCCGCCTGCGCCAGATCGCAGCTCACTACTCCTGCACGGACCAGGAGTTGATCGACGCCCTGGCAGCCGTGGTCACCGACCGGACGCGCGGCTGGTGGGAGGAGTACCGAGGCCTACTTCCCACATCGTTCCTCGACCTGTCCGAGCTCGAACACCATGCGACGTTCCGATGGGACGTGGACTTCCTGCACGTCCCGGGTCTTCTGCAGACGGAGGAGTACGCACGGGCGCTGTTCTCACGCCGGGTTCCCGAGCTCCCGGAGCGGGATCTCGATCTGCGTGTCAGCCACCGGATGCAGCGGCGCGTCATCCTCACGGGCAACCGCCCCGTTCCGTACGAAACCCTGGTCCACGAGGCGGCCCTCCGCATCAGAGTCGGTGGCCGCGCAGCTTCGCGAGCCCAGCTCCTCCGCATCCTCGAACTCTCCGAGGCGGACCACGTGACCGTTCGCGTGATCCCCTTTGAACTGGAGGAGTTCGGCGACATCACGGCGGCGATGGTGTACGCCGGGGGCAGCGTGCCGAAACTGGACACCGTCGTACGTGACGGTCCCCACGGCACGGTCTTCATCGACGCCGAGGCCCAACTCGGCGTCTTTCGCACACTCTTTCGTAGAGTAGAGGCCGCATCACTCGAACCCGAACGCTCGCGTGACTTCATCCACAGGCTGGCAAAGGAACTGTGAGGCCTCCGGTGAACACTCCCGACAACTGGCAGAAGTCCTCCTACTCAGGCAGCGGCGACGGCAACGCCTGCGTCGAGGTCGCCGACCGCCGCTCCCGCATAGCGGTCCGCGACTCCAAGGCTCCCGCCCGGGCCGCCCTCTCCTTCCCGGCCGCCGCCTTCACCGCCTTCGTCGACGGCCTCAAGGCGGACGCCCCGCACGGGTCCCGCGGGCCGGACCGCGGGTGTGCCGCCTAGCCTTCACCCGTGACCCAGCAGCCCAACTAGCCTTCACCCGTGACCCAGCAGCCCAACGGCCCGGCCCACCCGAAGCGCCACGACCACCCGGACCGCCACGACCACCCGGACCGCCACGACCACCCGGACCCGTACGACCTCGGCGGCGAACTCCACGACGCCATCGGCCTGATCGCCCGGCGGCTGCGGCACAGCCGGACGCCGGGCGAGCTGTCGTTGCCGGAACGCTCGGCGTTGTCACGGCTGGACCGCGCGGGGCCGGCCTCGGCGGCCGAACTGGCCCGGGCCGACCAGGTCACCGCGCAGGCCATGGGAACCGTCGTCAACGGCCTTCAGGCGCGCGGGTTCGTCGAGCGCCGGCCCGACCCCCACGACGGCAGGCGGATCATCCTGTCGCTCACCGGGGCCGGCCGGGAGGTGCCGCGGCGCAGGCGCGGGGCCCGCGGCCGGCAACTGGCCACGGCGCTCACCGAGCGGTTCACAGCGGAGGAGTTGCGGACCCTGGCAGCGGCGGCGCCACTGCTGGAGCGGCTGGGCGAAACCCTCTGACGCCCCCGGGCGGGGCCCGGCGCGCCCGGGTCGCCGCGAGGCGGCGACGCACGGGGCGTGCCGGGCCCCGGGTGGACCAGAGCCCCGGCACGCCGCCGGCTGCCCCGACGCTCCCGGGGCGTCCCGCCCCGCCGGGCGGTTTCCGGCGAGGGCTGTCCCGGTGCGGTCACGCGCGCCGGCGTCCACTGGCCTCCCCTGGATTGACTACCGTCCGTCTTCCTACGGACACGGGGAGGTCGGGCAGTGTCCCGCGGCGCGCGGCCGTGCGTCGGCCGTGACCGATCCTGCCGCGGGGACGCCGTGGCGCCATCCGTCATTCGACCGACGGCGTCGGCCGCCCGGTCGCGCAGTCGTTCTGCCGATGCCTGCCGGGGAGCCGGCGGCGCATCGTTGCCGGTGACGCCGGCGCGGGAGCGATCACGTGGGCGGCCAGGGGCCGTTGCCGATCCGTTGCCCATGAACGGCGGCGGAGCGGGCAGACGCGAACAGTTGAGGAAGCGGCCCGGCACGACACGCACGGACGCGAGTGGCGGCGCGATGCGCCGGGCCCGCCCGGCGTACCCGCCGACGACACACCTTGGGACGACGATGATCACGGCGCCTATCGGCGATCGACTGCGGGAACTGCGCGTCGCGGACGGCCTCAGTCTGCGCGCCCTGGCCGCCCGGACCGGCCTCTCCCCCGCCCTGCTCAGTCAGGTGGAACGCGGCGTCACCGACCCGAGCCTGGCCACCCTGCGCCGCCTGGCCGACGCCCACCGCGTCCCGCTCGCCGGCCTCTTCGCCCCCGGATCACCGCGGACCCGCGCGGCCTCCTGTCCCACCGCCGCCACTCCCGGCGTCCCCCACGAACGCCTCACGCCCGCCGACTCCGGCCTCGGGGTGTTCCGTACCGCCCTGCGCCCCGGGGAGACCACCGGCCACGCCTCCACCGGCTGCGCCGCCACCGCGTGCGTCTACGTCCTCACCGGCACGCTCACCGCCGACCTCGACGGCGCCGCCCGGACACTGCGCGCCGGGGAAGCCCTCACCGTCGCACCCGGAGTTCCCCGCCGTTATCTCAACGGCACCGACACCACCGTCGAATTCCTGATCATCACCGGTCCGTCCATGACGTGACGACAGGCGCCCCGGGCAGGGGCGCCGCCGCGGCTTCCGGAACGGAAAGTGGCCGACATCAGCCCCTGCCGTCCGTTTATCGGTACGACCGCGCCGAATTACGGGAAAGGGGCTCCCGGTCATGCCGGCGCCGAAGTGTTCACCGATCTGCACGATCGGGCACTCACTCTGCCCATTCCCTCCCTCGACCCTGCGAACTCCCAGGTCAGCCCCGGTAAATCGAGGGGCAATCATCCCTTCGCGCAGACTTTTCCGTGGTTGGCCATCCCGGCTGTGTATAGTCTGACTGCACGCCGGACGCAGATCCTGTTCGCTCATCAGCGTTCATTTTCCGCCCGCCGTGCCATGGAGGAGAACGCAGCGGACGACGTGGTCCGTACCACCACGTGCAGACATCGATTCTCACTTGTCCGTGGGTTCGAAATCCCGGACCGAATATCTCTCCGCACGGCCGGGTCGTCGCCAGAGAACTGGCGGATTCCCACATTCCGAGGAGGCGGCGAGTGCAAGGACTGTACAGCGACATTCAGTCGATTCCCGGGAGAGCGGCGGGCAGGGCCCGCACCGGCGAGGACACCGGCGCCCGCGCCGGTCTCGACGCCGCCCCGGGCCCCGGCGCTCCGGCCGGCCCCGGCCGCGGCAGGCCCGTCGCCGGCCGGCTCCTCGACGAACGGGGACGGCACCGCTTCACCGACAGCGCGCTTCTCGGCCGGGACCGCGAACTGCGCGCGGTGGACCGCTTCCTGACCCGGATGTGCGAGGGCGCCGACGTCCTCGTCCTGTCCGGCGACATAGGCGTGGGCAAGTCCGCCCTCCTCCAGGAAGCCGCCCGGGCGGCGCGGCGGGACGGTTTCGTGGTCGTGGAGGCCAGGGGGCGCCGGACCGAGGCCGACCTGACCGGAGCCGGGCTGACCCAGGTGCTGCTGCGACTGGACGCGGCCGTCCACGGACCGTCGCGCTGCTCGGCCGACCAGAACGGCCGGCTGAGCCGGCTCGTGGCCACCGACGACGGTCCGCACGCGGCGAGCGCGGCGGCCCACGAGGCGCTCACCGCGATCTGCGCTCCCGGCACCCCCGTGCTGCTGACCCTGGACGACTCCCAGTGGTTCGACACCCAGTCGCTGAAGGCGCTCGTACTGGCGCTGCGACGGATGGCCGGACACCGGGTGGGGCTGCTCGTGGCGGCCCGCGCCGGCAGCGCGCGGTCGGCGGAGCTGCCGCTGCTCTCCCTCGGACCGCTGGACGCCGAGGCGGCCGAACGGCTGCTGCGCCGCACCGCCCGTTTCCTCGCGCCCCCTCTGTTCCGGCGGGTGCTGACCGAGGCCGCGGGGAACCCGGCCGGAATCATCGGGATCGCCCGCGGCCTCGACTCCCAGGAGGTTCCGCCCGCCGCGCTGCTCGCGCCCCGGCTCCCGCTCGGCGAGCCGCTGCGGGAGAAGGTCGCCGGGCTGCTGGACGGCGTTCCGGACGCCGCACGGGACTTCCTGCTGCTGGCAGCCGAGGCGCACACCGACCGGATGGACGTGCTACGCGAAGCGGCCCGGCTCGCCGGGCTGCCCGTGGACGGCCCGGCCGGCGCCGAATGGACCGGTCTGGTCACGGTGCGGGGCGAACGACTCCGCTTCCGGCACCCGTTGCTGCGCTCGGCGGTGCACTGGAGCGCCTCGTTCGCGCAGCGGCGGCGGGCGCACCTGGCCCTGGCCGGGGCGCTGACCGGCGACCCGTACCACCGCGCCCTGCACACCGCGGCCGTGTCCGGGCGGCCGGACGAGGCCACGGCCGCCGCGCTGGAGGAGGGCGTCGCCGACGACCTGCCCCAGGCCGCGACCGTCCTGGAACTGGCCGCCGACCTGAGCCCCGAGCGGCACGACCAGGTCAGACGCCTCGTCCTGGCGGCCCGGGCGGCCGAGCGGCGCGGACAGACCGGCGTGCTGCGCCGTCTGGTGGGCCGGATCACGGACCTGCCCGTCGACCCCGACCTCACCGCGGCCGCCACCGCGCTGGAGGCTCGGGTCGCCTACCAGAGCGACGGCGTGCCCACCCACGCCCTGTCCCTGCTGATGCGGTCGGCCTCCTCCCGCAACACCGAGTGGCCACCGCCCTTCCTGCCACTGACCAGCGCCATCTCCTCGGCGCTGTGCGAGCCGGCGCTGAACCGGGCGCTCACTCCGAAGCTGGAGGCGATGCTCGCCGAGAACCCGGCCCGGCAGCGGTGCGCCTACCTGCTCTCCGCGCTGTGCTGGGCCGACCGCCCCACCTACGCCCCGGCGGGCCGGGCGCTGCTGGACCTGTCCTTGCGGGACCGGCCGGAGCACGAGGTGGACGACCCCTCCCGGGAGGCCGCGCTGGCGGTCGTCGCGATGGCGCTCGACGACCCCGCCGCCGCGCACACCCTCGGCAGCCGCGCCCTGGAGCCGCTGGTGGCCCGCGGCCACTTCGGCACCGCCCGCCAGGTCCTGGCGTTCCTCCAGATGGCGCACGTCCACCTCGGCGACCGGACGGCCGTGCTGAGCGACGCCGACCTGGGGCTGCACTGGGCCCGCACCGCCGACGACACGCGCGCCAGGCTGGTGTTCGAGGCGGGCGTCGCCCAGGTCCAGGCGTGGGAGGGCGAGCAGGACGGCCACCGGACGCTGACGGACGGCATCCTGTCCTTCGCGCTCCCCCGCCGGCTCACCCTGCTCGCGGCGCGGGCCCGCTGGTCGCGGGGGCTGATGTCGTTGGCCCACGGCCGGCCGGAGGAGGCTTACGAGGAACTGCGCATGCTGTGGCACGCCGACGGAGACGCCCGCCATCCGTTCGTGGCCCGCTGGGCGTTGGGCGACGTGGTCGCCGCGGCGGTCGCGTCGGGGCGTGACAACGATGTCCGCCCGTACATGGAGCAGGTCGCGCGGGAGGACCGGCAGAACCGCTCGGCACCGCTGGAGCACCTGGTGGCCCGGTCCCGGGCGCTGCTGTCCGAGGACGGCGAGGAGGCCGACGGGCACTTCACCCGGGCGCTCTCGCTGGGCGGCGAGGAGACGCGGTTCGAACGGGCGCGGACGCACCTGGCCTACGGCGAGTGGCTGCGCCGGCAACGGCGCGTCCTGGAGGCCCGGGTCCAGTTGCAGCGGGCCCGCGACATCTTCGCGGCGATCGGCGCGGGCATCTGGTCCCGCCGTGCCGCCTCCGAGCTGCTCGCGGCGGGAGAGGCCGCGCCCAGCGCGCACCCGGCGTGGGCGGAGCAGTTCCGGCTGACCCCGCGGGAGGCGGAGGTGGCGCGGCTGGCGGCCTCCGGGCTGACGAACCAGAAGATCGGCTGGCAGCTCGGGCTCACCCACCGGACGGTGGCGAGCCATCTCTCCCGGGTCTTCGTCAAGATCGGGATCGGCTCGCGCAAGCAGCTTCCGTCGGTCCTGCGGGCCTGACCCCGGCCCAGCGCCCGCCCCGGGGGCCGGCCGGCCCGAGGACGAAGGCCGCGCCGGAGACGTGCAGGACGCCCTCAGCGGGCGCATCACCACAGGTGAGAAGATGTGACGGGGCGCGGAGACGGGCCGTTGGCCTGTCGGTGTCCTGGCCTGGCGAGGTCTCGGCGCCCTGGTCCCCCGGCCGGACGGCCGCCAGGAACCCTGCCGTCGAACTCCCGCCCGCCCCGCGACGCCGTGCACGCTCCGCTCCCCCGGCCCCTTCGCGCCCAAGGGGAGCCGCACTCGCCGCACCGGGCCCTGGCCCGGGTACGTCCGACTCAGGGCCCGGCACTCCCCCGGCCCCTTCGAGCGGGGAACCCCCGGAGCACGCACCGGACACCGCGGGACCCGCCCCTCCCCCGGGCGGATCGCCGCCGCCGAGCCGCGCGTGTGCGGGCTGGTGGTGCCGCGGAGCGGGCAGGAACCGGCCGGCGGTCTCGACGCCCTGACGGGCCGGCAGTCGCGGATCGTGCGCCTGGCGGCGACCGGGCTGACCAACCGGCAGATCGCCGAGCGTCTGCTGCTGTCCGCCCGCACCGTCGGCTTCCACCTCCACCAGGCGTTTCCCCAGCTCGGCGTCACCGACCGCGCCCAGCCGCGCGACGCCCTGACCCGTCTCGAGGACGCCTGACGCGTCACCGGGGCGGGACGAGGTCCGCGCGACTCGGTCCGGGGCCGGCCAGCCCCCCAGCTCCGGGCGGCCAGTCCCGCGCGGGTCGGCCCGAGCGGGTCGGCCCCGGACCGGTCAGTCCCGTGCGGGTCATCCCCGGGCAGCCCCGGACCGGTCAGTCCCGCGCCGGTCGGCCCGGAGCGGGTCGGCCCCGGACCGGTCGT
Organism: Streptomyces sp. NPDC015220; assembly: GCF_043079345.1. Classification (NCBI taxonomy): domain Bacteria; kingdom Bacillati; phylum Actinomycetota; class Actinomycetes; order Kitasatosporales; family Streptomycetaceae; genus Streptomyces; species Streptomyces sp. NPDC015220. The sequence continues at coordinate 483,409 of NZ_JBIBUK010000004.1, read as the reverse complement.
GTCCGGGCGGTCAGGTCCGGCGGTCGGTCCCCCGTCGGTCAGTCCCGGGCCGGGCGGTGGGCGGGGCGGTCGGTGACGCGCAGACGCCGGGCGACATGGGACGGCATCAGGGGCGCGTGCTCGCCGAGGGTGTCCAGGAAGGAGGAGGTGACCGGGTCCGGGCTGGTGCGGGTGTATCCGGTCAGCTTCCGGCGCAGGGGCGGGTCAGGGCGCAGGAACGCTCCCCCGAAGTGCGGCGGGATGGTGTTGGCGGGCACCAGGGTGGGTCCGAGCCCGGCCGCGGCGTACCCGATGGCGGAGGGTGCCTGTTCGGTGCGGACCGCGATGCGGGGCCGGAAACCGGCGGTCGTACAGGCCCGTTCGAGGATGTCGGAGAGGCCGCTGTCAGGGGTGAAGTGCACCCACTCCCGCTCCGCGAGGTCGGACAGCCGTACGTTCGGGGCCCGGTCCGAGGCGGCCAGCGGATCGTCGGCGTGCGTGACGACCAGGAATTCCTCGGCGCCGACGTGCCGCGCGGTGCCCTCCCAGTCGTCCGGCAGCGGGCCCACGGCGACGTCGGCCTGGCCGGCCCTCATGGCCTGCGCCAGCTCGTCGCCCCGGCGGTGCTCGAACAGCCGGATGCGTACCCCCGGGTGCTCCCGCCGCCACAGGCCGAGGACCGTGGGCAGCACACCCGAGCTGACCGAGTAGAGCGTCGCCAGGTGCAGTTCGCCGGTGGAGACGCCGGCGGCGCGGCGGGCGGAGACGGTGGCCCGGCCGGCCTCGGCCAGCGCCGCCCGCGCGTGCGGCAGCATCGAGCGGCCGGCCGGGGTGAGCCGTACGCCCCGCGGCAGCCGCTCCAACAGCGGTCCGCCGACCTCCCGTTCCAGTGCCTGGAACTGGTGGGAGAGCCCGGGCTGGGTGACGTTGAGGCTCTCGGCGGCCCGGGTGAACGACCCCTCGTCCACGATGGCCACCAGGTATTCGAGCTGTCGCAGCGTTGCCATGCGCTCAGCATATAGAAAGGATGCCAAAGAGTTCTTGGACTTATGGGTGGTCGCGGGAGCACGATGAACGCGTGCCGGGGAGCGGACGACCCGAACGGGGCCGAAAGCGCCGTGGTTCCGGCCATGCGTGACGGAAGAACCGCAGCTCAGGCTGTTCGCACCCAAGGAGTCGTCGTGTCCCCCTCCCCCACCCCTTCCGGGTCGGCCATCACCGTGGGCAACATCGCCCTCTCCTTCCACCGCGCCGCCGCCGCGATCACGCGCCGCGTGCTGGAGGCCCACGGTCACCGGGTGAACAGCGTGGAGGCACCGCACGAACAGCTCTTCGGGCTCCAGGAGCAGGGCGAGATCGACGTCCTGGTCTCCGCGTGGCTTCCCTCCAGCCACGACACGTATCTCTCCCGCTACCGGGACCAGGTTCGGGTGCTCACACCCCACTACCATCCGTACTGCGTGTGGGCGGTGCCGCCCTACGTACCCGAGGACGAGGTGCGGGAGGTCGCCGACCTGGCGCGGCCGGAGGTGGCCGAGCGGATGACGACGGCCGTCGACGGCATCAACCCGGGCGCCGGCATCAGCCGCTTCTCCGCCCGGATGGTCCGGGAGTACGGCCTGGACGAGCTCGGTTACACCTTCACCCCGGGCAGCGAGCCGGGCTTCCTCTCCCGGGTCGAGCGCGGCATCGCCGCACGGGAGTGGTTCGTCGTCCCGCTGTGGCGCCCGCAGTACCTCAACCGCCTGTACGGTCTGCGCCCGCTGACGGAGCCCCAGGGCCTGCTGGGCACCGTGGACGACGCCAGCCCGGTGATCAGGCTGGACGCACTGGACCGCATCCGCCCCGAGGCGGTCGCCCAGTTGGACGAGCTGCGTCTGGGCAACGAAGGTGTCGAGGAGATCGACGTCATGATCAACGTGGACGGTCTCACCCCCCTCAAGGCCGCCGACCGCTACCTCGCCGCTCACGGTCGGGCACTGCTCGTCTGACCCGGTCCCGTGACGACACGGACGACACACCCACAACCTGTACACCCACACCCCGTACACTCGCACACTCGCGACACCGCACACCTGATCCAACGTGTGCAACGGCTTTCACACCGAGCAACTGACAAGGAAACCGGAGTTCTTCCCATGAGCAAGACCACCATGCGCGCCGTCGGCTACCGCAAGAGCCTCCCGATCAGCGACGAGGAGAGCCTGGTCGACCTGGAGCTGCCCGTCCCCGAGCCCGGCCCGCACGACCTGCTGGTGAAGGTGGAGGCCGTCGCGGTCAACCCGGTCGACTACAAGATCCGGCAGAACGGCGACCCGGGCGGTGAGCCGAGGGTCCTCGGCTGGGACGCGGCCGGCACCGTCGTCGCGGTCGGCGAGAGGGTCGAGAAGTTCAAGGCCGGTGACGACGTGTACTACGCCGGCGCCCTGAACCGGGCCGGCGCCAACTCCGAGTACCACACGGTCGACGAGCGCATCGTCGCCCTGAAGCCCGCGAGCCTTTCCTTCACCGAGGCCGCCGCCCTGCCGCTGACCTCGCTCACCGCCTGGGAGGGCCTGTTCGAGAGGATGGGCCTCGAGAACGGCGGGCTGAACCAGGACGGCGCGCTGCTCATCACGGCCGCGGCCGGCGGAGTCGGTTCCATCACCGCCCAGTTGGCCCGCGCCCTGACCAGCCTGACCGTCATCGGCACCGCCTCCCGTCCGGAGACCGTCGAGTTCGCCGGCCGCATGGGTGTGCAGCACATCGTGGACCACCGCAAGCCGCTGGTGCCCCAGCTCGCCGAGGTGGCCCCGAACGGCCTGACACACGTGTTCAGCACCACCAACACCGACCGCAACCTCGGCGACTACGCCGAGGCGCTGCGGCCCTTCGGCCAGATCGTCGCCATCGACGACTTCGACTCCCTGCCCATCGGTGTGCTGAAGGCCAAGAGCATCTCCTACCACTGGGAGTTCATGTTCACCCGCTCCATGTTCCAGACCCCCGACCAGGAGCGGCAGCACCACATCCTGACCCAGGTCGCCCGGCTGGTGGACGCGGGCATCCTCACCACCACCGCCACCCGGGACCTCGGCCCGGTCAACGCGGCCAACATCCGTGAGGCGCACCGCATCCTGGAGTCCGGCACCGCCATCGGCAAGATCACCCTCACCGGCTTCTGATCCCGCCCCTCCACTCGGACCGCCCGATCCACCCCCCACCGGCGGGCCCCGGCACGACGACCGGGGCCCGCCGTCCGTCCGCGCCCGTGCCGAGGACCGGGGGGCGGCGGACCGGCGGGGCGACTGCGTCATGAGGCAGGGAATGTGCCCTCGAGTGCGGTGGACGCGCCATACGACCGGGAGACGCAAGCCCGGCTTCCGCGCATGGTTCAGGATGCTGACCACGACACGGTCGGCCACGCGCACGGCCGGATCCACGGCACTTGCGACGGAACGGAATGCCGCACTCACGGGCGGAAGGCGTCTCGGACTCACGGTGCCGCCTCGGACTCACGGTGCGGACCAGCATGGCCGCCGCACCGCCGGGAGGGGCGCACCCGGTCACCGGGAGAGCGGCCGACCCCCGCCGGCCCGGCGGCGGTTCCTCCGGCGCCGCACCCGGCCCCGCCACCGACCCGGCCGGCCTCCCCGCCACGATGCCGGTGCCTGCGGGCCCGGCGTCCGGAGCCGTCCTCGCGCACCGGACGACGACCACCGCTTCGCCGACGATCACCGCTTCGCCGACGACCACCGCTTCGCCGACGACCACCGCTTCGCCGACGATCACCGCTTCGCCGCCGGGGCCCTCGCTCCGGCCAGGGAACGCCGGCAGAGGAGGCCGCCCGCACCGGGGCCGCCCGAACCAGGGGGCCGGAAACCGGTCTCTGCCCGTCCCGGCACCGAACCAGGTCGAATGACCGATGTCAGCGTCACGTCCGATACGTAAGTTGGTCCGTGCCTCCCGTTTGACACAGACCCGACAGGTTTTGTCCCGTTCTGCCCGTCTGGCGGAGGGTCCGCCGGCAGCCGACACACGGACCGGCACCGCAACACCTCGAGGGTGGCACCGTCTCACCGCCGTACCCGGAGAAAGCCCATGACAACGACCTCCCTTCCCCGTCCCGAGACGTCCGTCGTCCGGGACCGGCCCCGAGCCGGCGACACGAACACCGGTGAGCGTTCCGCGGGAGCCCGGCCTCCGCGGGGCCGGGACGCCGTGCTCGGCGCCCTGCTCGACACCCTCGACCGAGCCCTGGAGCACGACGGCCGCGCGGTCGTCGTCCAGGGCGAGGCCGGCGTCGGCAAGTCGGCCTTGCTGCGGTGGACGACCGGCCAGGCCCGCCGCGAGGGCTGGCGGGTACTGCGGGTCACCGGCGCGAACGGGGGCGCGCGGCGTGGTTTCGCCGCGCTGGGACAGCTCGTCCGCCCCGTCCTCGACACCCCCGTCGGTCTGTCGGCCCCGCTGCGCACCGCCCTGCTGCGGGCGCTGGAGGGCGAGGGCCGCCCCGAGGACACCCTGCTCGCCTGCGCGGCACTGCGCCAGGGGCTGGCCGCGCTCGCCCAGGCCCGGCCCCTGCTGGTGACGGCCGACGACTGCCAGTGGCTGGACCCGGCCGCGGTCCGGGCGCTCGCCTACCTCGCCAACCGCCTCACCGGAACCCGCATCGCCCTGCTCGCCGCGGCGGGCGCCGGGGGCCCCGGCCCCTTCGAGGGCTGGGAGGCGAGCACGGTCGAACTCACCGGCCTGGACGAGGAGTCCGCGCGGCTGCTGCTCGCCGATCACTTCCCCGGACTGGCCCCGACGGTCCGCTCCGCGGTGCTCTGGACCGCGGAGGGCAACCCGCTTGCCCTGATCGACCTGCCGCACGCGCTGACGCCGGCGCAGCGCGACGGCCGGGCGCCGCTGCCCGACCCGCTGCCGGCGGGGCCCACGCTGGACGCCGTCCTGGGCCCCCGCTTCTGCGGGCTGCCCGACGACACCCGTGCCCTGCTCGCCGTCCTCGCCACGGCCGACGGGGAACTGACCGCCCGGGACGTCGGCTGGGCGGCGGACGACCTGCTGGGCGTGGGACTCGAAGCGCTCGGACCGGCCGAGGAGGCCGGCCTCGTCACCGGTGACCGCCTGCCGCGCTTCACCCGGCGCGTTCACCGCTGCCTGGCCTACTCCACCGCGCCCGCCGCCGCCCGGGGGCACGCGCACTCCGCCTGGGCGGACTTCGGCGCCACCGGCCCGGCGCCGTCCGTCCTCCGGCCGGCGGCCGACAACGTTGCCAACGACGACGAGGCGGGCGACCGGATCGGCCGGCTGGACGCACTGGCCCAGACCGCCATCGCCCGGGCCGATTACGGTGCGGCGATACGCGCCCTGCAGCGGGCGGGCGAGCTCAGTGTCCCGCCCGCCGAACGGGTCGGCCGCTTCACGGCGGCGGCCGCCACGGCTCTGCGGTGCGGTCGGCCCCACCTGGCGCTCGCCCTGACCCGGGACCTGGACGCCCACGACCGGCCCGAGACCGCCCGCACCCTCCGGGTGGTGCGGGCCTCCGCCGGATTCGACACCGCGTTCGCCGCCGAGGACGGTCACCGGGCACTCGCCGCCGCGCTGGTCCCCGGACCGGTGCTGGGCCCGGAGGGGCGCGACTGGGCCGCTTTCCAGCTGGCCACGCTCAGCTCGCTCACCCACCGGCCCGAACCCGCCCGTACGGCCCTGAACTGGCTGGACGAGGACGGCAGGGACGACGAGCCGCTGCGCGTCGCCATCACCGCCCACCTCGACCCGGTCGGCCGCGCCGACGAGATCCGGCGGCGGCTGCGCGCACTGGCCGACACGACGGTGCGCTCCCCCGACGTCTTCGGCGCCAAGGGGCTGGCCTGGCTGGCCGACGCGGCCTGGCGCGTCGACGAGACGGCCCTCGCCAACCGTCTGGTGGCCACCGTTCTGCGGCGCGCGGGCGCGGACGAACGGACCGCGGTGCGGCACTGCCGGTCGTTGCAGGCCGCGCTGATGACGGCCGGCGGACGCTGGGCGGAACTCCACGAGACGGTTCCGGACCTGATCCGCGAGGCGGACGACGAGGGACTGACGGGATCCGCGATCGACCTGAAGTCCCAGTTGCTGATGGTCTGCGCGTACCAGGGCCGCCGGGACCAGGCTGGCCCGCTGCTGCGGGAGGTCCGCCGGTGGGCGCGGGAACACGGTTCGGCGCACCACACGCACCTGGCCGAACACGCCGCGCACCTGCTGGCCCTGGCCGGCCGCGAGCCCTCCGCGCACGAGGGGACCCGGCTGCTGCTGCCCGCCGCCGATCCGGTGCGGGACCTCGTCGCCCGGCACGCCTACGTCGACGTGCTGCGCACCGCGCTGGACCAGGGCGACCTGCGGGAGGCACGCGCGCAGGACGCCCGGGCGGCACGCAGCGGACTCGGCTCCTTCTCCTGCGACATGGCGCTGCCGGTCCGGCACGGCAGGGCATTGCTGGCCGCGCACACCGAGGCCCAGGACACCGCCGAACGGTTCCACGAGGCGCACGAGGCCGCGACCGCCTCCGCCCGCCCCTTCGACCGGGCCCGTCTGGCGCTGGACTACGGAACCTGGCTGCGCCGGCAGCGGGACACCACGGCGGCCCGCACCCGACTGCGGTCGGCCTACGACGGGTTCACCCGGCTCGGCGCCCTGCCGTGGCGGGACCGGGCCCGGGCGGAACTGCGGGCGGTGGGTGTGAGCGTGCGGGAGTACGGACCGGACGCCCAGCCCGCGGCCGAACTGCTCCTGCTGTCGGCGCAGGAACACCGCATCGCCCGCCTCGCCGCCTCGGGACTGTCCAACCGGGAGATCGCCGACCGGCTCTACATCTCGCCCCGCACGGTGGCCTCGCACCTGTACAAGGTGTTCCCGCGGCTGGGCATCAGTTCGCGCCAGGAACTGGACCGGGCGCTGCAGGAAATGGGTGATGGCGCATGACGGGGAAGACGACTGCCGGGACGGCCGCGGCCGCGGGGCCGGCGGCGGAACGCGGGGCACGCCAACCGCGCGAGCGTACGCGTCTGACACCCGTGCCGGCCCCGGCCGGAGCGGTGCGGATACACGCCCTGCGGCCGCACGGCGGACGGGACGGCGTCCCCGAGCCGGCTCCCGTCACGATCGCGGTGACGGCGAGCGACCTGCTCACCCTGGAGGGCGCCAGGGCCTGTCTCGGCGCGGCCGAGGGGGTGGAGGTGGTGCCGTGGGAGGAACGGGAGCACGCACAGCTCGCCCTCGTCATCGCGCACGAGGTCACCGCGCGCACCCTGGCCCGCGTCGGCGAGGTCTCCGGCGCCTCGGACGGAGGAAGTCCGCCGGTCCTCCTGGTGGCGGACGACATCGGCGAGCGGCAGTTGCTCGAGGCGGTCGACCGGGGCGTCGTGGGAATCCTGCTGCGCGCCGAGGTCGGCTACGCGGACATCCTGCGCGCCGTCCACAGCTCGCTGGACGGCGAGTCGCCCATGCCGCCCGCGATGGTCCGCTCCCTGGTCGACAGGTTGCAGTCCCTGCAGGCGGCGGGCCGGCCGGAGCCGGGTGCCGCCCTCACCTCCCGGGAGGTGGACGTGCTCGGGCTGCTGGCCGACGGGTTGAGCACGGCCGAAGTCGCCGACCGGCTCAACTACTCGGAGCGGACGATAAAGAACGTGCTCCACGACGTCATCGTGCGGCTGAAACTCCGCAACCGCACCCAGGCCGTGGCGTACGCCATCCGCAGCGGCGCCCTGTGACCGGTCGCCCTGTGACCGGTCGCCCTGTGACCGGTCGCCCTGTGACCGGTCCCCCGCCCCGGCTCCGACCGCGTCCGGCGGGCCGGGCGGCGATCCACGCCGGGCCGCCTCCTTCTCCCCGATGGTCCGGCTCGCCTCCGGGGACTCGCGAACACATCGCGGCGGGGGCGGCCGAGTTCCCGGCGGCGGGACCCCCCGGCCGGCCGTGACCGGCGCTCGGCCGTAGGCCACGCGCCGTGAAGCGACTCGGCCGCCGTGCCCCGCAACCGTGACCACTCCCCTCCCCCACCCCTTCGCCCCGCCCCGGCCACGCCGCCGGCCCCCTCCCCTACCCCACCCCGTCCACGTCGCCCGTTCCCTCCCCCCACCTCACCTGGCCTCGCCGCCGGCCCTCCTCCGCCTCACCGCCGGCCCTCCTCCGCCTCACCGCCGGCCCTCCTCCGCCTCACCGCCGGCCCCCTGCCTCACCTCGCCCCGCCACACGGCCGGTCCCCTCCCCCACCCCTCACCCCGGCCCGACTACACCGCCGGCCCCACCTCCCATTTCGCCCGGTCACGCCGCCGGCCCCTCCCCCACCTCGCCCCCGTCACGCCGCTTGACCCCTCCCCCACCTCGCCCGACCCCGACCACGTCGCCGACCCCTCCCCCACCTGACCCGGTTACGCCGAGCGTGGCGTCGGCGAACCCGACCCGACCACCCGGCGCCGCCTCGTCGGCGCCCCTCCCGCAGGACAGCGGCATCCGGTTGAACCCCGGCCCGTCCCGGTCTCGTGCAGCCGATGTCCTGTCGTGCGGGACCGCACGAGCGGAGGAACCCGGAAGATGTCTGCCGACACCGTCAACGACCCGGTGGTGTGGCTCCCGTACGAGCCGAAGGAGCTGGACGACCTGCCCGAGGGGCTCACCTGTCTCTACTGGGACGGCACCGACGTGTACCCCAGCGCTCCCGAGGAGGTCCGCTTCCTGACCGGTTTCCCGGGGACGAAGGGGTACGTTTCCCTGATCGACGCGCTCTCGCGCACCCGCGACCTGGACGTGCTCCAGGTGCTCAGTTCCGGCTACGACTACCTGCTCCCGCGTCTGGACCTGCTGCCGCCCGGCGCCCGGCTGTGCACCGGGCGCGGGGTGCACGCGGGCCCCACCGCCGAACTGGCGCTCGGCCTGCTCATCGCCTCCGCCCGCGACATACCGGGCTTCGCGCGCGCCCAGCGCGAGCAGCGGTGGGCGCCGCGCAGCCTCACCACCCTGGGCGGCAAGCGAGTCCTGGTGGTGGGGCAGGGACCGGTGGGGGCCCTGCTCGCCGACCGGCTGGAGGTGTTCGGCTGCACCGTGGTGCGGCTGGCCCGCACCTTCCGCTCCGCCTCGGGCGTCGTGGTCCACGGCGCCGACGCCCTGCCGGATCTGCTGACGACCGTGGACGCCGTCGTCCTGTGCGCGCCGGCCACCGACGAGACGTACCGGATGTTCGACGCGGCGGCGCTCGCCCTCCTGCCCGACGGCGCGATCCTCGTCAACGTCGGCAGGGGCGAACTCGTCGACACCGACGCCCTGACGGCCGAGGTGGCCGCCGGCCGGGTGCGGGCCGCCCTCGACGTCACCGACCCCGAGCCGCTGCCCGTCGGCCATGCGCTGTGGCGACTGCCCGGCGCGCTGCTGACACCGCACGTCGGGGCGTTCACCGACGCCTTCGAGGAAGCCTCCCGGAGCTTCCTGATCCGGCAGCTGCACCACTACGCGCGGGGCGAGGCCCTGCCGAACACGGTACTGACGGCGCCCGGGCGCACCAGGCACTGACCGCTTCCGGGTGCCGCCCCACGGCCACGGTCACCGCCGCGGTGCGGGCGTTTTCGCCATGCGGATGCCGCGGGGCGCTCCACCGGCATCCGCGTCCGCGGGACTGACTCCGCCGCCGCGGTCACCGCGTTCCTCGCCGGTCCCTCCCCCGCGCACCCGTACAGAAAGAAGAAGGCGCCTGGGTGCGATCGACGCCGCCGACCTGCGGGAGGGCCACCGCCTCCCGGAGGTCGGCGCCGCCATCGGCAAGACCGCCCTCGCCGGCTTCCGAACCCGCCCGGCCTGCCCCGACGGGACACACGTTTCTCAACATGTTTCCCGTCGTGGCCATCTGCGCACACCGCGCCGTCGTTGAGACACGTATTCCTTGAGTACTCTCGGAAACGCAGCGTCCGGACCGCGGCACACCTGTCAGGTGGGTGGCCAACCCCGGCCGGACCGAGGGCTGTCGAAAGGCCGCAGGCGGTGCGGGGGAACCCGGGAACCGGGCCGGGCCGGATGAGCGGCAGCACACTGAGGAGGATGGGCCGTGGCACGCACGACACTGACCGTGGGCCAGGACGGTGAGTATCCAACCATCGCGTCGGCCCTGGCACGTGCGCGTGCGGGAGCGGTGATCCGGGTCGGCCCGGGCTCGTACGCCGAGAGCCTGACCGTACGGGCCCAGGTCAGCATCGTGGCCGACGGCCCGCCGGGTTCGGTGGAGATCGCCCCGCGTACCGGCAGTGCGCTCACCCTGGCCGCGGACGCGGTCCTGCTGACGGATCTCGTGCTGCGCGGCGGCGAGGACGACCTGCCCGTGGTGGACGCCGTGCGCGGCCAGGTCGCCCTGGACGGCTGCCAGGTGATCGGCACGGGCTGGACGGCGCTGCTCAGCCGGAACACCGGTTCCCTTGCGATGCGGGGCTGCCGGGTCAGCAACCCGACCGGAGCGGGCGTCGTCGAGACCGGCTCGGCCGGAAGTGTCCTGGAGGACTGCGTCCTGGAGGATCTGGGCACGTCCGCGGTGGTCGTCAGCGAGGGCGGCCGGGTCGTCGTACGCGCGTGCGTGCTGCGTGACGCCCGGGGCAACGGGGTGCTGGCGAACGGCCACTCCACCGGCTCGGTCGACGACTGCGAGATCCACTCCACCGGCAAGCCCGGCATCGCCCTGGAGGGCGCCACCAGCGTCGCCGTCAACCGGACCACCTTGGACGACTGCGCCCTCGGCGTCTACCTGGCGTCGTCCGCGCTGACGGAACTGACCCGGGTCCGGGTACGCGGCGCCACCGGGCACGGCTTCGCGGTGGCGAGCCGCAGTGATCCCCGGCTGACCGGCTGCGTCACCGAACGCACCTCAGGCAGCGGCCTGTTCGTCACCGACCGGGCGCGTGGCCGGTACACCGGTTGCGTCTTCACCGACGCCGAGCAGCCTGCCGTACAGATCGGGCAGTCCGCCGCGCCCGTCCTCAGAGACACCAGGGTGACCGGCGGCCAGGCCGCCGGAGTGCTGCTCTCCGAGGAGTCCCAGGCGGAGATCGACGGACTGAGCGTCCAGGGCGCCCGCGGGCCCGGGGTGGTGGTGCGTGCGAACGCCCAGCCGCTGCTGCGCAGGCTGCGGATCTCGGACGGCAACGGCACCGGCATCCTGGTCCAGGACGGCGGCCGTGGCCGGTTCGAGGACTGCGAGGTGCACGGCGGCTCCGGACCCGCGCTCCGCGTCGAGCAGGGCGGACGCCCCCAGTTCACCGGCAGCGCCTTCCGGTCCGCGGGCCGCGCGGGCGTGTCCGTGGGCGCGGGCGGCAGCGTGTCGCTGCGCGACAGCGAGGTGGCGGGCAGCTCCGGTTCGGGCGTGGCGGTGGACGACGGCGGCGAAGCCGGCCTGGTGCGGGTCCGGGTCACCGGCTCTAGGGCACACGGCGTCCTGGTCACCGCGGGCGGCAGGGCCACGCTGCGGGACTGCGTCTGCACCGGCAACACCGGGGACGGCATCCGCCTGGACGGCGCCGAACCGATCACGGTGAGCGGCTGCACCGTCCACTCCAACCAGGGCGCGGGACTGCGTCACACCAAGTCCGGCCCGACCCTCACGGTCGAGCGCCTGGAGAGCTCCGACAACGGTCTGCCCGACGCCTGGCAGACGCAGTCGCCTGCCGACGGAGCACACCGTCCCGAGGGCGCGGCCACCGAGAGCGGGGCGGGCTCAGCCGCCGCCCCGCCGGAGGGCCCGTTCGCCGAGCTGGACGCCCTGGTGGGTCTGGCCGGCGTCAAACAACAGGTCAACACCCTGGTGAGTCTGGGGCGCCTGACCCAGCGCCGCGCCCAGCTCGGCATCCCCGCCCCGCCGATGAGCCGGCACCTCGTCTTCGCCGGCCCACCCGGAACCGGCAAGACCACGGTGGCCCGCCTGTACGGCTCCATCCTCGCCGACCTCGACATGCTGCCGTCCGGGCACATCGTCGAAGTGTCCCGCTCCGACCTGGTCGCCCAGGTGATCGGCGGCACCGCCATCAAGACCACGGAGGCGTTCCGCAAGGCGCTCGGCGGTGTGCTGTTCATCGACGAGGCCTACACCCTGCTCTCCGACAGCAAGGGTTCGGGCGCCGACTTCGGCCAGGAAGCCATCGACACCCTGGTCAAGCTCATCGAGGACCACCGGGACGAGGCCGTCGTCATCGTCGCCGGATACTCCAAGGAGATGGAGGACTTCCTCAGCGCCAACCCCGGTCTGGCGTCGCGCTTCACCCGCACCATCGAGTTCGAGAACTACTCGACCGACGAACTCGTCACCATCACCGAGAACATGTGCGCCGACCACAGCTACGTTCTCGCCCCCCTCACCCGGCAGGCGCTGCACCTGCACTTCTCCCGGATGCGGCGGGACGCCACCTTCGGCAACGGCCGCGCCGCGCGCCGGGTGTTCGAGGAGATGGTGGACCGGCAGTCCTTCCGGCTGGCGTCCATGCCCGAGGCGGGCGAGACCGACCTGACCCTGATGCTCCCCGAAGACGTCGGAGACGACGAGGCCGCCCAGGTCCGGTCCGGGTCGGCCCAGTCCGTCGAGAACTCCGACGCGCTCGCCCGGATTCGCGCCATGACCGGCCTGGAAGCCGTCAAGCGCGAGGTCGGCGGCATCGTGGACCTGCTCTCCGCCTACCGGCAGCGGGCGGCGGTCGGCCTGCCCACCCCGAGGATCAGCCACCACCTGGTCTTCTCGGGTCCGCCCGGCACCGGCAAGACGACCGTCGCCCGGCTCTACGCGGAGCTGCTGCGATCCTTCGGCATCCTGCCGCGTGGACAGCTCGTGGAGGTGGCCCGCGCCGATCTGGTGGGGCGCTACATCGGTCACACCGCCCAGCTCACCACGGACGCCTTCGAACGGGCCATCGGCGGTGTGCTGTTCATCGACGAGGCGTACACCCTGGTCCCGGAGCACTCCCCCCAGGACTTCGGCCGTGAGGCCGTGGACACCTTGCTGAAGCTGATGGAGGACCACCGCGACGAGGTGGTCGTCATCGTCGCCGGCTACCCGGACGAGATGGCTCGCTTCCTCGATTCCAACCCCGGTCTGGCATCCCGCTTCACCCGCCGGATCGAGTTCGAGAACTACTCGACGGACGAGTTGCTGTCGATCGTCGCCGAACAGGCCGCCGCCGCCGAGTACGAGTGCGCGCCGGAAACCCTGGCGGCCCTGCGCGGATATCTGGACGCACTCCCCCGGTCCCGCTCGTTCGGCAACGCGCGGCTGGCCAGGCAGCTCGTCGAGCAGATGATGACTCGCCAGGCGGGCCGCCTGGGCACCATGACGGACCCCGACCGGGAGGCACTGACCACATTGCTGCCGCAGGACCTCCCGTTCTCCCTGGAAGGGTCTCCGAACCCGGCCTGAACGGGGCCGGCCGGTGGCGGCACGTCCCCCGCGCCACCACCGGCCGAGAGGGACATCGGGACCCCGCGAGCTATTACGCCGTAATAATGCGAAGCCGGTCGGTCGAGCGACCGACCGGTCGCTGACGGCTGCCTGGGCCGGCTTGGGGACCGTCTCGATCGGCGGTCCGGCTCACTGGTGCAGGTGAGTCAGAACCCCTTCGTTCACGAGATAGGGGCGTTCGCGGGGCAGCAGTCGCCGTGCGGCGTCGAGCTCTCCGTCCCGTACATGCGCGTGAACGGTGTGGGCCAGCGGTGTGACGTCGGTGATGGAGACGATCCACTCGTCGGCGTAGCGGCGTGCGGCTTCGCCGGCGAGGCCGAGCTGGAGCGATCGGTGGGCAAGTGGCTGGAGGTGCAGATCGCGTTCGGGGTCCCACTGCACCCGGGCCGGAGCCCGCTTCACATCGCGCTTCCACGTGGCGTGGTCGGCATGGAGGCCCTGCTCGTAGTGGGACAGGCAGGAGTGTGCCAGTGCCCACTCGAAGCCTTCACGGGAGATCTCGACGGCGAGTACGGTCTCCTGTCCTTCTTTGGTGCCCCACCCGCAGCGGTACATCATCCACAGGAACGACGGCTTGATCCATGTCATCCGGTTCCGCCGCCACACCTCCGGGAAACGGCCCTTCTGGGCGGCCGGCACGCCGATCTCAGGGGCGTACGCCTGGTAGACGGTGACCGTGGAAGCCGTGTGCAGGGCTCGAATCTGGTATTTGGGTTCTGCCACGGGGACCAGGGTGAACGCACCGGTTCATGTGCGCCATCGAATTACCACGGCGGCGGGCCGGCGAGCCTGCGGGAGCAGATGAGGGTGACGAAGTTCGGTGCCTGGTTTGTGGCAGGTGGCCCGCCGGGCGGCGCGGTCGGACGCCCGCCCCTTCGCCGTACATGGCGTCTGGACTCGCAACACGCTCACCGGTGTGGCGCGAGTTCTTCGACCGGCTTGCCGAGATGTCGGTGCGAGAGACCGCAGAAGGCGCGATGAGCCGCGGCCCCGCGACCTGCTTGGGGGGGGGCACACCGCAAGAACCCGCGCGGCCGACGTCATGTCACTGCTGCCGCCAGCCGAACACGCGGGTCGGCCCGTTACCAGCGCACTGCGGTGAAGTCGACGGGTCGGGGCCGGAGCTCTCGGGTACGCGCTGTCAGCCGTCGCAGCCGCCGTGCCATGTCGTCGCCGGGGAGTCGACGACGGTCGCCATGGCCCGGCAGCAGCCACTCAAAACGCAGCCGGTCAGCGGTCCGGGCCATAGAGGCGGCCAACTCCCCGATGGAGTACCAGGTGACAGTCTCGGTCACCTCGATGTCCGCTGTCGTGCGCGACCAGTAGAAGCTGTCGCCGCTGAAGCAGTACCGCTCGTCAGCGAGGTAGAGCACGCTGCCCCGCGTGTGTCCGGGGAACGGAAAGACGGTCACCCCGTCGGCGATCTCTGCCGGGTCGGTGCCACGGAGCACACGGTCGGCGTCCGGAGCTGCGTCAAGGTCACCCTCATGGATCCACAGCCGGGCGCCGAAGCGGTCGGCGTAGCGACGGCCGTGCGCGGCATGGTCGCGGTGGGTGAGCAGGACATCGGTGACACGGCCCAGCGCCTCGTAGCGCGTGGCCAACGAAGTGCTCCAGCGCGGCGTGTCCACCATCATCGCGGTGCCGTCGGGGCGGCGTAACAGGTAGGAATTGGCTCCCGCGGTGTGCGTGGAGTTGTGCCCGCACAAGTACACGGTGTCGTCCAGGGCCATGGGAAAGGGGTCCAATGCTGTATCCAGCGGCCCGGCCGGGGGACGGATCGACCGAGTGGGACAGGCATGCGCGGCAGCATGGAGCTGCCGGAGCTCGGATTGGCCAGTTGGCTGGCGCAGGACGACCGAGCGGCCGCCGACCTCACCGACCAGGCCGGGCGCGAGCTGCCGGGCGACGTCGCAGTTCATACAGCGCTCGTCCACATGCCAGCCGCCATCGATTCGTCCATCGCCCATGGCCTGCTCCCCTCCGCACTGCGCCCGCCGACCGGCCGCTCATCATCAGGGATATCCCGCGCGGCGCGAGAAAAGGAAGAGAGCCTGGATCTTGTGCTTGCGGCATCGCGCTGCTCTGAGAGTCCGCCTCGGCTCGGACGGATCGGTGGGAGCACGGAGCACCGGCATCCGCACACCGGCCTCGCCCGTCGCACACCGTTCTTCCAGACGCGGGCAGGAGCGGCACGTCTCCGGTCGCCGCAAGTCACTTGACCGATGCGGACGCTGGACGGATGGAGGAGCCTGACGGAAAAGGGGGTCCGGCAGCCGCCGGAAGCACTCCCCTCACCGTGGAACGGAAGAAGGGCTCACTGTCGTGGTCGGTTCGCAGGACGTGGAGGATGTCGACCTGCTGGTCGTCGGGGGCGGCAAGGCAGGCAAGACGCTGGCCATGGACACCGCCCGCGCCGGGCAGCGCGTGGTGATGGTGGAGCGGGGCATGATCGGCGGCACCTGTATCAACGTCGCGTGCATCCCCACGAAGTCGCTGGTCACCAGCGCACGGCTGCTGCGCAGGGCGACGGGTGCCGAGGCACTGGGGCTGCGGCTGGGGCAGCCCGAGGTGGACCTGGAGCTGCTGCGCTCCCACAAGGAGGATGTCGTCTCGGGCATGGTGGAGGTCAACCTCCGCCAGTTCCTCGACAGTGGCATGGACCTGGCGATGGGGACCGCGCGCTTCATCGGGGAGCGCACCGTCGAGATCGCCCTCAACGACGGCGGCCGCCGCGTGGTGCGGGGCCGGGACGTGGTGATCAACACGGGTACGGTCCCACGGATCGCGCCGATCACCGGGCTCGCCGAGGCCAAGCCGCTCACCAGCGAGTCCATCATGGACCTGCATCACATCCCGCGGAGCCTGGTGGTCATCGGCGGGGGTTACGTCGGGCTGGAGTTCGCCCAGATGTTCGCTGCCTTCGGCAGCCGGGTCACCGTCCTGGAGAGCGGAGGGCGACTGCTGCCGCGGGAGGACGCCGACGTCGCCGAGGTCCTGCTCGGGCATCTGCTCGAGGACGGCGTGGAACTGCTCACCGAGGTGACGGTGAAGGAGGTCTCGCGTCAGGACGGCAAGGTCGCGGTGCTGCTGGGCGACGGCCGGACCCTGACCGCGGACGACGTGCTGGCCGCCACAGGGCGTACGCCGGTCACCGAGGGGCTCGGCCTGGACGCGGCGGGGGTGCGGATCACCGAGAAGGGGTTCGTAGCGGTCGACGACCGACTGGCCACCAGCGCACCGCGCACCTGGGCGGTGGGCGACGTGGCGGGCAGCCCCCAGTTCACCCATGTCTCCCTGGACGACTACCGCATCGTGAAGGCCAACATCGCGGGAGGCAACCGCAGCACCAGCGGCCGGCTCGTCCCGTGGAACCTCTTCACCGACCCCGAGCTGGCCCGCGTGGGACTCACCGAGGACGAGGCCCGCCGGGCAGGACACCGCATCAGGGTCGCCAGACTGCCCGTGGCGGCCATTCCGCGGGCACGGACCCTGCGGGACACCCGGGGCGTGTGGAAGGCCGTCGTGGACCGTGACAGCGAGCAGATCCTCGGTGTGGCCCTGCTCGGCCCGGAGGCGGCAGAGGTCGTCACCGTCGTCCAGACAGCCATGCTGGCCGGCCTGCCGTACAACGCACTGAGGGACGGAATGATCGCCCATCCCACGATGGCCGAGGGGCTGAACGCGTTGTTCACCGCCTGGCTGGACTGACGGTCCCTGGAAAAGCCCCTCCAGGGACCGAAGCTGTGAGGGACTGACGGATCCGACTCGGGCGGCTCCCTTCGGTCCCTGCACAAGCTTGGGTCCCTGGAGGGACTGAGAGCCGCTCCCGGCTCTTGCCCCTGCCCTCAAGGCTGCTCCCGGCCTCGACAGGGCCTGAGAGGGGCCAGGGACTCGCCGCAGGGGCGGAAGCAGGGTCTGCGAGCTTTCGGTCCCTGAGCCTCAGTCCCTGGTGTTTTTGCAGGTCAGAGGCTTGCGGAGCTTTCATGAGGGACCGGAGGGACTGAAATCGCCAATTATGACGTGCTCAAGTACTTGTTTGTATGCGCGCGTGCATATGAACACACAAGAAGAATTCTGCTTATAAATAGGAGGTTGGGTCCCTACAGTCCCTTGTTCTCTGGGTAATAAGCCTCTGACCTGCGAAAATGGCTCAGGGACCGAAGCGGGACCCAGACCCTGTCGGCCCCTGTCTTTTGGTCCCTGGTCTCTGTAAGTCCCTGGGGACCGTGCGTTTTCCGCCCTCGACGGCCGCCGAGGGCCACTGGCTCCGCGCTCCCGTTCCGATCCCTGTTGGTCCCTACCCCGTTTCGGTCCCTGCGCAACGGCTTGTCCCCCATCCCGCCCTGTCCCAGGTCCGGAGCACCAGTCCCTGTGGTCCGTTCCGTGTTCCGGCTTTTGGGTCCCTCAGTCCCTGTCCCCCAGCTTCTGGTGCTCGCGGAGTCTTTTCACGCGCTCTCCGCACTCACTCGGGATCCCAGTCACTCGGGTCCCTCCGTCCCTGCGGGGGCACCGCTTCGCCAGGAGGGCCGGACCGGTCGCTTCGGTAGATTGGGCGAGGTGAACACACTCCCCCCGCATGTGCGTCGCGCCCGGCGTCCCGCGCACAAGGAACTCAGGCTGGCCTCGATCATCGAGGCGGCTCGGTCCCTCGCCCTGCACAAGGGAGTGCGTGAGGTGACGCTGACCGACATCGCGGCCGAGGCGGGCCTCGCGAAGTCTGCCGTTCTGCGGTACGTCGAGACACGGGAGGAGATCTTCCTGCGCTTGACGGCAGAGGGCTGGTCCCAATGGGCCACTGCCGTCGGTCAGTCCCTGGGGGACAGGACCGACGGCACCGTCGAGGAGCTGGCCGAGCTCCTCTGCCGGACCTTGGTCGATCAGCCGCTCTTCTGCGATCTGCTCGCGCATGTGGCGCTCAATCTCGAACGGCATGTGTCCATGGAAGCCGTGCTCGGCTACAAGCTGGCCACCCTCGACGCGCTCAACGACCTGACCGAGATCTGCGGGCGCTTCCTCCCCGAGCTGCCCCAGCCGGCTGCTCGGGAACTCATCGGAGACCTCAGTCTGCTGGCGGGCGCGCTGTGGCAGATCGCCACTCCCCCGCCCGCACTGGCCCGTCTCTACGCGGAGGAGCCGAAGCTCGCCCATATGAAGGTGGACCTGCTGCCCCGCCTCACCACCGCGGCCCGTGCCCTGGCGACGGGTCTGGTGACCGGGGGTATTACGGCGTAATACCCCCGGAGTTCCGGTGTGCGGGGAAGGGCTCCCCGCCCCCTACGGCCGCCGGGGGACCGGCAGCCGTAGCAGTTGTCCAGGAGCTTCCAGGCCGTCGCGAGATCCTCCCTGCCCCGCCCCGCCCCGCGCCAGAGCACCGGCATGAAGAAACCGGCAGGTCAAGCGGCTATTACGCCGTAATACCCGGGAGCCCGGAGGACTGCCCGGCCGGCTCGCGCTTACGGTGTTTCACATTGTGTGAAACACCTCCCGTGCAGCACACTCTCCTGCATGGCAAAGCGCAGGCAGACGGCTGACCGCTCCACAAAACCGCTGGTCAAGACGCCCATCCGGATCGGTCCTCTGGATGCGAAAGCGTTGATCGCCGAGTTGCGGCAGCTCCACGAGGCCGCGGGAGACCCGGACGTGGAGCGCATGCCCGAGGACGAGGAGATCTACGCGGCTCTCCTCTACGCGGAGAAGCACGCCTCCGCACTGCGGCGCGGTACTCCGGAAGCGCAGTGTTCCGCCGCCCTCCACCGGGTGCGGTTGTGGGAGTACCTGAGAGAGCAGACCGACCTCCATCAGCTCCGGGCCGTGACCGACGCACGCGGAGCGGGTGTCCCCTGGGCCCGGCTCGCGCCCGCCCTGGCCGTCGCGGCCCCGAGCGCTGCGTACAACAAGGCGAAGCGCTTGCAGGCGGTCACACTGACCGATGACACCCCGGCGGCGCGCCCGGTGCGCCGAACCCCCGAAGCGGTTCTGGAGGCCGAGCGCCGCAGAGCCCTGGAGGCGGAGGCGGAACGGCGCCGGCAGGAGGCCGCGGAACGAAGCCACCGGCTGCTGCTTCCCGTCGCGCGAAGGCTCCTGGAACAAAGGAGCGCGCTGGTGCTGGACGAGGACGCCGAGTACTGGCTGGACGAGATCTCCGCCGTACTCCCCGACTGTGCCACCCCCACCCAGATGGTCAGTCTCGACCGCTATCTGGGTGCCGCCGTACGGTCCCTGCGAAAGCTCGAACAGCGAACGGCCTCCCCCGTCACCACGAACAGGGAAGCTCATGCGGCCTATCTGGCGGCAGCCGCGCTGCAGAACGAGGAGGGGGGCCATGAGCCGCCTTCCCCGAGCCGGGGGTCGCGATCTATTACGGCGTAATAGAGCAACCCCGGTAAACGAAAAAGGGCCGGGTCGACGCCTCATGCGTCGACCCGGCCCTTTTCGACAGCGCGTCCCCTGGAGGATGTCGCGTCCTGGTCCCGACGGAGCTGGTCAGTCGGTGCCGAACTCCATCGCGGCACGGTCCAGCATCTCGTCGTCGCCGGACACCTCGCCGCGGGAGGCGATGGCCTCGGCGCCGCCCTCCGGCATGGTGCCGATCAGTCCGGTCGCTGCCGCCTGGGCAGCCCCGATCGCGGGATTGGCGGTGCCGATCAGACCGATCGCGGCGTACTGCTCCAGCTTGGCGCGCGAGTCGGCGATGTCGAGGTTGCGCATGGTGAGCTGACCGATCCGGTCCACCGGGCCGAACGCCGAGTCCTCGGTGCGCTCCATGGACAGCTTGTCCGGGTGGTAGCTGAACGCCGGACCCTTGGTGTCGAGGATCGAGTAGTCCTCACCGCGCCGCAGCCGCAGTGTGACCTCACCGGTGATGGCCGCGCCGACCCAGCGCTGAAGCGACTCGCGCACCATCAGCGCCTGCGGGTCGAGCCAGCGGCCCTCGTACATCAGCCGGCCCAGCCGCCGTCCCTCGTTGTGGTACTGGGCGAGGGTGTCCTCGTTGTGGATGGCGTTGACCAGGCGCTCGTACGCCGCGTGCAGCAGCGCCATACCGGGGGCCTCGTAGATGCCGCGGCTCTTGGCCTCGATGATCCGGTTCTCGATCTGGTCGGACATGCCCATGCCGTGCCGGCCGCCGATGGCGTTGGCCTCCATCACCAGATCGACGGGGGAGGCGAACTCCTTGCCGTTGATGGTCACCGGGCGGCCCTGCTCGAAGCCGATCGTGACGTCCTCGGTGGCGATCTCGACCTCGGGGTCCCAGAACCGCACGCCCATGATCGGCTCAACGGTCTCCACCCCGGTGTCCAGGTGCTCCAGGGTCTTGGCCTCGTGGGTGGCGCCCCAGATGTTGGCGTCGGTGGAGTACGCCTTCTCCGTGCTGTCGCGGTAGGGCAGGTCGTGGGCGAGGAGCCACTCCGACATTTCCTTGCGGCCGCCGAGCTCGGTCACGAAGTCCGCGTCCAGCCAGGGCTTGTAGATCCGCAGCTGCGGGTTGGCGAGCAGACCGTAGCGGTAGAACCGCTCGATGTCGTTGCCCTTGAAGGTCGACCCGTCGCCCC
Organism: Streptomyces sp. NPDC015220; assembly: GCF_043079345.1. Classification (NCBI taxonomy): domain Bacteria; kingdom Bacillati; phylum Actinomycetota; class Actinomycetes; order Kitasatosporales; family Streptomycetaceae; genus Streptomyces; species Streptomyces sp. NPDC015220. Next base: position 462,439 of record NZ_JBIBUK010000004.1, on the reverse strand, counting down.
AGATCTGCACGTTGTCCTCGAGCATCGCCCGGACCAGGAGGGTTCCCGTGACGGCGCGGCCGAGCGGCGTGGTGTTGAAGTAGGAGCGTCCGCCCGAGCGGATGTGGAAGGCCCCGCAGGTGAGCGCGGCCAGGCCCTCCTCGACGAGTGCCGCGCGGCAGTCGACCAGGCGCGCGACCTCGGCGCCGTAGCTCTTGGCGCGGCCGGGCACCGAGGCGATGTCGGGCTCGTCGTACTGGCCGATGTCGGCGGTGTAGGTGCACGGGATGGCGCCCTTGTCGCGCATCCATGCGACGGCGACAGAGGTGTCGAGGCCGCCCGAGAAGGCGATGCCGACGCGCTCGCCGGCCGGAAGGGAGGTAAGGACCTTGGACATAGAAAGAGTATGCAGAACAACGCATGGTCATGCAAAGTGGGATGCGGATTTTGTGTCGTCGGATTCGCCGTCCGGCACCGCCCGGCCACGCGTCGCCCATGAGGAACCGCCCGCGATCTATTACGCCGTAATAGATCGCGGGCGGTTCCTCCGCGTTTCTTCCGGTCAGGCCAGCCGGCCGCCGCCGTCCACGTGGAGGACGGTGCCGGTGACATAGGGGTTGCCCATGGCGAACAGGACGGCGTCGACGAGGTCGTCCGCGGTGCCGACGCGACGGGCGGGGTTCTTGCCGGCCACCTCCCGCAGGAAGCCCTCCTTGTTCACACCGAGCTTGTCCCAGGCGCCGCTGTCGACGATGCCGGGCGAGACGGCGTTCACGCGCAGCGGGGCGATCTCCACGGCGAGCGCCTGGACGAGGAAGGCAAGGGCTCCGTTGGTGGTGGCCATCACGGTGCGCTCGGGAGCCGGACGCCAGGCGGCGACACCGGAGAAGAAGGTGAAGGAGCCACCTTCGTTGGCCTGGCCGGACAGGTGCTTGGCCAGGAACAGCGGGCCGGTCACCTTGGCCGCCATGGCCCGCTGGACGTCTTCGGGCTCGAGGGTGGCCAGCGGACCGTTGGCGGGCACCGCGGCCAGCGAGACGAGGTGGTCGAACCGGCCGACCCGCTCGGCGAGGGCCGCGATCGAGCTCTCGTCGGTGATGTCGAGGTGAACCGTCTCGGCCTTGCCGGGGAGTGCGGCGGCGGTCGTCTCCAACTTCGCGAGGTCCGGCCCCGCCAGAACGAGCTCGGCTCCCGCGGCGGAAGCCGTCTGGGCGAGCCGACGTCCGGTGGCCGAGCCTGCGCCGATGACGACGATCCGCTGTCCACCGAGGTCCTGAGACGTGGCCATGAGAATCCCTCCAACAGTCGAGTGAGCGACCCCGCTCTGTCCGGCGGGCTCGGGGATCACTCTGGTAGGGAACTCTCGATGAATCCAATGATTCGATGTGCTGGATTCCATAGATTTCATGCATGCAAAACGGACCCGGAATTTAAGAGAACAACGTTCTGTTAACGTATTTCGCAGCGGGTCGTCAGGGCCGGGCGCACGAGCGGAGGGCATTCCGACCTCCCCGCGTGCCGCACTCCCCCGGCCGCCCACCGCGTCAGTGACGGTTCCTTCCTCCCTGGAGTTCTCCGTGTCCTCTGTCTTCCTCGTCAGCGGCGCCTCGCGTGGTCTCGGCCGTGAGATCGTCCGAGCCGCCGCAGCCGACGGTCACCGGGTGGTGGCCGGCGTCCGCTCCCTCGACGCGCTCGACGACATAGTCGCCGAATACGGCGACCGCATCGCCGTGGTGCCCCTCGATGTCACCGACTCCGGACAGGCCGCGGACGCCGTCCGGACCGCGGTCGAACGGTTCGGCAGGCTGGACGTCCTGGTCAACAACGCGGGCTACGCCAATGTCGCCTCCGTCGAGGACGTCGACTTCGACGACTTCTCCGCCCAGGTGGACACCAACCTCTTCGGAGTGGTCCGGCTGACCCAGGCCGCGCTACCGGTTCTGCGGGAACAGCGCTCCGGACACATCGTCCAGGTGTCCTCGGTCGGCGGCAGGCTCGCCACCCCGGGACTGTCCGCCTACCAGGCCGCCAAGTGGGCCGTCGGCGGCTTCTCCTCGGTCCTCGCCAAGGAAGTCGCCCCGCTGGGCATCAAGGTCACCGTGCTGGAGCCGGGCGGCATGGCGACGGACTGGGCGGGCGCCTCCATGCGCGTCGCGCCGGTGCGCCCCGAGTACGAACCGACGGTCGGCGTCACCGCCGCCGTCCACGGATCAGGCGCGACCCAGGCCAGCGACCCCGCCAAGGTGGCCCGCCTCCTGCTGGACGTGGTGGCTCAGGAGGAACCGCCGCTGCGCCTGCTGGTGGGCGTCGACGCCTACCGGTACGCGACGGCGGCGGCCCGGGAGCAGCTCGCCGAGGACGAGCGCCGCAGGCACCTGAGCGAGTCCACGACCGCCGACGAAGCGACCCCCGAGCATCTCGACCCACTGGGCCACGGCCGCTGAACTCGCCACCGCGCGCCGCCGTGCGGTCCGGTCAGGACCGCACGGCGGCGCGCTCCTCGGGGCGGGGACCGCCGGTTTCACGGCCTCCCCAATGTCATGCATTCAATTTATGGTAGAGATCAAACCTAGTCCTTGGACTTATGAGATGGCTCGGGCGCAAGATCAGAGCGTCCTCGAAACGGGGCGTGATCCTCCGACCGGAAGCCGCGCCCGAGCACCGCGCCACACGCCCCACACAGCCATGGAGTCCTGATGTCCGCACCATCGACCCGCCCGGCGGCCTCCACCGACACTCCCCGTCCCACCAGGGCGCGGCTTCCCCTCAACACCTTCGGCATCGCCTTCGGCCTCTCCGGCCTGGCCGGCACCTGGACGGCCGCCGGTGAACTGGGGGCGCCCGAGCCGATCGCCGACATCCTCTGGCTGGTGGCGGCCACCGCCTGGCTCGTGACGATCGTCCGCTACGCCGCCGCGGGGCTGCGCCTGAACGACGTCGCCGAGGATCTGCGGCACCCCGTGCTCGGTCCGTTCGCGGCCCTCGCCCCCGTCGCCGGATCCCTGCTGTCGGCCCGCCTGTCGGTGTGGTTCCCGGCGGTCGGGGAGGCGCTGGTGTGGTTCATGCTCGCCCTGAGCGCCGCCTTCGGCGGATGGTTCATCGCCAGGATGCTGACGGTTCCGCGCGACCCGGCGACTCTGCACGGCGGGCATCTGCTGCCCACGGTCGCCGCGTCCCTGATCTCCGCACAGTCCCTGGCGACGATCGGTCATCCCGGAGCGGCCAAGGTGCTGTTCGCCTCCGGCGTCCTGTTCTGGATACTGATCGGCGCGCTGCTCCTGGCCCGCTTCACCACGGGCCCGGAGATCCCCCGGCCGCTGCTGCCGACCCTGGCCATCTTCTCCGCCCCGCCCGCCGTCGCCGGCAACGCCTGGTGGGCGATCACCGGGGGGCGGCCGGGAACGGCACATGAGATCCTGCTCGGCACCATGGCGGCGCTGCTCCTGCCCCATCTCTTCCTGGTCCGCGACTACCTGCGGCTGCCCTTCGCCCTCGGCTTCTGGGCCCTGACCTTCACCACCGCGGCGAGCGCGACCTACGGCATCCGCCTGCTGTCCCTCACCGGAGCTCGGTGGAGCACCCCGCTGAGCTGGGTCGTGGTCGCCGCCGCCACGGGTCTCATCGGCACCGTCGCCGTCCGCTCGCTGGCCCTGGTTCCGTTCCACCGGACCCACTCGCCGAAGACCCAGGGCGGTACGGGTCACACCGCACCGGCCGTCTGCTGAAAGGACCCGGGGGCCGGAGAAACCCCGAAGGCCTCGCGGGGTCCCCAGCGGCAAGCACACGGACATTCCGACAAGCAACTCGACGATGGGGCCGCCCCCCGCCAAGGGGCGGCCCCATCGGCGTACCAGCCGTCCCCTGCCGCCGCTTCCTCGCGTTGCGGCGGCAACTAGCCTCGCGGCGTTCCTTCCTGGGTGACTCCCCCGCCGACTGATGACCGTCGTCACAGGTCTTGACAGACACGTGTGTCCGGCCCGAGCCTTTGGCAACGTTGTCAGGCCGTGAGTCGTGCCGTGCCTTCCCAGCCACTGCTGCACCACCGGCCTCCTCTCCCGCACCCTGTGATTGGACGTCCCACCCATGGCTGACCTCCCGTCCCGGCGCTCGGTCGTCACCGCCGGTTCCACGTTGCTGGCGGGCCTCGGCCTCGGCACGCTCCTGCCCACGGCCGCTGCCGCCGCCGATGTCACGGCGACCGCGACAGGCCCCGCCCACCGGCCGCCGACCTCCCCGGCACCGGCCGAAATCGCCGCCCACCGGCCCGTCCAGGTCTCCTCGACGTCCTACGCAGCCACTCCCGGCGAGTTCGCGGTGGACCGGATGACCTCGCGGGGAGTACGCGGCTCCGGCTGGCGGGCCGGGGACGGCGACCCCCAGTGGATCTCGGTCGACCTCCAGGCCGACTGCCAGGTGACCGCGATCCGGCTGACCTTCGAGGCCGAGGCGGGCGACCCGGTGTTCATACCCCCCGCCGGTGGCAACTGGGCCCACGGCACCACCGGCAAGGAGATCCTGTCCAGCTACGCGGTGGACTTCGTCGTGGAGACCTCCCGCGACCAGCGCTCCTGGACCAGCGTGCACCGCACCGCCGCCGGCACCGGCGGCGAGGTGAACATCCAGCTCACCCGGCCGGTGACCGCCCGCTGGGTCCGGATGACGGCCCGCAGGCGGTCCAGCGCCAACCCGCTCGGCCTCAACGGGTTCGAGGTGTACGGCACCGTCGAGGGCCACCGGCCCGCCGCCACCGGCTGGACGGACTGGGGCACGCACACCGAAGAGGCCCCCCGCCTGTCGGTCGGCCGCGACGGAGCGGTCCCGTTGGAGTCCGGCTGGCGGCTGACCACGGACGACTGGGCGGGCGGCGGGGGAGCGGAGCTCTCCAAGGCGGGCGTGGACACCGCGGACTGGCTGCCCGCGACCGTACCGGGCACCGTCCTCGGCTCGCTCGTCGAGCGGGGCCTGCTGCCCGACCCGGTGGCCGGTCTGAACAACCTCCACGTCCCCGAGGCCCTGTCCCGGCACTCCTGGTGGTACCGGCGGGAGTTCGAGCTGCCGCGCGGACTGCGCACCGGCTCCGGCCGGCGGATCTGGCTGGAGTTCGACGGCGTCAACCACAAGGCCGACCTCTGGCTCAACGGTCACCGGGTGGGCGACCTGACCTACCCGTTCGCCCGCTCGGCCCACGACATCACCGCCTTGCTGGCCGACAGCGGCCCCCAGACCCTGGCCGTGGGGATCGCGCCGATGCCGGTGCCCGGCAGCCCCGGCGACAAGGGCCCGGCGGGGGAGGCCTGGGTGGACCCGGGCGCCGACCGGATGAACCTCAACTCACCCACCTACCTGGCCTCCGCCGGCTGGGACTGGATGCCGGCCGTCCGCGACCGGGGCGCGGGCATCTGGAACCACGTACGGCTGCGCTCCACCGGGCACGTGGTGATCGGCGACCCACGGGTCGACACCGTCCTGCCGCTGCTGCCCGACCTGTCCGTCGCCGAGCTGACCGTCACCGTGCCCGTCCGCAACGCCGACGCCACCGACCACCGCACCACCGTCACCGTCTCCTTCGACGGCATACGTGTCTCCCGCACCGTCACCGTCCCGGCGGGCGAGCGGTCCGAGGTGACGTTCACCCCCGCCGCCTACCGTCAACTGAGGGTGAGCAGTCCCAAGTTGTGGTGGCCCAACGGCCTCGGCGAGCCCCACCTGCACGAACTGACCCTGGTCGCCGAGAGCGACGGCGCCGAGAGCGACCGGCGCACCACCCGCTTCGGCATCCGGCAGTTCGGCTACGAGTACGACACACCGCTGCCCTTCGTCCCCTCCACCGACGCCTACACCCAGTCCTTGGACCTCGGCCCGACCAAGGCCCGGCACATCCGCGTCAGATGCCTGACCCGGGCCACCGGCTGGGGGAGTTCCCTGTGGGCCCTGTCGGTGTTCGACGGCGCCCGTCCCGGCACCGACCTCGCCCTGCACGCCACCGCCACCGCCTCCAGCACCGACGGCGACGACCACGGCCCGGGGAACGCCACCGACGGCGATCCGGGCACCCGTTGGTCCTCCGCCTACCAGGACGACCAGTGGATCAGCGTGGACCTCGGCTCGGCGCAGCCCTTCGACCGGTTGGACCTGGTCTGGGAGCAGGCCTACGCGCAGACCTTCACCGTCCAGGTGTCACAGGACGGCTCCTCGTGGGCGGATGTGAAGTCCGTGGACAACACGGCGGTGCCACTGCCGTTCAACAGCGGCGACGCCAGTCTGCGGGTGACCGACTTCGACGCCCGCACCGCCCGGTTCCTCCGCCTCAACTGCGGCATTCGCAATACCAGTTGGGGCAACTCCCTGTGGTCACTGGCAGTTGTCGACAGCTCCGTCCCGGGCACCGACCTCGCCCTGCGCCGTAAGGCCACCGCCTCCACCGAGGACGACGGCCACCCGGCCGCGAACGCCACCGACGGCAACCCCGGCACCCGCTGGTCCTCCGCCTACGACGACCACCAGTGGATCCAGGTCGACCTCGGCTCCGCCCGCCGCTTCGACCGGGTCGCCGTGCTGTGGGAGCAGGCGTACCCGAAGACGTACACCATCCAGGTCTCCGACGACGGCGACACCTGGACCGACGTGACGACGGTGTCCAACACGCCCGAACCGCTGAAGATCAGCGTCAACGGGGTGCGCGTCCTGGTCCGCGGCGGCAACTGGGGCTGGGACGAACTGCTGCGCCGGATGCCGGCCGAGCGGATGGACGCGGCCGTGCGGATGCACCGCGACATGAACTTCACCATGATCCGCAACTGGGTCGGCAGCAGCAACCGAGAGGAGTTCTACGCCAGTTGCGACGAGCACGGCATCCTCGTCTGGAACGACTTCCCCAACGCGTGGGGCATGGACCCGCCGGACCACGACGCGTTCGACGCCATCGCGCGGGACACCGTGCTGCGCTACCGCATCCACCCCTGCGTGGCCGTCTGGTGCGGCGCCAACGAGGGCAACCCGCCGGCCGCGATCGACAAGGGCATGCGCGAGGCCGTGCAGCGGCAGGCCCCCGGCATCCTCTACCAGAACAACTCCGCCGGCGGCATCGTCACCGGCGGCGGCCCCTACGGCTGGGTCGAACCGGAGAAGTACTTCGACCCGTCGACGTACGGCAGCAAGGACTTCGGCTTCCACACCGAGATCGGCATGCCGGTCGTCTCCACCGCCGCGAGCCTGCGCAACCTGGTGGGCGACCAGCCCGAGTGGCCGATCGGCGACGCCTGGTACCACCACGACTGGAGCGAGCACGGCAACCAGGCGCCGCAGATCTACAAGGCCGCCGTCGAGGCCCGCCTCGGCGCCGCGCGCGACCTGGACGACTTCACACGCAAGGCGCAGTTCGTCAACTACGAGAACTTCCGCGCCATGTTCGAGGCCTGGAACGCCAACCTGTGGGACGACGCCAGCGGTCTGATGCTCTGGATGTCCCACCCCGCCTGGCACTCCACCGTCTGGCAGACCTACGACTACGACTTCGACGTCAACGGTGCCTACTACGGCGCCCGCAGCGCCTGCGAGCCCCTGCACGTCCAGGCCGACCCGGTCCAGTGGCGGGTCCTGGCGGTCAACCACACCCGCGCCCCGCTCACCGGCGCGACGGTGACCGCCGAGACGTACGACCTCTCCGGCCGGCGGACCGGAACGCCCCGCAGCATCCGCGTAGATGTGCAACCCGCCTCCACCGCACCGGCGTTCACCGCCGACTGGACCGACGCACTGCCCGACCTGCACCTGTTGCGGCTCACCCTGCGAAACGGCGGGGGAGAGGTGCTGTCCCGCAACACCTACTGGCGCCACCGCACCCCGGAGGCGATGCGGGCCCTCGGCACGGCCGCGCGCACCCGGCTGACGGCCTCGGCGGGCCGGGTCACCCGCACCGCGGACCGGCACGGCCTGACCGCCACGGTCCGCAACCGAGGCTCCGCCGTGGCCGCCATGGTCCGGCTGTCCCTGCTGGACGACCGCGGCCACCGCGTCCTGCCCACCCTCTACAGCGACAACTACCTGTGGCTGCTGCCGGGCGAGACGCGGACCGTGACCCTGTCCTGGCCCGCCGGGGCGCTGCCCACCGGGCGGCCCGTCCTGCACGTGGAGGGCTACAACACACCCTCGGTGACGGCCCGCGCGTAGTCGGCGAGTGCCGTCGGCACACCGGAACGACGCTCCCGCCGCGGCGGGGCCACCACCCCGCCCCGGCGCCCGGTGGCGCCCCGCGGCGCGCGAGGGCGCCGGGGCGGGTGCGTCGGGGGGTGCTCAGTCGTCTGACGGATGCCAGGGCCCGGCCCTTCACCGCAAGCTCGGTCATGAGCCTTTGTAACGGGAGCGTTGAACCGGCACACGTGTCCGGCTACCTCCCGAGTAGGACACCCAAGGAGAGCAGTGGCCACGAAACGCGACATGATCGTGCGGCCCGCGCACGATCTCGGAGGGCTGCCGGCGGGGCCGGTCGTCCAGTCGGATCACGAGATGACACCGTTCGAGAAGAGCTGCCACGCGCTGCTCAACGTGCTCGCCGTGCACAAGCTCGTCAACACCGAGGAGAAGCGCCGGGGTGTGGAGGACCTCGGCGCGCAGATCATCGGGGAGCTCACCTACTACGAGCGGTGGGCGGTCTCGGCGTCCAAGGTGCTGATCGAGAAGGGGATCATCACCTCGGAGGAGCTCGGCGCGAAGATGAACGAGATCCGCGCCCGGTTGGCGGAGGCGGTGGCATGAGCACCCGCTTCGTGAAGGACCAGAGGGTGCGCATCGCGGACCGCGACGCGCCCGGACACGTGCGGACACCGGTGTACGTCCGCGGCAAGGAAGGCCGCGTCGAACGCGTCCTGCCCCGCTTCCTCAACCCGGAGCGGGAGGCCTACGGCGTCAACGAGGGCACCGACGTCCACCTGTACCGGGTGCGCATCGAGCAGGACGCCCTCTGGCCCGACTACGACGGACCGGCCGGCGACGTCCTGGAACTCGAGATCTACGAGCACTGGCTGGAGCCGGTCGACCAGCCCCACACCGAGGAAGTTACCCCGTGACCGACACGCACACCCACATCCCCGACCACGCGGACGGCGTCGTCGACCACGGTGACCACACGCACGGCGGGAGCGGCGGGGCCGACCCGCACGCCCCGATCGAGAACACCGCCGAGGAACCGGAGTACTTCGACGTCCTCCAGCAGGCGATCCGCGAACTCCTCGTGGAGAAGGGCCTGATCGAGGCGGACGAGGTACGGGCCATGATCGAGACGCTCGACGCGCACAAGCCCGCGCTCGGCTCGGCCCTGGTCGCCCGCGCGTGGACCGACGCCGCGTTCAAGGAGCGCCTGCTCGCGGACGGCACCGCCGCCATCGAGGAGTTCGGCATCGACAACTACGACGGCACCAAACTGATCGTGCTGGAGCAGACACCCGAGGTGCACAACCTCGTCGTCTGCACGCTCTGTTCCTGCTATCCCCGCCCGGTCCTCGGTCTGCCGCCGGACTGGTACAAGAGCCGCCCCTACCGGGCCCGCGCCGTGCGCGAACCCAGGGCGCTGCTCAAGGAGTTCGGCACCGAAGTGCCCGAGGACGTGACGATCCGCGTGCACGACAGCAACGCCAACATGCGTTACCTGGTGCTGCCGATGCGTCCCGCCGGGACCGAGGACATGACCGAGGCCGAGCTCGCCGGCCTGGTCACCCGGGACACGATGATCGGCGTCACCACGCCCAGGCTGCCATGACCGGGACAGGCCGGCCGCCGGGCGACGCGATCCGGCCCGCGCCGCCCGCCCCGGGCCCGCGGTGGGAGGTCGGCGGACGGCCGCTGTCCTCCTACCTCGCGGAGGCGGTGGGCTCGGCCTGGCTCGTCCTGGTCGCCCTCACCGCGATCTCCTTCACCATGCGGGACGGCAGTGCCCTCGCCTCCTGGCCGCTCACCGCACGCCTGGCGGTCGTCGGAGCCTCGGTCGGCGGCAGCGTCGCCCTGTTCTCGATCACCCCCGCGGGCAAGGAGTCGGGCGGCCACCTCAACCCGGCGGTCAGCCTGTTCATGGCGGTGCGGGGGGTGCTGCCCGTCCGGGACCTGTTCCCCTACGCCGCCGCCCAGTTGGGCGGCTCCGTCCTCGGCGTCCTGGTGGCCCGGGCGGTGTGGGGCGGGCGGGTCGGCGCGGTGCACGACGGGCTCATCCAGCCCGGGTCCGGCTGGGGCGCCACCGAGGTGTTCTGCGGCGAGGCGCTGAGCACCGCCGTCCTGCTGTGGGTGCTCGCGGGCATGACGGCCAGGCCCCGGCCGTACTCCACCCCCTGGGTGGTGGCCGCCGTCATCGCTGTCCTGATCACCGCCACCGGCGCGCGGACCGGCGCGAGCTTCAACCCGGCGCGCAACTTCGGGCCCCATGTGGTCACGGGCGACTACCACCTGTTCTGGGCGTACATGCTGGCTCCCCTGGCCGGGGCCCTGCTGGCGGCGGCCGTCCTGGCTCCGCTCGGGACCCGCCGGCCCTGGACCGGCAAGCTGTGCTGCGAACGCGACGTCCACCGCTACCACCAGCTCCAGCTCCACTTCCGGCACCACCACCTCCCCTCCTCATCCCGGTGATCCCATGCCACAGACACTGAGCGCTCCCGTACGCCCCGACTCCGCCACCGGTCCCGAGACCCCTGACGAGCAGGTGCGCCGGCAGGCACGGGACACCGTCGCCGTGCTCGGGCTCGACGACGTCGAGCTGGCCCCCGGCCTGGTCCACGCCCTGATCCGCGCCGGATTCGCCGTGCAGACCGGCGCGACGGCCGGGGGAGTGGAGATACGTGCCTGCCCCGAGCACTACGGGTCCGGCTCGCTGCTGGTCAGCTGGGCGCCGCACGAGGCGGCCCACACCCCTCTCGACCCACGGATCACCCATGTCGAGGGCGTCATGGCAGGCGCCCTGCTGGAGACCGTCCGGGCCCTCGGCTTCCGGGCCAAGCGGCTGGGCGCGTCCTATTCCGTGCAGGTGCAGCCATGGGGTTCCGATGACCCGGTCTGACCTGCTCAGAAGGACGCTGCGGACGTACCGGAGCAGTGTCGTCCTGCTCCTGGCGATCCTCGGCACCACCGTCTGCGCCTGGGTGCTCCTCGCCGACGTGGTGTCCGCGCACCGCTTCTCCGTGGGCACCCAGGCCTTCGGCACCGGGCTCGGCCTCACGGCGTACACGCTGGGCGTACGTCACGCCTTCGACGCCGATCACATCGCGGCCATCGACAACACCACCCGCAAGTTCATGGCCGAGGGACGGCCGTCCGCGCACGTCGGCTTCTGGTTCGCCCTGGGGCACTCGTCGGTCGTCGTCGTGCTGAGCCTGCTCACCGCGCTCGGCGCCCGGCTGGCGACCCGGCTCACCGACGACTCCTCGTCCTCCCACCGGCTGCTGGCGCTGCTCAGCACGTCCGTCTCCGGGCTGTTCCTGTGCCTGGTGGGCGTCTTCAACCTGCTGGCCGTGCGCCGCATCCTGGCCCTGTACCGGGCCGCGCGCCGCGGTGAGCACGACGAGCAGCGGTTGCGGACGGTCCTCGACGAACGCGGGCTGCTCTCCCGGATCCTGCGCCGCCTCACCGCGGCGACGACGCGGCCCTGGCACATGTTCCCCCTCGGTCTGCTCTTCGGCCTGGGGTTCGACACCGCCACCGAGGTCACGCTGCTGGTGCTCTCCGGGGCCGGCGCGACGTCCGGTGTCCCGTGGTACGCGCTGATGCTCCTGCCGCTGCTGTTCGCCTGCGGCATGAGCCTGTTCGACACCCTCGACGGCGCCTTCATGTCCGCCGCCTACCGGTGGGCGTTCGTCCATCCGGTGCGCCGGATCCTCTACAACCTCACCACGACGGGCCTGTCGGCGGCCGCCGCGCTGGCGGTCGGCGCCATCAACCTCCTCACGCTGCTGAGCAGCAGGTTTCCCCCGGTGGCGCACGCCTTCCCGTGGGTGGCCGATATCGACCTCAACACCGCCGGCTATCTGATCGCGGGTCTCTTCCTCACCGCCTGGACCTGCTCCGTCGTCTACTGGAAAGTGGCCGGCTCGCGGCGAACGCCCAGTGGAGGGGCAGGAGTTGCACGGCTGGAAGCACTTGAGCCAGAAAGTAATTGAGTGCTAACTTAGTCGCATGGTCAGGATGAGCGCGCAGGAGCGGCGCGAGAGCGTCATCCGCGCGGCGACGCGAGAGTTCGCCCGCGGCGGCTACCACGGCACCTCCACCGAGGCGATCGCCCGGCGGGTCGGGGTCTCGCAGCCGTACCTCTTCCGGCTCTTCCCGGACAAGCGGGCGATCTTCCTCGCCGCGGTCGAGCGCTGCATGGAGGACACCACCCGCACCTTCGCCGAGGCCGCCGAGGGACTCCAGGGCGATGAGGCCCTGCACTCCATGGCCAACGCGTACACCCGGGTCATCGCCGAGCGGCCCGAGCTGCTCACCATGCAGATGCAGACCTACGCCGCGGTGGCGGCCGCCGAGGCGGAGGGCGACCACGGACTCGGCGAGGCCGTGCGGACGTACTGGATGCGGCTGCGCGACACGGTGCACATCCCGCTCGGCGGGGACCTGGGCGAGACGACGACCTTCATGGCGTACGGCATGCTCATCAACGCGCTGGTCTCCATGGGGTTCCCGCCCCGGCACCCGGTGTGGGAGGGGCTCTACCCGTCCGCCCGGATCACGGGCCGGCTGGAGAAGTAGTAGGGGAAGGCCGGCCCTGGGGGAGGGCAGGGAGGGCACGCGAGGGGGCGTGCCGGGCCTCCGTGCGCCCTGGAAAGTTAGTCATCAATTACTAATCACCGTTGGACGCTCATCATTGGGGGAGCGATGGCACAGCAGAACGAACCGAACGAACCGGCCGCACCGACCGCGCCGGACACCGGCGGGACACCGGCCGCACGCCCGGGGGCGATGGCCTGGGCCCTGGTGATCACCAGCGTCGCCGGATTCATGGCGGCCCTGGACAACCTCGTCGTCACCACCGCCCTGCCCTCCATCCGCGAGGACCTCGGGGGAGCGCTGGGCGACCTGGAGTGGACCGTGAGCGCCTACACGCTCACCTTCGCCGTGCTGCTGATGTTCGGCGCGGCCCTCGGCGACCGGTTCGGCCGCCGACGGCTCTTCCTCACCGGGCTCACCGTCTTCACCGCCGCGTCCGCCGCCGCGGCCATGGCGCCGGGCATCGACTCCCTCATCGCCGCCCGCGCGGTCCAGGGCGTCGGCGCGGCCGTGATGATGCCGCTGACCCTGACCCTGCTGACCGCCACCGTGCCACCCGCCAAGCGCGGGACGGCGTACGGGATCTGGGGCGCCGTGAACGGCCTCGCCGTCGCCTCCGGCCCGCTCATCGGCGGCAGCCTCACCGAGCACGTCTCCTGGCACTGGATCTTCTGGCTGAACGTCCCGCTCGGCATCGCGGTCATGCCGCTCGCCCGCCTGCGCCTCGCCGAGTCCCACGGCACCGGCGCCCGCCTCGACATCCCCGGCACCCTCCTCGCCAGCGGCGGACTCTTCGGCATCGTCTACGGTCTGGTCCGCGGCCCCTCCGACGGCTGGACCGGCCCCCTGGTGCTGACCGGCCTGTTCGCGGGCAGCGCCCTCCTGGCCGGCTTCGTCCTGCACGGGATACGCGCCCAGAACGCCATGCTGCCGATGCGGCTGTTCCGCTCCCGCGCCTTCACCGGGATCAACGCCGCGAGCCTGCTGATGTTCCTCGGCATGTTCGGCTCGATCTTCCTGCTCAGCCAGTACATGCAGGGCGTGCTCGGCTACTCGCCCACCGAGGCCGGGCTGAGGATGCTGCCCTGGACCGGCATGCCGATGCTCGTCGCACCGCTCTCCGGCATCCTCTCCGACCGCGTGGGCGGCCGTCCGGTCGCCGCCGCCGGTCTCCTCCTCCAGGCCCTCGGCCTCGGCTACCTGGCCCTCGTGGTCGCCGCCGACACCTCCTACGCCGCCCAGCTGCCCGGCCTGATCATCAGTGGCGTGGGCATGGCGCTGTACTTCGCCCCGGCCGCCAACCTGGTCATGTCCAGCGTCCGCCCGCAGGAGCAGGGCATCGCCTCCGGCGCGAACAACGCCCTGCGCGAGGTCGGCGGCGCGCTCGGCATCGCGATCATGTCGTCGATCTTCTCCGCCCAGGGCGGTTACGACAGCGCGCGGAGCTTCGTCGACGGTCTGCGGCCCGCGCTGGTCGTGGGCGCGGCGGTGGTGGCGCTCGCCGCGGTGTCCGCCCTGCTGATCCCGGCCCGGCGCCGGACGGCACGGGACACGGGCGAGGCCGAACGCCCCGTCACCTCCTTGGAGGCCACCGTCCCGGCCGAACCCGCCGGGCTCTGAGGGAACACGGGGCAACGGGCGGCCAGGAGGGGGACGGCGACCGGCCGCGGGCACCGCGGGCCGACCGGGTGTACGCACCCGTCGGGCAAGCCCGCCCCGGCCGGATCCGCCGGGAACTCGGAACGGCACGCTGATCGGGCCGCCCCACGAGGGGCGGCCCGATCAGCGCGCCGGCCACTGGCACGTTCCCGCGCATCCGGTCGGGCCGCAGGGCACGACGCGACGTGACGCGTTCCCGGCCGGCCGCCGCCGGCCGTCAGCCCTCGCGAGCCGCCGCCTGCCGGTGTGCGCGCAGCGTCTCCAGCAGGCGCAGCCAGATCTCACTCGGCGTGGGATAGCTGGGGACGACGTGCCACAGCGTCGACAACGGCACCCGGCCCACGATCGCCGTCGTCGCCGAGTGCACCAGATCGGCGATGCCCGCGCCCACGAAGGTCGCGCCCACCACCACGTCCTCGGCGCGGTCGATGACCAGTTTGGCCCGCCCGCGGTAGCCGGAGCGCATGACCCAGGTGCCGGCGAGCGCGGCCAGGTCGTACTCGACCACCTCGACGTCGACGCCGGCCTCGCGGGCCTGCCGTTCGGTCAGTCCCGCGCTGCCGACCTCCGGGTTGGTGAACACCACCTGCGGCAGCCCGAGATGACCGGCGGCGGCGGACGGCAGGTCGCCGGCCCCGGCGGCGCGGGCGGCGATGACCTCCCCGGCGATCCGCGCCTGGTACTTGCCCATGTGGGTCAGCAGAGCACGCCCGCACACGTCGCCGATGGCGTAGAGCCAGTCGCCGGGTACTCCGCGCACCCCCTGGTGATCGTCCACGTCGAGGTAGCCGCCCGCGGGCAGGCCCACGGTCTCCAGACCGATGTCGTCGGTGTTCGGGGTGCGGCCGGTGGCCACGACGAGCTCGTCGGCGACGAGCACCGAGCCGTCGTCCAGGGTCACGCTCACCTCGCCGCCGTGGACGAGCCCCTCGCCGGTGTTCCGGACACCGTCCCGCTCCACCCGAAAGACGCCTCGCGAGAACAGGAGCGTCACGCCGCCGTGCCGCAGCGCCTCGCCGACGAACTCCCCCGCGAACGGCTCGTTCCTGCTGAGCAGCCGGTCCCCGCGGTGGACGACCGTCACCTCGGCCCCCAGACCGCGCAGCCAGGTGGCGGCCTCACAGGCGACCACGCCACCGCCGAGGACGACCACCCGGCGCGGGACCTCCCGCATCGTGGTCACGTCGCGGGAGGTCCACGGCAGCGCGGCGCGCAGACCGGGGAGGTCGGGCACGGCCGGACAGGAACCGGTGTCGATCACCACGGCGTGCCTGGCCCGCAGCGTGGTGACCGAGCCGTCGGGCCGGTCCACCGCCATCACCCGCTCCCCGGCCAGCCGCCCGTACCCGCGCACGACGTCGATGCCGGCGCCGAGTGCCCACTTGACCTGGGAGGCGTCGTCCAGCCCGTTGATCACCCGGTCCCGGCGGGCCAGGACGGCGGCGGGGTCCAGTTGCGCCGACACGCCGGCCGTGTGCTCGGCGGCGTCCACCACCTCCACCGGGCGCAGCAGCGCCTTGCTCGGCATACAGGCCCAGTACGAGCACTCCCCGCCCAGGAGCCCGCTCTCCACCAGCACCGAGGAAAGGCCGGAGAACTGGCTCGCGTACTGTGCGGCGTTCTCACCCGCCGCCGCGCCTCCGAGGACGATGACGTCCCACTCCGAACGCTCCGGATCCACCGCTGCGGCCATGGGTTCTCCCCGATCGTGACGACGCGCTGTGACCCCGGACAGCCTAGGAGCCGCAACCCGGCCCGACGCAACGGTCATTCGACTGACGCCGGCCCCCGGTACGGCGGCCGGGCCCCGGCCGACGTGGCCCGCGGACACGCCTCCCACGACGCGCGCGGGCACGCCTCGCACGAGCGCGGGCACGTCGTGAGCGTGCCGGTGCGCACACGTGTGCACGTCGGGTGGTGGTCGCGGGCCGGCGCCGGTTCCCACCCGCCACGGCCGCCAGTCATCCGACGGATACGTGAGGACGGCGCATCCGGCCACACTCGGGGAACGGTCACCGACTGGACGCCGTCGGCCGCCCGGCCCTCGACCTCGGGCACGACACGGTCGGCGCCGGGGGCCACCGGCCGCGGGCCGGGGGAAGGTCGCTCGGGCCACGGCACCGGCCCGGCCGTACTCCGGTCGGCCCCGGACGGCCCGTGACCCGCGCGGGGTCCACCGGCCGGGCGGCACACATGTGACCAGATGTGCGAACGACCAACGGAAGGCAGGCAGTACCGGCATGCCCACGATCGCCGATCACATCATCGCCTCGCTCAAGGCCGGCGGTGTCAGCCGTCTGTACGGACTGCCGGGCGACTCGCTCAACGGACTGACCGACGCGCTGCGCCGCGACGGCGAGGTCGACTGGGTGCACGTCCGGCACGAGGAGAGCGCCGCCTTCGCGGCGGCCGCCGAGGCCGGCCTGACCGGCGAACTGGCCGTGTGCGTCGGCAGCTGCGGCCCGGGCAACCTGCACCTGGTCAACGGCTTGTTCGACGCACAGCGCAGCCGCGTGCCCGTCCTCGCCATCGCCGCGCAGATCCCCGGCGCCGAGATCGGCACCGGATACTTCCAGGAGACCCACCCGCAGGAGCTGTTCGCCGAGTGCAGCGTCTACGCCGAGGCGGTGGGCAGCGCGGAGTCCGCGCCGCGCATCCTCGAACTGGCGATGCGCGCGGCCGTCGAACGCAAGGGAGTCGCGGTCGTGGTCGTGCCGGGCGAGATCTTCCTCGCCAAGGCCGCCCGGGACCTGGTCCCCGCCGTGGTCCGTCCCACCCGGACCGTCGCCCGCCCAGACGACGACTCGCTGCGCGAGGCCGCCGCGCTGCTGGACGCCGGGGAGCGGGTCACCGTCCTGGCCGGCGCCGGGGCGGCAGGCGCCCACGAGGATCTGATCAGGCTCGCCGAGACCCTGAAGGCCCCGATCGTGCACGCCCTGCGCGGCAAGGAGTACGTCGAGTACGACAACCCCTACGACGTGGGACTCACCGGTCTGCTCGGCTACTCCTCCGGCTACAAGGCGATCGAGGAGGCGGACACCCTGCTGATGCTCGGCACCGACTTCCCCTACCGCCAGTTCTATCCGCAGCGCGCCAAGGTCGTCCAGCTCGACATCCGCGGCGAGCAGATCGGCCGCCGCACCCGCGTCGACCTCCCGCTGGTCGGCAGCGTCCGGGACACCCTGCCCGTACTGCTGCCGCTGCTGACGCGGAAGACGGACCGCACCCACCTCGACCGGGCCCTGGCGCACTACGCCCGCACCCGCCGGTCGCTGGACGCACTCGCCGTCGACGATCACGACCGCACCCCGATCCACCCGCAGTTCGTGGCGAGCACCGTCGACCGGCTCGCCGACGACGACGCGGTCTTCACCACCGACGTCGGCTCGCCCGTGGTGTGGGCCGCCCGTTACCTGAGGTTCAACGGGCGGCGCCGGCTGCTCGGTTCGTTCAACCACGGCACGATGGCCTGCGCCCTGCCGCACGCCGTGGGCGCCCAGGCCGCGTATCCCGGACGTCAGGTGGTCGCCCTCGCCGGCGACGGCGGACTGACCATGCTGCTGGGGGAGCTGTTCACGCTGCGGCAGAACCGACTGCCCGCCAAGATCGTCGTCTTCAACAACAGCTCGCTGAACTTCGTCGAGTTGGAGATGAAGGCCGCCGGCATCGTCAACTTCGGCACCGGACTGGACAACCCACGCCTCGCCGACGTCGCCGCCGCGGTCGGGCTGTGGGCCCGCAGGGTCGAGCGGCCCGGTGAGCTGGAGGGCGCCCTGAAGAACGCCTTCGCCCACGACGGCCCGGCGCTCGTCGAGGTAATGACGGCCCGTCAGGAACTGTCGGTGCCCCCGGCGATCACGGTGGAGCAGGCCAAGGGTTTCACCCTCTACGCGATCCGGACCATCCTGTCCGGCCGCGGCGAGGAACTCCTCGACCTGGTCACCACCAACGTCGCCCGCCGGATCCTGCGCTGACCGGCAAGGACTCCGCCCCACCCGCGCGCACCCGGCCGGTGCACCGGGGACCACCGGCCCGCGCGCCGAGCGACGGGAGCACGATGCGCCTCCGACCCGTGACCTGACCCCACGCACCGGCGACGACGACGTCCCGGTGACCAGCACTTGCACCCACGAGAGGCCGTGCGCCCAGAACCCGTGCACCCACGAGAACCCGTGCACCCACGAGAACCCGTGCACCCACGAGAACCCGTGCACCCACGAGAAACCGTGCACCCACGAGAAACCGTGCACCCACGAGAGGAAAGACACCCATGTCCACCCCTTACGACCTGATCGGGAAGGTCCCCTCCTTCTCGCTCACCAGCGCCGACCTCACCGACGGCGGCCCCCTGCCGATCGCCTCCGCCAGCGGCATCTTCGGCGCCGGCGGCAGCGACACCTCGCCCCAGCTGAGCTGGTCCGGCTTCCCCGAGGAGACCAGGAGTTTCGTCGTCACCGTCTACGACCCCACCGCTCCCACCGGCAGCGGCTTCTGGCACTGGGCCGTCGCCGACATCCCGGCCACGGTGACCGAACTGTCCGCGGGCGCCGGTGACGAGTCCGGCTCCGCCCTGCCCGAGAAGGCCTGGCAGCTGGCCAACGACGCCGGACTCAAGCGGTATCTGGGCGCCGCCCCGCCGGCCGGCAGCGGCGAGCACACCTACTACATCGCCGTGCACGCGGTCGACGTGGAGACCCTCGGCCTGGACCACGGCGCCACGCCCGCCTTCCTCGGCTTCAACCTGTCGGGTCACACCCTGGCCCGCGCGGTCATCACCGCGCGGTTCTCGGTGGACTGACACACCGCCCACCGCGGGCCGGGACACGTTTGTGCCCCGGCCCGCCATGTGCGTGCGGGCCGGGGCGACACTCGTCTCCCGCGGCTCAGCCGCCGACGTACCAGGTGAAGCCGCCGTTGGAGGCCGCCACGGCCAGCAGCACGAAGAAGATGACCAGGTCGACGACGCCCAGGATGAGCCCGGCCTTGGCCATGCCGCCGCCCCCGCCGCCGCCCTTGACGCCCGGCTGACGCAGGGCGACGGCGCCGAAGATGATGGCCAGCGGACCGAGGACGACGTTCAGGAAGAAGACGCCGACGATGCCGCACACCAGGCTTGCGACCGCCAGGCCGCTGGTGCGCGAACCGGTGGACGGGACAGTGGAACCGCTATGACTGGCCATCAGTTGCTCCTCGCTCACGTCTGGTCGGTGGGGTGAGCCACAAGGGCGCACACCGGCTTTGCCTTTCCTTCACCGTCCGGGTGCCCCGCCCCCACCCGGACATTCCCGGGGATCGCCACCGGGGTGCGCGGCGATGGGCTCCGGGCTCGCCGCGTACCCCGGCGCCCGGGTCCGGGCCGGGGACCCCGGCGGCCGCCGCCGGGCCGGAGACCCGCGTCCCGAGCGACGGGCGCGAGGCTGTCCCGAGGGTGCACGACGTCGGCTCCCTGCCCGCCCAGGTCGCTTCCCGGCCGTCGGCGGCCACCCGGGCCCACCCGCGTCTCCCACCTGTCACAGGCTTGTCATACAATCCGGCAACCACCGGCTTTGACTGGTCTTCAGCGGTCAGCCGGAACTCAATTCCATCAGTGGGGGGCTTTTGTCCATTTCAAGCCTGTACGGCAGAGCACGTCGTTCCCGACTGCTTGGCTGCACCGCCCTCGCGGTGGCGGCAGGTATGTTCCTCAGCACTCCCGCCCTCGCGGCCGACCGGCCGACGGGGAACGTGCGGACGCCGACTCCCAAGTCCGCGGTGCCCCAGCTCGACCGCCCGGCGCCGCAGAAGGCGAACCGGGCCCGTACCGCCCTCAAGCCCGTCACCGGTCCGCAGTTCGACGTGGACGGCGACGGCATCGACGAGAACCTCGTCCGGCTCATGGACGGGACCACTCACACGTGGCTCAGCACCACGGGCAAGTTCTCGACGTACACCATCAACGCCAACTCCACCACGGAGCGGCAGAAGGACATCATCACCCCCGGCAACCTCGACGGTACCGGCGGGCCTGAGGTCCTGACCCTGTCCACGACGGGCACCCTGTCCCTGTACCACAGCACGGGCGCCTACGGCACGGGGCCCGTGGTGTGGAACGGCGCCGGGTGGCAGATCTACAACAAGGTCTTCGCCCCCGGGGACGTGACCGGCGACGGCAAGCCCGACCTGCTGGCGCGCACCTACGCCGGTGACCTGTACCTGTACGCGGGCACGGGCAGCGACACCGCCCCGTTCCGCGGGCGGGTCAAGGTCGGCGGCGGCTGGTCGGCGTACGACCAGCTCGTCGGCGTGGGCGACATGAACAAGGACGGGCTCGGCGACGTCGTCGCCCGTACCACCGGCGGCGACCTGTACTTCTACGCGGGCAAGGGCAGCACCACCGCCCCGCTCGCGGGCCGGGTGCGGATCGGCGGCGGCTGGAACATCTACAACCAGGTCATCGCCGCCAACGACTGGGACGGGGACGGGGAGAGCGACCTCATCGCCCGCACCCCCTCCGGTGACATGTACTACTACCTGGCCGACGGCACGGGCAAGTTCCGCGCCCGGCAGAAGGCCGGCAGCGGTTTCTACGGCATCGACCTGTTCGCCGGCAGCGGGGCCAACCCCCGGTTCGGCAAGGCGTCGCTGATCGGCATGGACACCAAGGGCACGCTGTTCTGGTACGGAGTGCAGAACAACGGCCAGTTCACCGCGCGCGAGCAGATCAGCGACACGGGCGGCTGGCAGGGCGCCAAGATCGCTTACGCCTCGTCGCTCGACAGCGACGGCTACGCCGACCTGCTGGAGCTCTACAACGGGGTTCTGTACAACTACGGCATCGACGCCGACGCCTCCCTGGCCACCGGCTGGGGCAGGATCAACCTGTTCCTCGGCCCCGGTGACCTGAACGGCGACGGCAAGGGCGACCTCCTCGCCCGGGACACCTCCGGCGCCCTGTACCTGGAGCGCGGCACCGGCAACGGCGCCTCGCTCGCCTCGGGCATCAAGATCGGCTCCGGCTGGAACGCGTACGACAAGATCGTCGGCGGTGGCGACTTCACCGGGGACGGACGCGCCGACATCGTCGCGCGCACGCCCTCGGGCACGCTGTACCTGTACCGCGGCACCGGCTCGGCCACCGCGCCGTTCGCCTCCCGGGTGAAGATCGGCGAGGGCTGGAAGGTCTACAACAAGCTGGCCTCGCCGGGAGACCTCGACGGGGACAACCGCGCCGACCTGATCGCGGCCAACTCCAAGGGCGAGCTGTTCCGTTACTCGGCCGACGGCACCGGGAAGTTCAAGGCTCCGGTGAAGCTGGGCAACGGCTGGAACACCTACCGGGACCTGCACTGACACCACCGGTCGGGACACCTCGGGGCCGTCGCCGCACAGCGGCACGGCACTGAGAACGGGGGTCCGCACCGGCGCCACGGCGTCGGGGCGGACTTCCTCTCACGTCACGGGTGCCGGCCGACCGCCAAGGCTCCAGCGCCGCGAGCCGGCGCCGCCGGTTCCGGGTCCCGGGGCGGGGCCTGGGCCGCGGCGACGTCCGGCGCCGCCCGCCGTGACGGCACCGGACCCGGCGGGAGCGGTCGGTCCAACGGGGCCGGTCCAACGCGGTCAGTCCAGGGCGGCCAGGGCCACGCGGGCGGCGTCCCGCAGCCGGGCGGTGTCCGGCGCGGCCCGCGCGATCACCCGGACCCCCTGCATGACCACGAGCAGGAAGTGCGCGATCTCGTGCGGGTCCTTGTCGGGCGCCAGTTCGCCCTGGGCCTGGGCGCGCAGCAGGGAGGAGACCAGTGCCGTCTCCACCACACTCCAGCTGATCTCCACCTGGCGGGCGACCTCGGGGTCGCGCCGGGACAGCTCCACCGCCGCGTTCACCACCAGGCAGCCCCGCCGGTACGGGTCGGTCAGGGAGTCGGTGACCCAGCTCTCCACGAAGGCGCGCACTGCGGGCAGGGCCGGCCCCGGCTGGGCGAGCGCGGTGACGAAGCCCGCCTCGCTGGTGCGCAGGTACCGCCGCATCGCGGCCAGGTACAGATCGTGCTTGCTGCCGAAAGTGCCGTACAGGCTGGCCCGCCCGATGCCCAGGTGCTCGACGAGGTCGGCCATGGACGTCGCTTCGTAGCCCCGCTCCCAGAACAGGTCCATCGCGCGCTCGAGCACCACGTCGGGGTCGAATTCCTTGGTCCTGGCCATGCCCCGAGGCTAACAACAAACAGACCGAGCAATCTGGAAAAGCCCGAACCGCCCGGACTGCCCGAACCACCGGGCCTGTACGCAGGGGCACTTGCGCCAGCTCCTCACCAGAAAAATCTAGACCGCTCGTTCCAAGTGGTGCTAGCGTCCATTGACGGGACAGGCAGCTCTTCCGTCCAGTGACCAGACCGATCGTTCAAATATCGACCCGTTCTCTGTGGGCGGCCCACCCGGCGCCGCCTCCCACGGCGCTGCCCGGGACGGCCTTCGCGCTTCCCTTCGGGCCCACAGCACCGCTATGGAAAGAGGGAGTTCGTCATGAGTGCACGTTTCACCGGCAAGGTGGTGCTCGTCACCGGGGCCGGTGGTGTGCTGGGCAGGGCGGCGGCACTGTCCTTCGCCCGGGAGGGCGCGACCGTCGTCGCGGCCGGCCGCGACGAGAGCCGCCTCCACGAGACGGTCGGGCTGATCGGGGCCGAGGGCGGCACGGCCTCCGCCGTCACCGTCGACGTCACCAGTTCCGAGAGCGTGCGGACGATGGTGGACACCACCGTCGCCCGCCACGGCGGCCTGCACGTCGCCTTCAACAACGCGGGCGTCCTCGACGGCGGCACGCCGGTCGGCGAGCACGACGAGGAGGTGTGGAACAGGGTGCTCGCCGTGAACCTCACGGGTGTCTTCCTGGCCCTCAAGCACGAGACCGCGCACATGGCGGCCAACGGCGGCGGCGTCATCGTCAACACCGGCTCCAACCTGGGAGCCCACTGGCGATTGGCCGGCATGAGCGCCTACTCGACCTCCAAGGCCGGCGTCAGCTTCCTGACCCGCAGCGCCGCGCTGGAGTACATCGAGCGGGGCGTGCGCATCAACGCGATCAGCCCCGGCCCGATCGACACCCCGATGTCCTACCGCTCGGGCGAGACTCGCGAGCAGCGTGACGCCCGGGTGGCCTCGGCCGTGCCGCTGGGTCGGGTGGCCGACCCGCAGGAGGTCGCCAACGCCGTCCTGTGGCTGGCGTCGGACGAGTCCAGCTACGTCGTCGGCCACGACCACGTGATCGACGGCGGCGCCACCGCCTGACCGGCGGCCGAGGGCGGGGGAGGAGGTCCGAAGCCGCCGCCCGACCGGCGGCCGAGGGCGGGGGAGGAGGTCCGGGACCGCCGCCCGACCGGGGCGAGGGGAGGAAGTCAGTGGCCACCCCCTGGCCGGCGGCCGAGGGCGGGGGAGAAGGGCCGAAGCCGCCGCCCGACCGACGGCCGCGGGCGAGGGGAGGAGGTCCGGGACCGCCGGCGTCCGCGGCGACCGGCCGTGCTCACGTCGGGTGCGTGTTCGGAGCGCCGCCGGCCTCCGGACCGCCCCCGCGGACCGGGCGGCGGCCCGCTCCTTCTAACATTTCCTGGCGGCCGTGTCCGCCCGCACATCATGGGCACCCCGCACCGGAGTGCCCGCGGCCCCGGCCGGCCGCGCGTGCCGACCCTGACCACGAGCCCGACCGAGGAGCAACCGTGACCGACCTGGCGTCCATGACCCTGCAGCAGGAGATCGCCCGCGATCTCCAGGTGAGCGAGGCCTTCGAGGCGGAGCAGGAGATCGAGCGCCGGGTGGCCTTCCTCGCCGACCGGCTGACGTCCACGGGCCTGCGCTCGCTGGTGCTGGGCATCAGCGGCGGCGTGGACTCCACCACCGCCGGCCGGCTGTGCCAGCTCGCGGTCGAGCGGGTCCGTGCCGCCGGCCAGGAGGCGACCTTCTTCGCGATGCGGCTGCCCTACGGGGTCCAGGCGGACGAGAAGGACGCGCGGCTGGCGCTGGACTTCATCCGGCCCGACCAGGTGCTGACCGTCGACGTGAAGCCGGCCAGTGACGCCGCGCTGGAGGCGGTGCTGGCCGGCGACACGGTCTTCCGTGACGCCCACCACCAGGACTTCGTGCACGGCAACATCAAGGCCCGGCAGCGCATGATCGCCCAGTACGCGGTGGCGGGCGCCCACGACGGCCTGGTCGTGGGCACCGACCACGCCGCCGAGGCGGTCTCCGGCTTCTTCACCAAGTTCGGCGACGGCGCGGCCGACGTGGTGCCGCTCACCGGCCTCACCAAGCGGCGCGTGCGGGCCGTGGCGCAGGCCCTGGGCGCGCCCGCCGAGCTGGTCGGCAAGGTTCCGACCGCGGACCTGGAGACCCTGAAGCCGGGCCTGCCCGACGAGGAGGCGCTCGGCGTCACCTACGACGACATCGACGACTTCCTGGAGGGCGAGCCGGTCGGCGAGGCCGCCTACGAGGCCATCGTCCGCCGCTACCGGCTCACCGAGCACAAGCGACAGCTGCCGATCGCTCCCTGAGCCGATCACTCACCGAGCCGGCCGCCCTCGGCCGGGCTTCCTGGGCCGGGCCGACGGCGACCCACGTCGGTCCCGCGCACGACGGCCGGGAGCCGCCACCCGGAGACCTGCGACGGCCCACGGCGGACCGGCTCAGGACGGCCCCCAGCGTGACCGTCCCGGGCCGGTCCGCGTTCCGGGGTTCCGCGCCTTGAACCCCGGGGTCCCGCGCCTTGAACCCCGGGGTCCCGCGGTCCGGCGGCCCCGGCCCACACCATGCGTCTCCGGCGCCGCGGGGCGGACGGACCCGGCCGCGCCGATCCCCGAGATCCGGCCGATCCCGCCGGTCGCGGGGACGGACCGGTGCGGGCGCCGTCCCGGGCGGGGAAAACCGGACGTACTGTCCGGGGCCGGTCAGTAAGGTCTGGCGGGCGACGCCCGCGGAGACCGTGAAGGCGGTCCCGCCCGACGGATGGAGACACGATGAGCTTGGCCACGAGGACGGACCCGGAGTCGTCCGTGCCGCACATCGCCGACAGCCATGACGCGATCCGTGTGCACGGCGCCCGGGTGAACAACCTCAGGGACGTCAGCATCGAGATCCCGAAGCGCCGGCTGACCGTGTTCACCGGGGTCTCCGGGTCGGGCAAGAGCTCCCTGGTGTTCGGCACGATCGCCGCGGAGTCGCAGCGGCTGATCAACGAGACCTACAGCGCCTTCGTGCAGGGCTTCATGCCGACCCTGGCCCGGCCCGACGTCGACGTGCTCGACGGCCTGACCACCGCGATCATCGTGGACCAGCAGCGGATGGGCGCCGATCCCCGGTCCACGGTCGGCACCGCCACCGACGCCAACGCGATGCTGCGCATCCTCTTCAGCCGCCTCGGACAGCCGCACATCGGCTCGCCCAAGGCCTTCTCCTTCAACGTCCCCTCGATCAGCGGCGCGGGGGCGGTCACCCTGGAGCGCGGTGGGCAGACCGTGAAGGAGCGCAGCAGCTTCAGCATCACCGGAGGCATGTGCCCGCGCTGCGAGGGCCGGGGCACCGTCACCGACATCGACCTCACCCAGCTCTACGACGAGAGCAAGTCGCTCAACGAGGGCGCGCTCGGCGTCCCCGGCTACAAGTCGGGCGGCTGGAACCACCGGCTCTACAGCGAGTCGGGCCTGGTCGACCCGGACAAGCCGATCCGGGAGTACACCGAGGGGGAGTTGCAGGACTTCCTGCACCGCGAGCCGACCAGGATGAAGATCGCGGGCATCAACATGACGTACGAGGGGCTCGTCCCCCGGATCCAGAAGTCGATGCTCTCCAAGGACCGCGAGGCGATGCAGCCGCACATCCGGGACTTCGTGGACCGCGCGGTCACCTTCACCGCCTGCCCCGAATGCGGCGGCACCAGGCTGAGCGAGGGCGCCCGGTCGTCGCGGATCGGCGGGATCAGCATCGCCGACGCCTGCGCCATGCAGATCAGCGATCTGGCAGCGTGGGTCGGCGGTCTCGACGAGCCCTCGGTGGCGCCACTGCTCACCACCCTGCGGCAGACCCTCGACTCGTTCGTGGAGATCGGCCTCGGCTACCTCTCCCTGGACCGGCCCGCGGGCACGCTGTCGGGCGGCGAGGCGCAGCGCGTCCGGATGATCCGGCACCTCGGCTCCTCCCTCACCGACACCACGTACGTCTTCGACGAGCCGACCACGGGCCTGCACCCGCACGACATCCAGCGGATGAACGACCTGCTGCTGCGGCTGCGCGACAAGGGCAACACCGTGCTCGTCGTGGAGCACAAGCCGGAGGTCATCGCGATCGCCGACCATGTCGTCGACCTCGGGCCCGGCGCCGGCACGGCGGGCGGCACGGTGTGCTTCGAGGGCTCCGTCGAGGGGCTGCGGACCGGCGGCACCCTCACCGGCCGCCACTTCGACGACCGTGCCGCCCTGAAGAGGACGGTGCGCGAACGCACCGGCACGCTGGAGATCCGCGGCGCGACGGCGCACAACCTGCGCGACGTCGACGTCGACATCCCGCTCGGCGTGCTCGCCGTCGTCACCGGCGTCGCCGGCTCCGGCAAGAGCTCGCTCGTGCACGGCTCGGTCCCCGCCGGCGCGGGTGTGGTGTCGATCGACCAGAGCCCCATTCGCGGCTCCCGGCGGAGCAACCCGGCGACGTACACCGGACTGCTCGACCCCATCCGCAAGGCGTTCGCCAAGGCCAACGGCGTGAAGCCGGCACTGTTCAGCGCCAACTCCGAGGGCGCCTGTCCCGGCTGCAACGGCGTCGGCGTCGTCTACACCGACCTCGCCATGATGGCCGGCGTCGCCACCACCTGCGAGGAGTGCGAGGGCAGGCGCTTCGATGCGTCGGTGCTGGAGTACCGTCTGGGCGGCCGCGACATCAGCGAGGTGCTCGCGATGTCGGTGACCGAGGCCGAGGAGTTCTTCGGCGCCGGCGAGGCCCGCACACCGGCAGCGCACCGTGTCCTCGGCCGGCTCGCCGACGTCGGACTCGGCTACCTCAGCCTCGGCCAGCCGCTCACCACGCTGTCCGGCGGCGAGCGGCAGCGGCTCAAGCTGGCCACGCACATGGCGGAGAAGGGCGGCGTCTACGTCCTCGACGAGCCGACCGCCGGCCTGCACCTGGCCGACGTCGAGCAGTTGCTCGGCCTGCTCGACCGGCTCGTCGACTCGGGCAAGTCGGTCATCGTCGTCGAGCACCACCAGGCGGTGATGGCGCACGCCGACTGGATCATCGATCTGGGCCCCGGCGCCGGTCACGACGGCGGCCGGATCGTCTTCGAGGGCACCCCCGCCGACCTCGTCGCCGCCCGCTCCACCCTCACCGGCGAGCACCTCGCCGCCTACGTCGGCGCCTGACCGGGCTCCTCGCCGGCACCGCGGGGACGAGCGAGCACACCCGGCCCGCCCGTCCCAGCGCGGGACCGCACCCACTGCCCTTGCCGCTCCTCGCTCCGGTCGCCGTGCGGCCGCCGGAGGGGAGGGCGGGAGGGCAGGGGGACCGTCCGGCGTGCGACGAGCCCGCGCCGCGCCCCGCCCGGGCCATGGTGGCCGGTCAGTGGACGGAGAACCCGCCGTCGACGAAGACCGACTGCCCGGTGACGTAGGCGGAGGCGCGGCCGGCGAGGAAGACGGCGGCGCCCGCGAAGTCCTCGGCCAGCCCGTTGCGCCCGGTCAGCGTGCGCGCGGCCAGCGCCGCCACCTTCTCGGCGTCGGACGAGAGCCGCGCGTTGAGCGGCGTCATCACGAAGCCCGGCACCAGGGTGTTGCAGGTGACGCCGTGCGGTGACCAGGCCTCGGCCTGGGAGCGGGCCAGCGACTCCAGCGCCCCCTTGGAGACGCCGTAGGCGCCGCTCTGCACGAAGGCCCGGTGCGCCTGCTGGGAGGTGACGTGGATGATCCGGCCGAAGCCCCGCTCGGCCATGCCGGGCCCGAACCTCTGCCCCAGCAGGAAGGGCGCCTCCAGGTTCACCGCCATGGTGGTGTCCCACACGTCCTCGCCCAGTTCGCCCATCGGCGGCCTCAGGTTGACGCCGGCGCAGTTGACGAGGATGTCCGGCTCGCCGAACACCGCCGCCGCCTCCTCGGCCGCCGTCCGAACGCCGTCGCGGGTGCCGAGATCGGCGCTGACCCAGGCCGCCCGGCAGCCGTCGGCCGCCAACTCGTCGACGGTCGCGGCCAGTCGGGCCTCCGTGCGGGCCACCACCACGACGCTCGCCCCGGCCCGCGCCAGGGCCCCGGCGATGGCCCGGCCGATGCCGGAGCTGCCACCGGTCACCACGGCGACCAGGCCGTCCAGCGAGAACAGTTCGGAGAGATACGTCCGCGAGGTCATGCCCGCAGCGTAGTTGGATCACTCAGGGAGAGGGCCCCGGGCCGGTGTCGCCCCGGCACGCGGCCGGGCGTGCCCGCCCCCGTGCGCCATCGCCGCGGTCCCCCGGCACCTTCGCTGCCGTCCCCGTGCGCCGTCGCCGCAGTCCCCGTGCGCTGCCGCGCGCGCGTCGTGTCTCGTTCCTGGACCCGCGCGTCGTGTCTCGACCCCGGACCCGCGCGTCGTGTCTCGTTCCTGGACCTGGGCGCCGTGTCTCGTCCCCGGGCCAGGGCGCCGTGTCTCGTCCCCGGCGACGAGGGCCGTGTCTCGCCCCCGGGCCCGGGGCCCGGCCGTCAGATCCGGAACAGCGAACCGACGAACTCCGCCAGCAGCCGCTCCTTCAGCCGCACCGGCAGCGCGTCCAGCAGCACCAGCACCGGAGCCATCCGCGTGGGCAACGGGCCGTCGCCGCCGAGTCCGGCGAAGGCCAGCACCGCGGCGACCTCCTCCGAGCCGAGGGTGTCGGGATCCAGCCCGGCCGCGAAGGCGGCCAACTCCGGTTCCGGCGCCACCGGTTCGCTCGCCCGGGCCGCCTTCAGGGCCTCGGCCAGATCGGCCAGCAGCGCGTCCACGCGGTCGCCCGTCGCCGGAGTCAGCGTCAGGTGCAGGTTCGGCGGGAGCGGTCCGGAGGAGAGCTGCGGCTGGAGGTACCAGCCGCGCTCGCGCATTTCGTCCGCGAGGTGCAGGACCAGGCCGAGGTCCGGAGCGCCGTCCGCTCCGGTCACGGTGAACGCCACCAGACTGCCCGCCGGTTCCCCCAGCACCCGCAGACCGGGCACGGCGCGCAGGGCGGGGACCAGCCGGCCGGCGGCGTCCGCGACCCGGCGGGCCAGTTCCGTGTAGCCGTCCTCGCCGATGTGCCGCAGCACCGCCCAGGCCTGCGCCAGCAGCCCGGCGGACTTGGTGCCCTGGGCCGTCGGGTTGACCACCGGGTAGCCGGGCCAGCCGGCGTGCGCGAAGTACTGGTGACGGCGCAGCTCGGCGTCCCGGTAGAGCACCACCGAGGCGCCCTTGTCGGCGTACCCGTACTTGTGCAGGTCCACCGAGAGGGACGTCACCCCCGGCACCGAGAGGTCGAACGGCTCCACCTCCCGGCCCGTGCGGTGCAGGAACGGCAGGAACCAGCCGCCTATGCAGGCGTCGACATGGCACAGCACCCCGTGCGTGGCGGCCGTCGCCGCGATGCCGGCCACCGGGTCCATCACCCCGTGCGCGTAGGACGGAGCGGACGCGACCACCAGGGCGGTCCGGTCGGTCAGCGCCGCCTCGACGGCCGGTACCACGGCCCGGAAGCTCACCGGGTCGACCGGCACCACCACCGGCTCCACGCCCAGGTAGTGGGCCGCCTTGTGGAAGGCCGCGTGCGCCGTCGACGGCAGCACCAACTGGGGGCGGGTGACGCCCCGGACGGCACGGGCGTGATCGCGGGCGGTCTTCACCGCCAGCAGGATCGACTCCGTGCCGCCACTGGTGAAGGTGCCTTGCGCGCCCGGCGTCCCCAGCACCGCCGCCACCGCGCCCACCAGGTCGTTCTCCAGCCGTGCCACGCTCGGGAAGACCGTGGGGTCCAGGCCGTTGACGGTCGCGTACGTGCCGTACGCGGCGGCGGCCAGGTCGTCCAGGCCGGGCAGCCCAGGGTCGTAGACGTAGGCGAAGGTACGGCCGCCCCGGGTCGGGGCGTCACCCGCGCGCAGGCCGCGCAGCTCGGCCAGCAGTTCGTCGGCAGGGCGGCCCGTCGGCAGCGCGGCGGGCGAGGAGGCGGGTTCAGGGGACATCCCGGGTGTCTACTTCCTGTGCGTGCGCGGGGCCGGACGGGAGCGGTGGTGGAGCGTGGCGGCACCGGCGGGCGGTGCGCGACGAGCGCGGTCGTCCGTCGGCAACTCACCTCAAAAGTCAGTGCAGTTGGTGGTGCCACCGTAGTCAGTGTCGCCACAGTAGTTGAGGGTCGCGGACCGGGGGAGTGGCGGACGGCGTAATCGTCCCGGTGCCGGTGCCGGTGCCGGTGCCGGTGCCGCGGGTTACCGACGTGCCACGCCGGGCGGGCGTCCGTCCCTCCGCCCGGCGGCGGGGACGGCGAGCCGTGCGGTGCGCCGTCCCGGGACCGCCGGGGCCGGTCAGGAGGGGCGCCGCCGGACCAGCAGGTCGGTGACGACGGGGCGGTGGTCCGACGCCGTGGTCTCCGCCTCGCGGGCACCGGTGACGGTGACCTCGGGGGAGACGGCCACCACGTCGATGCGCTTGACCGGGTCGAGCGCCGGATAGGTCCGGCCGCCGTCCGGGGCGGCGTCGGCCAGCGGGCCCCACAGCTTCGCCAGCTCCGGCGCACCCGGTTCGGCGTTGAAGTCGCCGACCAGGATCCTGGGTCCGGAGTCCGCGGCCAGCACCTTCAGCATGTCGTCGACCTGGGCCCGCCGGATCGACGAGTCGGCGCGGTAGTCCAGGTGGGTCGAGTAGACGTGCACCGAGGCGCCCCGGACCCGCACCGTCACCTCGGCGAAGCCCGGCGCCGGCTCCGGTACCGGGTCGGCCGCCTGGGTGGACAGCCGGGTGATCCAGTGGTTCTCGGCGCTCACCACCGGGTGGCGGCTCAGGACCGCGACGCCGAACCGCCGCCGCTCCGTGTGCCCCGTAGCCGGCGGCAGGTCGTAGATCGGTGCGAAGAAGACCCGCATGTGCAGCCGTTCGGCCAGGTCGCGGGCCTCGTCGGTGAAGCCGCTGCGCTCGCCCCAGTGCACGTCGACCTCCTGGAGCCCGATCACGTCGGCGTGCAGGTCCCCGATCGCCCGCGCGGTGCGGGCGAGGTCGAGGACGCCGTCCTCACCGGCTCCGGCGTGGATGTTGTAGGTGGCCACCCGCAGGGGCACCGCGGGGGGCGCCTGCCGTCCGGCGGGCGGCCGGTGGGCCGAGGCCGCGCCGGGTGAAGCCGCGCCGAGCGTCACCGCGGCGGCGAGCACCCCGGCGGCCAGCGCCCGGTATGCGGACGGTCGGTTTCTGCGTGTCACACGAACCTCCAGAGGTGGGACGACGGCGCGGTCCGCCAGGGCATCCGGCGGCCCTCGCCGGCGAAGCACTCCCGCGTGGGTCCCCGCCGTCCGGACGGGCGCGGGCCGGGCCGGGCGATCGCGATCGGACGGGCGACGAGCACGACGGGATCGAGGCGGCGCACGAGGACTTGCCCCTGACCGGAAGGCGTCGGCGGAGGAGGGGCGTCGGCGGGGCGGCTGGGCTCGGGGCGGCGAGGGCGGGACGGGGCGCGGCGGGCAGTCGGCGGGAGGGGGCCGGCACACGGGACGTCGGTGCACAGGACACCGGTGCACGGGAGGCCGGTGCCTTGGTGAGGTGTCGAGTATCGGAACAGCCCGCGGTGGCTGTCAACAAGTAACACCCCTGCCGCCGCTTCGCGTTACTTTTTGACATGGCCGGTCGCCGCACGGGTGGCCGAGGCGGTACTCGCGGACCCGGCCCGGGTCGCGGAGCCGTCGACTCAACTTCGCGCGCTCCCCGATCGCCGGGTGCGCCGACCTGCTGCTGACCACCCGCGCCCACGAGACGCCCTACCGGTCCGGGGCGACCGCCAGCCGGATTGCCCAACTGGCGCTCGTGGACTGCCTGTTCGTGGGAGTCGCACAGCGTTCCTACGACCACGCCACCGAGGCCATCAGCGGAACGTGGGGCGCCATCCATGGCCGCGGCACCCGCCGTCCGCCCTCGACGCCGGCGTCCGAGGATTGAGGCGGTCCGACGGCGGCCCGTCCCGGCGGAACCACCTTCCGGGGCGGGCCGGGGACGCGAAACGGGCCGCTCCCGAGGGAGCGGCCCGTCTCCGGTCGCCTTCGGTGAAGGCGGTGAGCCCGGATCAGAACATGAGGCGGTAGGTGTTCCAGCCGCTGTTGCCGATCTTCACGCGGGGCGCGAACGGGGCGGAGCCGTTGCCGGTGCCCTTGTAGAGCCACAGCGCGCCGCTCGTGTCGCGGGCGACCAGGTCGGTGATCCCGTCGAGGTCGATGTCACCGACGGAGACCAGCTTGTTGTAGGTGTTCCAGCCGCCGCCGATACGGGTGCGGGACGCGAACGGGGCCTTGTAGTTGCCGGTGCCCTTGTAGAGCCACAGCACGCCCGAGGTGTCCCGGGCGACGATGTCGTCCTTGCCGTCGCCGTTGAGGTCGCCCTTGCCGGCGATCTCGTTGTAGATGTTCCAGCCGCTGCCGACCTTGTAACGCGTGGTCAGCTTGCCGGTGCCGTAGCCGAGGTACAGCCACAGCACGCCGGAGCCGTCCCGGGCCAGCAGGTCGTCGGCGGCGGCGCCGCCGAGGTTGCCGGCCGAGAGGACGCGGTTGTAGATGCCCCAGCCGCTGCCGACGAGCAGGTTGGTGTCGGAGTCGTACTTCGTCCAGGACAGCTTGCCGCCGGTGACGTCCCAGACGCCGTCCGAGAAGCCGTCGGCGTTCTGGTCCGCCTGCGTGATGAAGGCGGTGTTCTGCCAGCCCGAGCCGGCCTCGACGCGGGGGTCCAGGCCTCCCTTGAGGTCGGGCCAGTACGACCACATGGTGCCCTTGCTGTCCACACCCCGCAGGTCGTTGATCTGGGCGTCGACCGAGGCCCGGATGCCGGACTTCGCGGCGGGCGCCGGCTTGGCGGCGACGGTGGCCTTCGACGCGGAGCGTGCGGGAGCGTCGGCGGCGAAGGCGGCACTCGTGCCGGTCGCCACCAGAGCGGCGGTGAGCGCCGCAGCCGTGACGCGCGCCATCGTACGACGCGTGTTCAGGCCGGAGCTTTTGGCCACGTTTGTCCTCCAGTTGTCATGAGTCACGGATCACGGGCCGCAGTGCGGCCCAACAGGATCCGGGGATACCCGTTGATCCTTTACACCTGTCCTTTACACGTCAACCAGATTCCCCGACCGCAGAAGAAGCGGTACAGAAGTGGGACAGAAGTGCAACATGCGCCGTACAACCATTTCGGAAGTCACCGTGACGGGCGGTCGATCTCCGTGCGAACGGGCGGCTGGGGCCGGCCCCCACGTGGCCGCCCCCCGGGGCCGGCGTGCGGGCTGCCGGGCCCGGCGCACGTGCACAGCCTGGCCCATCGGTGGGCGCCGGCGCAATGATCACGTCCGGCCCGCGGCCGCCGGCCCCGTCATCCGGCCGTTCGAGGCCGAGGTCCGGTCAGCTCGCCGTCGCGGCGGGCGCGTTCTTCTTGCGGGCGCGGTAGGCGGCCGCCTTGATCCGGTTGCCGCAGGACTCCATCCCGCACCACTGCCGTCGCATGCCGCGGGAGCGGTCGATGTAGACGCGGGTGCACTCGGGGTTGCCGCACTCCTTGAGCAGTGGCACGTCCGGCCCGCTGAGCAGCTCGACTGCCTGCCGCGCCACGGTGGACAGCGCCTCGGCCGGCGTCGCCTCCGTCCGGCGTCCCTCCCGGGTGAGCTGCGGCACCGCGGCGGGCCCGCGCGCCGTGGCGTTCACCAGGTCCAGCGCCGCGGGGTCGTACTCCTCCCCGAGGCGTCGTGCGGTGATCAGCAGGTAGAGGGCCTCCCGTACGGCCGTCGCCTCCTCGACGTCGCCCCGCCCGCTCGGGGTGACCGCGTCGACGACCTTGGACTCCAGGTACCAGGCGTCCAGCCGGTCGGGGGTCGCGAACATCTCGAACCGCCGGGTGCGGCGCGCGCGCAGGGTCGCGGCGAAGTCCAGCGCCGGATTCCCGCAGACGAAGACATGGTCAAGATTCACATCACCATTCTGACAGGTGACAGGGGTCCCGGCAAGGTCCGTCACCGGTTCGATCAGTGTTCAGGCGGCCCCGGCGGGCCGGCCGCGGGGGCGTGGCCGGCGGCGCCCGCGGCCACCTCCCCGCCGCCGACCCGCAGCCGCAGCTCGCGGCCCGGCCAGCGCGCCCGCAGCCAGCGGTCGTGGCTGGCCAGCACGATCGCGCCGGGGCCGGTGCCCAGCGCCGCCTCCAGCTCGTCGCACAGGCGCGGCGACAGATGGTTGGTGGGCTCGTCGAGCAGCAGCAGGTGCGGAGGACGCGCCACCAGGAGGGCCAGCGCGAGCCGCCGGCGCTGCCCCACCGACAGGTGCCCGACCGGCTTGTCCAGGTCTGCCCCGTGCATCAGGCCCAGCGAGTCCAGCGGCACCGCCTCGGCCCGTTCGGCGCCCAGCGACAGCTCGTAGATGTCCCGTACGGCCCGCTCCGGGCGGTCGAAGACGGTGTCCTGCGCGAGCAGTCCCACGGTCAGCCCGCGCCTGCGCCGTACCCGGCCCTCGGGTGTGATCCGTCCGGCCAGCACGGCGAGCAGCGTCGACTTCCCGGCGCCGTTGCCACCGGTGACCAGCAGACGGTCGGTCGGGGACACCTCCACGCCGTCCAGCGTGAGCCGGCCGGGCACCCGCACACCGCGCAGGGAGACCAGCGGACCGTCGCCCTCCCCGGCCGGCGCCGCGAGCGCCGCGCCCTCGAAACGCAGCGGCCGCGGCGGCTCGGCGACCCGGGTGCGCTCCAGCTCCGCCAGCCGGCGGGTGGCGTTGCGCACCCGCCGGGAGATCTGGCTCTGCACCCGGCCGGCGCGGTGCCCGTAGCCCATCTTCTCGTTGTCGCGCGGGCCCCGGTCCGGTGCGACGCGGCGCGCGGTGACCCCGGCCGAGCGGCGCAGCGCCGTGAGCTCCTCCTGCTCCTCGGCCCAGCGCCGCTCCCAGCGTTCCCGCTCGGCGCGCTTCTCGGTCAGGTAGGCGCTGTAGTCGCCGCCGTAGCGGACGGGACCCTCCGGCGCGGGATCGAGGTCGATCAGGTCCGTGCAGACGGCGTCGAGGAAGGCTCGGTCGTGGCTGGCCACCACGACCGCCCCGGGCAGGCCGCGCACCTGCTCCTCGACGAAGGCGGCGGCGTCGTCGTCGAGGTGGTTGGTCGGTTCGTCCAGCAGCAGGGCGGCGGGCCGCCGGACCAGCAGCGCGGCCAGCGCCAGCCGGCCGCGCTGCCCGCCGGACAGCGACCCGAGCGTCCGGTCGTGCGGCAACGCGCCGAGGCCGAGACCGTCGAGCACCAGCGCTGCACGCCGGTCGGCGTCCCAGGACTCCCGGTCCTGGGCCCGCTCCAGCCGCCCGCCGTAGGCGTCGAGCAGTTCGGCGTGCTCGGGGGCGTCCTGCGGGGTGCGCGCCAGGTGCTCGGTGAGGCGGTCGAGCTCGGCCAGGTCCTCCCGGGCCTCGCGCAGGGCGTCGTCGAGCACGCCGGCGATCGTCGCCTCGGTCTCGTAGGGCGTCTCCTGCTGGAGGAAGCCCAGGTCGGGCGGGCGGGTGACGCTGCCCGAGTCCGGCTGGTCCGTCCCGGCGAGCAGGCGCAGCAGCGTCGACTTGCCGACGCCGTTCTCCCCGATCAGACCGATGCGGTGGCCCGGGGAGGCGGTCAGGCTGACGCCGTCGAGCACCCGCCGGTCACCGAGGGTGCGGACGAGGTCATGGGCGAGCAGTGCGGGCTGGGACATGTGCGGGTCCGTTCGACGTGTTCGGCGGCCCGCCGGGCGGTACGCCTCGGACGCGGGCCAGGTCGGCACGCCGGCGGCTCACACCTCGGGCGCCCCCGTCTCCGTCAGCTCGCCGCCGGCCAGCCGCAGCCACCGGTTCACGCCGATCCCGCGCAGGAACCGTTCGTCGTGGCTGACCACCACGAAGGCCCCGCGGTAGGAGTTCAGGGCGCCTTCCAGCTGGCCCACGCCGACCAGGTCGAGGTTGTTCGTCGGCTCGTCCAGGAGCAGCAGGTGCGGGGCCGGTTCGGCGCACAGCACGCAGGCCAGGGTGGCGCGCAGCCGCTCGCCGCCGGAGAGAGCCCCGACGGGGAGGTGGGCGCGGGCGCCCCGGAAGAGGAAGCGGGCGAGCAGGTTCATCCGCTCGGCCTCCGGGCGGTCCGGGGCGTACGCGGCGAAGTTCTCGGCGACCGTCCGGTCGAGGTCCAGCAGGTCGAGGCGCTGGGAGAGGTGGGCGATGCGCCCGTCGGCCCGCCTGATCCTGCCGCTCGCGGGCTCCAGGTCGCCGCGCAGCAGGCGCAGCAGTGTGCTCTTCCCGGCGCCGTTGGGCCCGGTCAGCGCGATGCGCTCCGGGCCCCGGACGGTGAGGTCGACGCCCTGGCCGGTGAACACGTCCTTCTCGCCGAGGCGGACCCGGAGGTTCTCGCCGAGGAAGAGGGTGCGTCCGGCGGGCACGTCGGTGTCCGGCAGGTCCAGCGTGATGCGCTGCTCCTCGCGCAGCGAGCGCTCCGCCTCGTCGAGCCGGGCCCTGGCCTCGCTGACCCGGTTGGCGTGCGTCTGGCCCGCCCGGCCCGCGGCCTCCTGCGCGCCCCGCTTCATGGTGCCGGCGAAGATCCGGGGCAGTCCGGCGTTCTTCAGGTTGCGGGCGGCGTTGCTCGCCCGGCGCTCGGCGCGCTCGCGGGCCTGCTGCATCTCCCGCTTCTCCCGCTTCAGTTCCTGCTCGGCGTTGCGGATGTTCTTCTCCGCCGTCTCCCGCTCGGCCCGCACGGCCTCCTCGTACTCGGTGAAGTTGCCCCCGTAGAAGCGCAGTTCACCGCGGTCGAGTTCGGCGATGCGGTCCATGCGGTCGAGCAGGGCCCGGTCGTGGCTCACCAGGAGCAGGCAGCCGGTGAAGTCCTCCAGCGCGCCGTAGAGCCCCCGCCGGGCGTCGAGGTCGAGGTTGTTCGTGGGCTCGTCGAGCAGCAGTACCTCGGGGCGCTTCAGCAACTGCGCCGCCAGCCCCAGGGAGACGATCTGGCCGCCGCTGAGGGTGCTCAGACTGCGGTCCAGGGCGAGGCCGGCCAGGCCGAGGCGGTCCAGCTGGGCGCGGGTGCGTTCCTCGATGTCCCAGTCGTCGCCGATGGTCGTGAAGTGCTCCTCGCTCACGTCGCCGGACTCGACGGCGTCCAGGGCGCGGATCACCTCGGCCACGCCCAGCACCTCGGCCACGGTGAGGTCGCCGGTCAGGGGGAGGGTCTGCGGCAGGTGACCGAGCGGGCCGGCCACGGACACCGACCCGGCGCCGGGCCGCAGTTCACCGGCGATCAGCCTGAGCAGGGTGCTCTTGCCGGAGCCGTTGGGCGCGACGAGCCCGGTACGGCCGGTGCCGACGGTGAAGGACAGGTCCTGGAACACCGGGGTGTCGTCGGGCCAGGAGAAGGACAGGTTCGAGCAGACGACGGACGCGTCGGACACGGGATGGACCTCACGTGAGGAAGGGGGCAGGAAAGACACCTCTGCCCCGGTGGCAGACAGGGGGAAGGCGGGAAAGTGAGGACGACCACGAGGCCACGACGGCGGCGCTGCTCAGCGCCGGCCGGTGGCCGGTCGGGTCCGGGTATCACCCGGAGATGTCGTCGTCACCCGCCATGTCTGCAACTCCTCGACGAGAAAGATCGGATTCCCGCCAGTATAACAGGCGACGGTGTGGAGCCGGTCGGATCCTGACGGTGACGCGGGGGCGGGCAAACGCCGCGAACGGCGCCGACCGCCCACGAGCCGGCCCCGCTTCGCCGGGGAGCGCGCCGTCAACCACCGTGCCACCCGGCTCGCTTGACGGCCCGAACGAGGCCGTGCGAGCATCGTCACCGTTCTAACCGGTGATGCAGGTCGAGGATGGGAACACCCCCTGAGTGAGCGCGGGCACGCAGCTTCGGGGACGGTGCGCCCGGGACGAGGGACGGAGGCCGTGCCCTTGCGGGCCCTCCCGTCCTGTTCGCTCCGCCCGGCGGCGGTACCCGCACATGTGTCACCACCGCCTGTCCTCCACCCACTCCACGAAAGGCACGTCATGCGACGCGCCCTCCGTTCGAGCCCGGGCCGCCCTGCCGCCCGGCCTCCGCGACGAGGTCCCGACCCGCGCCTCCACGGCGAGGGTCGAGGCGTTCCCGGGCCGGACCGCCCTGAATCGACCCGCCGACCTGATCAGACCCGATCCGATCCGGGCCGGACAGGCCCGGGCCGGGCGACACACCGGCTCGGAGGGCCGGACGCCGGTGGCGGAAGCGTCCCGGCGTCGCCGCGGCGGCTGCGGGAGCTGTTGTGACGCCCCGGGGAAGGGCGGCATGACCGCCATGGGAAAGGCGGCGTGACGGCCCTGGGAAGGACGGTGTGACGGCCCAGCGATAGGCGGTGTGACGGGCTCTCGGGAAAAAGGGCGGGCGGCCGGGGTCTGCTGACAGGATGTCCACGCCCGCCACCCGACGCACGGGCGCCACCCGGCGCACGGGCGGACCCGGGCACACCCGGGACATGGACCCGGACACATCCGGGACACGGGCCCGGCACACTCGTCGCACGGGCCCGGCACACCCGGTGAGAAGGCCCGGCACACCGATGGGAAAGGACCCGACGACCATGGCTCGCGCCGTCACCCTCATCCGCGCCGCATCCCTGTCCGATGTCGCCGAGTACGCCTACGCCGCCACGGCGCCCGCCGAGGCACGTCTGGTCTTCCTCGCCGGCGCGTGTCCGTTGAACGACGACGGCTCCACGGCGGCGATCGGCGACTACGCCGGCCAGGCGGCGAAGGCCGTCGAGAACATGCGGACCGCGCTCGCCGCCGCGGGCGCCACGCTCCAGGACGTCATCAGCACCAGGGTCCTGGTCGCGTCGGCCCGGCAGCAGGACCTGGTGGCCGCCTGGCAGGTGGTCCGGGACTCGTTCGCCGACCATGACGTCCCGAGCACGCTGATGGGCGTCACGGTGCTCGGCTACCACGACCAGCTCGTCGAGATCGAGGCCGTCGCGGCCGTGCTGGATTCCTGAGACCCGCGGACGCGCGACGCGCCCCGGCGGCCGGACGCGGGCCGGACCGGAGGTGTCCGGTCGGGCAGTCGCGTACGGCCGCCGGGGCGGGAACGGCGGTGCCGGTCGGGTCGGCGCGGGCCGCGGGGCCCCACGGGCCGAGGTCCGCGGCAGGCTCTACAGGCCGAGGTCCGCGGCCAGGCAGGAGTAGTTCATCCACGCGCCCTCGGGGTCGTATCCGCCGCCCGCGGGATTCCTGGGGCCGGCCGGCTTCTCCTCGACCATGTCCGTGCAGGGGATGCGCTCGGGCAGTCTGCCGAACCGGGCGTGGCGGGCCGAGGCGGCCGCGGTGTCCGTGGTGATGTCGATGTCCATCGTCGAGCTCCGTTTCGTCCGTGACGGACGGCTCCGTCGTGGTGCGGCACTGGAAGTCGGGTGGCGGGACCGGGGGCGGGAGCGACCGGCCGGGGGCCGGCGCCGGGTCAGAGGCGGTCGGCCTCGACGACGGCCCCGGCGAAGGCCGCCGGGGCCTCCTGCGGCAGGTCGTGACCGATGCCCTTGAGCGTGTGGTGCCGGTAGGCGCCGGTGAACCTGTCCCGGTAGGAACTGTCGTCCGGCGCGGTGAAGGGGTCGCGTTCGGCGTCGAGGACGACGGTGGGGACCGCGATGGACGGCCGTGCGGCGAGCCGCTCCTCGTGGCGGTCGTAGCGCCGCTCGCCGTCGGCGAGGCCGAGCCGCCAGCGGTAGTTGTGGATCACGATGGCGGCGTAGTCGGGGTTGTCGAAGGCCGCGGCCGTGCGCTCGAAGGTGGCGTCGTCGAACTCCCAGGTCGGCGAGACGGTCTCCCACACCAGCCGGCACAGCTCGTTCCGCCTGGTCCGGTCCTCCATGGCGAGCCGGCCCCGTTCGGTGGCGAAGTAGTACTGGTACCACCAGGCGTACTCGGCCTGGGGAGCCAGCGGGCGCTGCTGCGCCTCGACGTCGGTGACGAGGTATCCGCTCACCGACACCAGCGCCCTGACCCGCTCCGGCCAGAGGGCCGCGATGACGTCGGCCGTGCGCGAGCCCCAGTCGAAGCCGGCGAGGACCGCCTCGTCGATCTTCAGGGCGTCCATCAGGGCGACGATGTCGAGGGCGACCGCGGACTGCTGGGCGTTGCGGAAGGTGCGGGGGGACAGGAAGCGCGTCGTGCCGTGGCCGCGCAGGTAGGGGACGATCACGCGGTAGCCCCGCGCCGCCAGCAGCGGGGCGACGTCGACGAAGCTGTGGATGTCGTAGGGCCAGCCGTGCAGGCAGATGACCACGGGGCCGTGCCGGGGGCCCGCCTCGGCGTAACCGACGTCCAGCAGGCCGGCCTCGACCTGCTTCAGCCGGGCGAAGGAGGTGCGCGCGCCGGGGGCGCCGGCCGGCCCGGCCGGCGCCGTGGCTCCCGTGCGCGGTGCGGCCGAGGCGGCCGGGGCGCCCGGCAGGCCGATCAGCGAGGCCGCTGCGGCGCCCGTCCCCAGACCCATGGCCTTGCCGAAGGTACGCCTGTCGATCATGTGAAGTCCTCCGTCGTGCGTGTCGGTGGCCGGCCTGCGGTCGCAGGGAGACCGAGCCCTGGAGCGGCTCGTCGGTGCCGGGAACGCCTGGTGCTGAGAGGCCGAAGCGGCTTGTGCGTGACATCACCGCGGTTCGATCGCGAGATGACTGTCGCACGCCATTCGTCACCTGTCAAACAGGTGACGAATGGCTTCCGTGCCCGATCGGGCGGTGGTGCGGCGCATGCTCCGCCAGCCCAATGTCACCTCCTTGACAGGTGACGAATGGTGCGATCGCGATGTCACCTCTCCGCCGCCCTGAGGCCCACCCTCGGCGGCGTCGACCAGGACACCGCGCGGGAACTCGCCGACGCCGCGCACCGGATCTGCCCCTACTCCAAGGCCACCCGCGGCAACATCCCGGTCACCGCCGCCTGAGTCCGCCGCCCGCCGGGCCGGCTCAGGCCAGCGCGTCGACCGCCGCCGCGAACAGGCGGGGCAGACGCGCGGCGGTGGGCACGATGAGCGGCCCGAGCACGGGACGCTGCCGGGCCCGCACCAGCGACTCCGTCAGCAGCCGGTGGCGGCGGGTCGCTCGGCGCCAGTCGCCCTCGTAGCGGGCGGGCGTGCCGCGGCGGATGTTGCGGACCAGCGCCTCGGCGCCGCTGAGCGCGAGGGAGACGCCCTCGCCGGTCAGCGCGTCGACGTAGCCCGCCGCGTCGCCGACCAGCAGCACCCGCCCGTGACGGCGGGTGCGCGAGCGCTGGCGCAGCGGCCCCGCACCGCGCACCGCGGTCACCGCGGCCGCCTCGGGGAGACGGGCCGTCAGCTCGGGGAAGGCCGCCAACTGCGCGCCGAAGGGGGCCCGCCGGGCGGTCAGCAGCGCCACACCGACGAGCGCGGGGCCGAGGGGGGTGACGTAGGCCTCCCCGTACGGTCCCCAGTGCACCTCGACGTACGACGACCACGGCCGCACCGCGTAGTGGCGGCGGAGCCCGTAGCGGGGCGCGCCGCCGCCGCGCACCTCCAGGCCGAGGAAGCGGCGCACCGGCGAGTGCAGTCCGTCCGCGGCGACCAGCCACCGGGCGCGCAGACCCGTACCCGGCGCGCTCACGCCCGTCGCGTCCTGGCGCACCTCGCCCACGCGCACCGGCAGTACGGGGACCCCCGCGGCCACGACGGCCCGGTGCAGGGCGTCGTGCAGGCCGGTGCGGCGGGCGCCGAGGCCGGGCCCGTGCCGGAACGCCGCCTGGACCCGGCGGGCGCCCTGCACGTAGCGGATCCCGGTGATCGGCCGGCCGGGGACCGTTAGGCCGAGTGCGCCGAGGGCGCGTACGGCGCCGGGCATCAGGCCCTCGCCGCACGCCTTGTCGACCGGCGCCCGGCGCGGTTCGGCGACCACCACGTCGAGACCGGCGCGCACGGCGTGCAGGGCGGTCGCCAGCCCGGCCGGACCGCCTCCGGCGATGAGCAGGTCGTGGCCGCCGCTCACGCGGGCGCCACCGTGGCCAGGGCCACGTTCTCGCAGCGGACGCGGACCGTGAGGAGCGCCGCGTTGGCCGCGGTGAACACCGCCGCGCTCAGCCAGGCGGAGTGCACCAGCGGCAGGGCGGCGAGCTCCACCACGACGGCGACGTAGTTGGGGTGGCGCAGGTACCGGTACGGCCCGGCGCCGACCAGACGCGCTCCGGGGACGACGATGACCCGGGTGTTCCAGTAGGGGCCGAGCGTGGTGACGCACCACCAGCGCAGTGCCTGGGCCAGCAGGACGAGCGCCAGCATGGGCCATCCCAGGGCGGGCAGGAACGGCCGGTGGGCGAGCACGGGTTCGGCCAGGCAGCACACGAGGAAACCGGTGTGCAGCGCGACCATGACCGGGTAGTGCCCGCGGCCGTGTTCCACCCCGGCCCGGGCCCGGGTCCAGGCGCCGTTGCGCCGGGCGACGGCGAGTTCGGCCGCGCGTTCGGCGGCGACGGCGAGGACGAGCAGCACGTAGTACGGCATGAGGACCACTCACCAGCGCAGCAGGACGAGTTCGGAACAGAAACCCGGGCCCATCGCCAGGACGAGCCCCCAGGTGCCGGGCTCGGGCCGCGAGGTGTCCCGGACCGTCTGCAGGATGTGCAGCACGGAGGCGGAGGACATGTTCCCCACGGTCGCCAGGGAGTGCCGCGCCGTGTCCAGGGCGCCGCCGGGCAGGTCGAGGGCGTCGGCCACGGCGGCCAGCACCTTGGGGCCTCCCGGGTGGCACACCCAGGTCCCGATGTCGGCGATGGTGAGGCCGTGCTCGGCCAGGAAGGCGGACAGGTGCCGGCCGAAGTGGCCGCGCACGACGTCCGGAACGCCGGCGTCGATCACCACGCGGAAACCGCAGGCCCCGATGTCCCAGCCGAGGAGCCGTTCGGTGTCCGGGTACAGACGGCTGCGGGTGGCGACCACCGAGGGCCCCGCCGCCGCTCCCGGCCCGGCGCCGCGGCCGCGTGCCACGAGAGCC
Source organism: Streptomyces sp. NPDC015220 (assembly GCF_043079345.1). NCBI lineage: Bacteria > Bacillati > Actinomycetota > Actinomycetes > Kitasatosporales > Streptomycetaceae > Streptomyces > Streptomyces sp. NPDC015220. The sequence goes on along the minus strand of NZ_JBIBUK010000004.1, from coordinate 418,932 downwards.
GCCGCGCCGTCACCGAACAGCGCGCCGGCGACCAGATTGGCGCGGGAGTCGTCGCGCCGCTGGAGCGTCAGCGAGCACAGCTCGACGCTCAGCAGCACGGCGGTGTCGTACGGGTGCCCCCGCAGGTAGTCGTGCAGCCGGGCGAGGCCGGCCGCGCCCGCCACGCAGCCCAGGCCGAAGACGGGGAGCCGTTTGACGTCGGGCCGCAGCCCCAGCCGGCCGGCCAGCCGGGCGTCCAGGGAGGGGGCGGCGATGCCGGTGATGGAGGTGCACACCAGCAGGTCCACGTCGGCCGGTTCCAGCCCCGCCGCCCGCAACGCGCCGCCGACGGCCTCCTCGCCGAGGTCGAGTCCGGCGGCCATCCACGCGTCGTTGCTCCGCCCGAAGTCGCCGAGTCCGGCGTACCGCTCGATCGGCAGGGCGAGATGGCGGGTGCGCACGCCGGCCGAGGCGTGCAGGCGACGCAGCACGGCGCGGTCGGCCCCCGGGGCAAGGCAGAGGTCGCCGATCGCCTCGGTGAGGTCGTCCTGCGCGTACCGGTGCGCCGGCAACGCGGTACGGACCGCGACGACCGTGCTCGCCGCGGCCGGCGGGCGAACCGGGCGGGGCGCGCCGGACGGCGCCGTCGGCGCGGGCCCGCCGGGCGGGGGCGTGGGACCGATCGGGCCGGCCGGGAGCGCCGGGCGCGGGCCGGCGGGCGGGACCTTCGGGCGGTCGGCGGGCCCGGAGGGCGGGACCGCCGGGCGCGGTTCGCCGGGCCCGGGGGGCGGGCTGGGCGCGGTGGGTGTGAGGGGGGCGGCGGGAGCGCCGGCGACGGCCTCGGGGACACGCATGTCGACAATGCCTTCCTCATCCCATGTGCCCTATTAACTTCCTTTTGTGTCTCTACACCCGCCCGACGCCCTCCCGCCCGCGACACACCGTCTCCCGGTGCTGTTGCGCTCCTGTCACCTGGAGCCGGCCGTCTCCGTGACGGTGTTCGTGACCGCACTGGCCGTGGCGGCGGGCCGCGGGCCGGCGGGTTCGGCGGCGGTGGCCGCGGCGGTGCTGGCCGGCCAGCTCTCGGTGGGCTGGTGCAACGACGCGGTCGACGCGCGTCGCGACACGGCCTGCGGGCGCCGCGACAAACCGGTGGCCACCGGTGAGCTCCCGGCCCGCGCGGCGGCGCTCGCGGCGGGCACGGCCCTGGCGGTGTGCGTGCCGTTGTCCCTGCTCAGCGGTGCCGCCGCGGCGGCGGCGCACCTGGGGGGCATGGTGGCCGCGGGCTGGGGGTACAACCTGGTGCTCAAGCGCACGGTGCTCTCGCCGCTGCCCTACGCCGTGGGATTCGGATCGCTGCCCGCCTTCGTCACCCTCGGCCTGCCCTCGCCGTCCTGGCCCGCCTGGTGGGCGGTGGCGTCCGGGGCGTTGCTGGGTGTGGGCGCGCACCTGGTCAACGTGCTTCCGGACATCGAGGACGACCTGGCCGCCGGGGTGCGGGGGCTGCCGCAGCGGCTGGGCCGCGGCGCCTGCCGGTGGCTGGCCCCGCTCGTGATGCTGTCCGCCGTCGGGGTGCTCGTCATGGGGCCGCCCGGCGCGCTCGGGCCGTGGCACGGCGCACTCGCGGTGACGGCCGCGGCCGTCGCGGTCTCGGGGACCGCCGTCCCCTCGGCCGTCCGCGGCCGCCGGCCCTTCCGGGCGGCGATCGTCGTGGCCGGCCTGGCCGTGGCACAGTTGCTGTTCCAGGGCGCGGAGATCGCCCGGTCCGCCCCGTGGACGGCTGCCGCGCCGGTCGTCGGGACGACGACGCCGCCGTCACCGGGTGGCCGGCGCGAACAGCGCGATCTGGTCCTTGACCCAGGGGTCGTAGACGGCGGCCCGCCTGGCCGCCGAGGGCTCGAACCACGCCAGCTGGCCCGCGACCCAGGGGTCGGTGCGCCGGTGGGCGGCGCGGTGGTGCGCGGCGGCGCCGTGGTGGGGCGAGAAGCGGTGGACCGCGCCGCTCACCGGCGTCCGCGCGGTGGTGTGTGCGGGCGCCTGGGAGGGAACGGCCACCGCGGTGCCGCCGGCGGAGAGGAGCGCGCCCGTGACGATCGCGGCGGAGACGCCCGTGGTCGCGGCGCGCCGCATCAGCTTCTTCATGATCCTGCCTCCTTGCTCGGCTTGTACAGGTCGGGCCGCCTACCCCGGGCCATTCCTCCTCACACACCCGCGGAGAAACCCGGCGCCCACCGCCGGGCCGCCGCCGCCCGAGGGCGCCGCCGCCCACCACGGCCCCGGCCGCCCCGTCGAACGGGTGGAGCGACCGGACCGCACGGGAACGGACGGGCGGTCGGGACGGCGTGCGGAGCTCCCGGGCGCCGAAGCGCGCTCCGGAGGGCTCAGTAGCGCTCGGCCTTGGCCAGGCGGGCGGTCAGCTTCTGCTCGGGCGGCCGGGTGCTGAACACGATGGGCTGCTGCTTCTGTCCCGCCTCCAGGTTCTCGGCGCCGGTGTACCTGGTCTCGACCACGTGGTGACCGGCGTCCTCGAAGTCGACCCGCACGGCGTAGGACGCCTTGCGGTCGGTCTTGTTGGTGATGGTGACCAGGACGGCGAGCACCCCTCCGGTCTGTGCTTTGGGCAGCCCGGTCATGGCGACCTCGCCGAGCGCGTTCCCACGTCCCTTGACGTCCTTCAGCGCCTTCTCGGCCGCGGCCGACCTGCGGGCCGACTCGGCCGACACCGAGGCCTCGAACTCGGAGGCACGCGCCGACGCCGAGGAGGCGGCCGCCGAGGCCGAGGCACGGGCCGAGGAGATGGCGGCGGACGCGGAGGACGCCAGCGCGGAGGGCGGCGTGCCGGTGAACGACGCCGTGTTCGGCGCGGGAGGTGTCCGGGTGGTCTCGGAGCTGCTGCTGCCGTTGCCGCCGCATCCGGCCAGCGCACCGGCGACGACGGTACAGGTCAGCACGGCCGAGACCAGGGCGGGAGGCCGCAGGGCGAGGGCGTGAGCGCGAGAGGGGGGAGGCATCGGGTCTTCCTTCGGGTGGGGGTTCCGCAACTCATGGTTCGTGCTGGACGCCCGGCGCGCGACCCGGCCCTGTCCAGACGGACGACGCCCGGTGGGCGCAACGGCGGGCGGCCGCAGCCGGGTCACCGCGCGCCGCCCCGCGCGATCGGGCGGACCTCCGGACCGGGTGGGCCCCTCCCACTCCGTGAAGGGGAGGGGAACGCACCGACGAGGACGGCGACCGCCCGGCCGGGATCGCCGTCGGACGTGGTGTTCCGGAGGGCTCCCCGTCCCGCGGGCGCCACCGGTGGGGCGCCGACGCCCAGGGGCTCGCGCCCACCGGAGCGGAACACACCGGGGCCGGTCACCCGTTGGCGCCCCCTGGGCTCACCGGGCGCGACGGCCGACGGCACGGATCCGGAAGGCGCGGTCACCGCTTCGGCCACTGCTGCGAGGACCTCCCCGACGTGCGGGAGGTGGCACTCCGTACGTGACGCCCCGTCGGGCGGCTGGGGGTAGGCCCGCCGCCGGGCGGCCGACCGGGCCGGTCGGGCCGGCCGGTACGGTTCGGTCCGAGGCGATATCGTGCGTTTCGTGTGGATCGTCCTGGACGGGATGGGGTTCTGGTCGTGACGTTCGCGGGGCCGGCCGGCGCCGATGGGCCCGAGCCCGCCGACGAGTCGGCCCCGGAGCCCGGACGGCGGTCCCCGGCGCCGCTGCTCGCGGTGTGCGCCGGATACTTCATGGTGATCCTGGACGTGACGATCATCAACGTGGCCGTGCCGGTGATCGGCCGTGAGCTGTCCGCGTCCCTCACCGGGATCCAGTGGATCACGGACGGCTACACCCTGGCGTTCGCCGGGTTCCTGATGACCGGCGGTGCGCTGGGCGACCGGCTGGGCAACCGGCGGATCTTCTGCTCGGGAGTGGTGGTGTTCACCGCGTCCTCGGCCGGGTGCGCGCTCGCGCCGGACGCCCTCTTCCTCGTCGCCGCCCGGGTGGTGGAGGGGATCGGCGCGGCGCTGATCGTGCCCGGTTCCCTGGCCCTGCTCCAGCAGGCGTACCCGGACCCGGCGACCCGCGCGCGGGCCTTCGGGCTGTGGGGTTCGATGGCGGGCACAGCGGCCAGTGCGGGGCCGCTGCTGGGCGGGCTGCTGGTCTCCACGGTGGGCTGGCGGTGGGTCTTCCTCATCAACCTCCCGGTGGGCGTGGCCTGCCTTGTCCTGACGCTGCGTCAGGTCGCGCCCTCGCCCCGCGACACCGCCCGGGCCCTGGACCGGCCGGCGCAGTGCGCGGTCGTGGCGACGGTGGCCCTGCTGACCGCCGCGCTCAACGAGGCCGGACGGCGCGGCTGGACCGACCCCGTCGTCCTGACGGGGTTGGCCCTGGCCGCCGCGGCCGCCGCGGTGTTCGTGCTGCGCGAGCGGCTGGCCGCGTCCCCGGCCCTCCCGCTGGGGCTGCTGCGCTCCCGGGCGATGAGCGGCGGTGCCGCGATCGGCCTGCTGTTCAATCTCGGCTTCTACGGCATGGTGTTCACCGCCAGCCTGGACTTCCAGCGCCGACGGGGCCTCAGCGCCCTGGAGACCGGGGCGGCGCTGTTCCCGGCGGTGGCGATGACCATGTTCGCCTCCGCCCTGTCCGGGCGGCTGACCCGTCGCACCGGCGACCGGCCGCTGGTGGTCTCCGGCATGCTGCTGGCCGCTCTGGGGCTGGCCGGCTGGGCCGTGGCCGGCCCCGATCCCGGTTATCCGCTGCTGGTCCTGCCGATGATGGCCGCCGGGTTCGGCACCTCCTTCGCCCTGACCGGCTCGACCGCCACGGTGATGGGCGCCGCACCGCCCGGGTATCCGGGTGTGGCCTCCGCCCTGTTCAACACCACCCGCCAGATCGGCAGTGCCACCGGCGTGGCCCTCGGCGGCAGCCTGCTCTCGATGGACGCCGCCCACGGCGCCGGACCGCGCACCAGCATGGCCGTCGGCGCGCTCGCCTACCTCACGGCGGCCGGCCTGGCGTGGCTGTGCGTACCGGGGAAGCCCGGACAGGCGTAGGACTCCGCGCGTGCGGGCCGTACCGTCAATCTCGCGCCCCAGGGCCTTCGGGCGAACCGCTGTCGCGGGACCGCTCGGGCGTCGGGCGCAGGACCAGGGTGACGAAGCCGAAGGCGTCCCGGTAGCCGCGCAGCCATTCGTCGCGGTGAGTCGTGGCCGCCGCCAGCGCCTGGGAACCGTCCGGGTCGTCGAAGTGGTCCAGGGCCCAGGAGGCCAGCGAGCCCGTCCAGGACCATTCGTAGTCGTCGAGTTCCCGGCGCGTGCTGATGTGCCCGTGGACAGGGGTCCAGCCGTCGGCGACGACGCGGTCCACGGTGGTCGGCAGGTCGGCGAGGTCACCGAGCATCTCGACGGCGTCCGGGGAGGGCTCCCGGGCCCAGAATCCGTCGCCGACCAGGACCCGTCCGCCGGGAGCCAGGTGCCGCCGGGCCGCCGCGAGGGTGGCGGGCAGCCCGCCGAAGGCGTGCGCGGCCCCCACACTGATCACCAGGTCGAACGTGTGCGGGGCGGCGAAGTCCGAGGCGTCCGTCTGGCGGAGGACGAGCCGGTCTCCAACACCTCGCACCCGCGCCGTCTCACGGGCGAGGGCCAGTGCGCTCCCGGAGACGTCGACGCCCTCGGCCCGCAGCCGGGGATGTGCGGTCAGGGCACGCAGCAGCCACTCGCCGCTGCCGCAGCCGAGGTCCAGTACCCGGGCGTCGTCGCGTGGGACACCGTGCCGCAGCAGCCGGCGCACCGACTCGTCGTCGAGCGGGGCCGCGACCGGGTGGTCCGTGTGGGCGAGGAGGGAGAGCCGTTGACGGTTCACCGTCGCAGGGTGACACGCGCCCCCGGCCGCGCCCATCCGTTTTCGGCGCCGCGTCGTCAGGACAGGTTCTTCTCCAGGGCGGTGAGGTAGCTGCGCATGAAGTGGTCGCGCACCCCGTCGCTCGCGGGCGCCAGCGCGTCGGCCGTCAGGCCGGCGGCACGGTCGGCGAGTCCGCCGAGGAGCGACACCGAGTCATGGACCTTTCCACGGGAGTCGATGTACCGCAGCGCGTCGACATGGGTGTACACGGGCTCGGGCGGGAGGTGGGGCACGACGTCGTTGTTGTTGACGAAGCGGTACATCCGGTCCTTGAAACCCTTGTTGTACGCCTTGGCCAACGTCGCGTCGCAGGTGCGGGGCTGACCGTAGGTGTAGACGCCGTCGGCGGCCAGCCGCGGCTCCTGGAGGTACAGCCGGGCGCCGGCGAGCATGGCCAGCGCGCCGCCCAGACTGTGACCGGTGAACCACACGCTCTGCCCGTTGGTGCGCAGCTCGGCGAGGGTGTTCTCGACGTCCGGGAAGATCGAGTCCAGCGCCTCGGCGAAGCCGTAGTGGACGTGTCCGGTGCCGCCCGGGCCGGGGCTGGGCGGGGTGGTGCCGTCCGAGAGCCAGTCCTTGATCTGTGCCGGTTCGGTGCCGCGGAACGCGGTGACGATCATGTCGTCCCCGGCCATGGTGTAGGCCTGGGTGTCCTCCAGCGGGAACGGCGGCGTGAAGCGGGTCTCGTGGTGGCGGACCTCGCCGAAGCCCCAGTCCCGGGCCTGCCGGTCGATCGTGGCCTCGTCCTTGTAGGCCAGGTCGCAGGCCAGGGCCAGCCAGTAGGCGCGCTTCAGGCTGTACGCGGTGTCACGGTGGTCGATCTCGACGGGCGCGGCCATGGCGGCCTCCTCGTTTCACCGGCGGTCGGGCCTCCCGGGCCGCGCGTCACGCGCCGGCCTCCGGTCGACCGCCATGGACAGTGACGTGGTCCTTCCTAGCGGCGGCGGACCGGCGCCGGGGAGCTGACACACCCGTGGCAGCCCGTACGGACCACACCCGGTCGCCGCCCACCACACCAACAGCCCCGGGGGAACCGCCGGGCCGCCGCGTCATGGACCGGCGGCGGCACCGGCAGCCGCTGCGGCTAGCCTGGCGGCATGGAAGCGATCCTGGTCAGCGCCTGCCTGCGGGGTGTGCCCTGCCGGTTCGACGGCCGGCACAAGGCGTCCTCGCGGACGGCCGAGGAGGTGGCCGGCCGTGAGGCCGTCCCCTTCTGCCCGGAGGTCGCCGGTGGTCTCACCACACCGCGGCGGCCGGCGGAGCTGGTGGGCGGGGACGGGCATGACGTGCTCGACGGCACGGCGCGGGTCGTGGACGACACCGGGCGCGATGTGACGGCGGAGTTCGTCGAGGGAGCGCGGCGCGCGCTCGCGGCGGCGCGGCGCACCGGCTGCACGGAGGCCCTGCTCATGCCGCGCAGCCCGTCGTGCGGGCGGGGCACGGTGTACGACGGGTCGTTCACGGGGGAGTCGGTGCCGGGAGACGGAGTGACGGCGGCGCTGCTCGAACGGAACGGGATCGCCGTACGGCCCGCGCCCGGCGTGTGAGGCCGCACGGTCCGCGCCCGGCGTGTGAGGCCGCACGCCCGTGCCCGGCGGGCGCGGGCCGTACGCCCGTGCCCGCCGGGCGAGCGCGCGGGCGGTGTGCCGTGCGGACAGGCAGGCGGAGACGCCGAGCACGGCAGCCGGACACACCCGGCATCGCCCGCCCGGCCACCGGCACGGCGTACCCGGCCATCGCGTGACGCGCGCCCGGCCCGCTCCTGACGAGAGGGACGGGAGACGAGAGGAGCTAGGACACGGCCCGGCGGCGACGGCGGTACAGCACCGCCGCGGTCACGGCCGCCACGGTGACCAGGGCGGCCGGGACCAGCAGTGCGGGCCGTACCGCCGACCGGTGCGGCAGGGCCGGTGAGGCCTCCAGCGGGATGCCTGCGGTGTCGTTGCCCGGCGTGCGGTCGTACGGGCCGTGCGTGCGGACAGTGCCCCGGGCGCCCGGCACCTGCCGGTCGATGCGGAAGCGGAAGTCCACGGTGGTCGTCCCGTGGTCCCCCGGCCGGAACACGTCGCTGTCGAGATCGCAGACGAAGGCCCCGCCCGGCCGCCCCGGGCGCCGGCACGCCCACTTCCCGTCCGTGTCCTCGAAGGTGTACGGGACGGAGGTGACCGTGGTGCCCTCCGGCGGGACCACCTCGAAGGTGCCCCTGGCGCCCCCCGGCCTGCCGGGGCCGAGATCGCGTACCCCGAGCTTCACGCTCACCGTGTCGCCGACCCGCCCCCGCACGGTCCCGGTGACCGCCGCGTAGTCGGCCTGGACCGTGGTCCGCACCTCGGTGAGCGCGCCGGCGCTGTGGCGCCGGCCCGGTCCGGACGTCCTGGTCAGGGTGAGCGGGGCGCCCGTTCCGCGCACCGTCGGCTCGATGGGCGACCGCGGGTCGGAGGACCAGGAGTACTCCAGCGTTCCGGTCAGCTCCCCGGGGGCGGCCGTGAAGGTGACCGGCGAGGTGGTGCGGTAGGCGGTGCCCGGGGCGGCCCGGGTCGGGAACGTGCACCAGGCGGAGGTGAACTCCGGGTCGTAGCGGCAGTTGCGGGGACGGGCCGTCAGCACCAGGCCGCCGCGCGCGGTGATCCGCAGGGCGACGCCCTGCCCGGTGGAGAACCGGCTGGGGTTGGCGAACTCCGGCGTCAGCGACGCGGACCTCCCCGGCTCGAGCCCGGACACCTTTCCCTGTTCGTCGGGCGAGTACAGCGTGGGCCCGCCGACGACCATGCGGGTGGTGCCGGTGACGGGAGCCGCGTTGTCCGCGCGCGCGGTGTAGGTGACCGTCCCGCTGTCGCCCGGCCGCACCCCGTCCACGCCGTGGACGGTGAAGGGCGGCATGCTCTCCCCGTCGTCGCGCAGGGTGCCGTACTCGCACGTCCACACCCAGCCCGCGCCGGTGCAGTCGTTGCCGCCGCCGTTCGTCACCCGGGCCACGCCCGCCAGCCCCGACGCGTCCACCACGACCTCGATGTCGCGGGCCGGTTCGGTGTTGCCGGGCACGACGGAGACCGGCAGGACGAACCCGTTGTTCTCCGCCTCGGCGCCCTGGTCGGCGTTGTACATGACGAAGGTCCGCGGGGCCTCGAGCCGCAGCCGGACCGCGTCCGCCCCGGCGGCGCCGGCGGCGCCGGCCCGCGCGGCGAAGGCGGGCGCGGCCGCGACGGCGAGGAGTGCGGCGAGCGACGCGACGAGGGGGACGAGGGGCGCGAGGAAGGCTCCCCACCACCCGCCGTCGCGTGGGCGTGCGGTCCGTATCGGCATGCGCGGCACTATGCCATCAGCCGGTGCCGGCCCCCGTCAGCCGGTCAGGCGGCGCTGGATCCACTCCGCGGCCGTCCGGCGGAACAGGCGGCGGTTGTCGGCGCGTTGGAAGTCGTGGCCCTCCTGGCGCAGGAGGAGGAGTTCCGCCTCCAGCCCGCGTTCCCTGGCCGCCCGGACGAACTGCTCGGACTCGCCCGGCGGCACGTTGGTGTCGTGTTCGCCGTGGATGGCCAGCACCGGGGCGCGCAGGGCGTCGATGCGGCTCATCGGCGACAGCGCGCGCAGCAGGTCGCGGTCGTGCTCCGGGTGCCCGTACTTGTGCGCCGCCGACTGGGCGATCCACGGTTCGGTGCCGGCGAAGAAGGTGGCGAAGTCGCTCATGCCGCACACCGCCACTCCGGTGCGGAACAGGTCCGGGTGCCAGACCAGGGAGGCCATCACCAGGTAGCCGCCGTAGGAGTGGCCCATCACGGCCAGGCGCTGGGGGTCGGCCGGTCCGGCCAGAACGGCGTGGGCCGCGCAGTCGGCGACATCGTCGATGGCGGCGAACCTCCCCTTGCCCAGGTCCGCGTCGACGTACGAGCGCCCGTAGCCGCCCGAGCCGCGCACGTCGGGGGCGAAGACGTCCAGTCCCCGGCCGAGCAGTTCGTGGTACAGCGGGTCGAAGACGGGGCGTTCCTGTTCCTCGGGGCCGCCGTGCAGGTGGATGACGCAGGGCGCGGGTTCGCCGGGGGAGCGGCCGTGGGCGCGGTAGTACCAGCCGCCGAGGAGGAGTCCGTCCCGGGCCACGGGGCGCATCGGCACGGGCCGGACGGGGGAGCGGCTGCCGGGGGCCACGTCCTCGTCGCGGGAGGACCACGCGGTGCGCAGCGCCGTGCCCTGCGACAGCCACCACACGCCGGGTCGGCGCTGCGACCCGGACAGGGCCACGACCGGGCTGTCCGGGTCCGAGGTGGGCTCCACTCGGGTGACCACCTCGTGGGGGAGCGGTACGGCACGGGACGTACGGATCGTCGGCGCCGCGACGGCGAGCGGTGTCGAGCGCAGGACCGACCGGGCGAGCCGTGCCGGCGGTGCGAGCGGTGCCGGCGGGGACAGCCGTGCCGGCGCGGCCGGCGGTGTCGCTGGCGCGAGCAGCGCCTGTGGTGCGGGCTCCGGCGCGGGGGCGGTCCGGGCCGTGGCGCCGTCCCCTTCCCCGTCGGCCGCGGCGGCGGTGTCCAGGACGGCGATCTGCAGTTCGCTGAGGCCGCGTGCGTTCCAGCAGAGCAGGGCGCCGCGCCCGCTCCGGTCCAGGGCCAGCAACTCCAGCTCCCGGTCCGGGCGTTCCGCGGCGACGTCGAGCCCCGTCCGACGCCCCTGCGGGTCGAGCCGGACCGCGTACAGGGCGGCGTACTCCCGGTCGTGGTCGCTGCGCAGCCACAGGGTGCGGCCGTCCGGCGCGAAACCGCCGATCCAGGGATCGCCGTCGGCGACCGGCACCGCGCAGGCGGTCGCCAGGTCGCGGGTGCGCACGACGAGGGCTTCGCGCCCGGCCCGCGGCCCCCGGCGCAGCAGGGCGAGCCGGCCGTCGCGGCTGACGTCGCACACGCGCAGGGTGGCGGCGCCGCGCTCACTCGCCAGGAACACGGGGGCCCTCACGCCTTCCGGATCGACCAGGTAGGCGGAGAGCGTCAGGGGCACCGGCTCGTCGAGGCCGGTCGGGTCGCCGCCCGCGACGGCGTGGCCGCCGGGGGCGGGGGCGGGCGGACGCCGGGCGGCGGCCGTACCGGACGGCGGAGCGCTGAGCAGCACGGCGTGGCCGTCCCGTGCGGCCCAGCCGGCCGGCAGGGACGGTATCCGCGCCTCGGCCTCCGCCCGTACGGGAGCGGCCTCCACGGCGCCCGTCTCCGCGCCCGCGGACGGCTCGGCGACGGTCACCGCGACGGCGGAACCGTCGTGCAGCCAGCAACCCAGGTGTGCCGAGCTGCCCGGCTCCGCACCGGCGAGGACGCGCCGCCCGGTGCCGTCGGGACGCACGCACAGGACACGTGTGAGCTCCCCGCCGCCCGGCGCGGTGGTGTACGCGATCCACCGGCCGTCCGGTGACCAGGACACCTCGGTGACCGGGTCCAGGTCGCCGTCGAGCAGGTGCACCGCGTCGCCGTCTACCGGCCCCGCCCACAGCTGCGGCACGCCGCCCCGGTCGCAGATGAAGGCGACCTGGCGGCCGCTGGGATCCACCGAGGGATACCAGCAGCCGTGGGCCGTCACCAGTTGCGGCACCTCATGGGCCGGCGCCACGTCCGGCAGGAGCAGCGGCGCGGGCGCGGGCAGCGGCGCCCGGGACGACGCGTCGTCCGTGAGGGCCGTGGCCGCCCGCAGGCCCGGCAGCCGGCTCGCCGCCTCCCGCCCGGGCACGATGATCCCGGTCTCGCCGGGACGCGCGGACGGCGGCCCGGAAGCCTCGCCCGCGGCGGCGGCACCCGGCGTCAGGAGCGACCGGCGCGGCCGGTCGCCGAGCAGGGGCGCCCCCGTCGGCCCGAGGAGCGTTCCCGCCGGCTCCGCCGGGCCCTGGGCCGACGCGGCCGCTTCCGGGAGCGCGAGCCTGGCCGGTGTGCCCGGGGCCGGAGCCCCGGCGGCCGTGCGCGGGGCGGCCGCGGTCGCGTCCGGGGCCGACGCGGCAGGGTCGTGGGCCGGGGCCGCCCCGCCGACCGCGGAGTTCGTTCCACCGGGCGCGGACGGGCGCGGGGCTCGCCCGCCGGTCAGTCGATCCCGTGCGTTTGCAGCCATATCTCCAGCAAAGCTACCTGCCACAGCGTGTTCGCCCCCCGATGAGTGCGGTGCGCGTCGGGCGCCGCGAGCAGTTCGGCGACGTACTCCTGCCGGAAGACGCCTCTGGCCTTGGCCTCCGGGGCGGTGACCGCCTCGCGCACCCGCTCCAGCACCGGGCCGGCCATGTGCTTGATCGCCGGCACCGGGAAGTAACCCTTGGGCCGGTCGACGACCCTGCGCGGCAGCACCCGGCGTCCGACCGCCTTCAGCACGCCCTTGCCGCCGTCGGCGAGCTTGAGCCCGGGCGGGCAGGCGGCGGCGAGTTCGACGAGTTCGTGGTCGAGGAACGGTACGCGGGCCTCCAGACCCCAGTCCATGGTCATGTTGTCCACGCGCTTGACCGGGTCGTCGACCATCATCACGTGTGTGTCCAGCCGCAGGTCCGCGTCGAGCGCGGTCTCGGCGCCCGGCGCCGCCATGTGCGCGCGCACGAAGTCGCCGGACGCGTCGTGGTCGCACAGCATCTCGGGCTCCACCATGCGGGCGAGGTCGGCGTGCGGCCGGTCGAAGTAGGCGTCGATGTACGCCTGCGCCGCGTGCCGGCGAGGCGCTTCGGCCATGGCCGGGTACCAGTGGTAACCGGCGAACACCTCGTCGGCGCCCTGGCCGCTCTGGACGACCTTCACCTCCTTGGCGACCTGCTCGGACAACAGGTGGAAGGCGACCACGTCGTGGCTCATCATGGGCTCGCTCATGGCGGCCACCGCGCCGTCCAGCGCGCGCGAGACCCGGTCGGAGGGGACCAGCAGCTGGTGGTGGTCGGTGCCGAAGTGCCGGGCCACCAGGTCCGAGTAGTCGAACTCGTCCCCCTCCTCGCCGCCCTCCGACTCGAAGCCGACGCTGAAGGTGGCCAGGTCGCGCTGGTTCTCCTGGGCCAGCAGGGCCACGATGAGACTCGAGTCCAGACCGCCCGACAGCAGCACTCCGACCGGTACGTCGGCCACCATGCGGCGGCGCACGGCGGTGCGCAGCGCCTCCAGCACGGCATCCGTCCAGTCCTCGGCGCTCAGCCCGGCGTACTCGGGCCGGCGGGTGTAGCCGGGCTGCCAGTAGCACTCGTCGCGGTGGGTCCCGTCCCGCTCGATCACCCGGACCGTGGCCGGCGGGAGCTTGCGCACGCCGTTGAGGACGGTCCGGGGCGCGGCCACGGTGGCGTGCCAGCTCAGGTACTGGTGCAGGGCGACCGGGTCCAGCGAGGTGTCCACGCCGCCGCCGGCCAGCAGGGCCGGCAGGGAGGAGGCGAACCGCAGCCGTTCCGGCGTCGAGGTCAGGTACAGCGGCTTGATGCCGAGCCGGTCGCGGGCCATGACCACCCGGCCGGTGTCCTGCTCGACGACCACGAAGGCGAACATGCCGTGGAAGCGGTCGACGCAGGCCGTACCCCACTCCTGGTACGCCTTGAGCACCACCTCGGTGTCGGAGTCGGAGAAGAAGCGGTGGCCGAGGTCGGACAACTCCCGCCGCAGCGCACGGTAGTTGTAGACGCAGCCGTTGAAGACGCCGGCCACGCGGCCCATGGGGTCGGCCATGGGCTGGGCGCCGCTCTCCGACAGGTCGATGATCTTGAGTCGGCGGTGGCCGAGGCAGACCGGCCCCTGGGACCACAGGCCGCGGCCGTCGGGCCCCCGAGGCGCCAGTCGATCGGTCATGCGTTCGACTGCCGCGATGTCGGGTCGCCCGCCGTCGAAGCGGACCTCGCCGCTGAGACCGCACATCAGGCAGACCTCCTCACGGCGCTCCGCCCGCTCGCGGCGATCCGCCGCCCTGCCAGGGCTCGCCGCCGCGCGGGAGTCCTGCGTCGTCCGTCTCCCCACTGACCTGCGGTGATGTGCCGTCGTGCGGTGATCCGCCGACCGGAGCGACGGCGACCCGGAGTGGGGTCGGCGTCACGGGGAGTGAGACCGGGTCTGTCCGACCGGTCGAGCCCGGCGCGGGCCGGTGGCCCCGACCGCCCGCTCGTCACGCCCCGTACGCGGGGTCCTTCCACTGCCCCGATGCACTCCGTCACGGTACCTCCCATGCCGTGCCTTCCGGTCGACTCCCGCGGATCGCGGCCCCGCCCCGTGGTGGAGGCGGTTCCGGCGGATCGGCGGACACGACCGGTTCCGACACCGGGTGCCCTGAGTCGGCCGGGGCAACCGGGAATCACCTGCCGAGTGCCGTGGGAGCCATGTCGCGGTACCGTGCCGGCCCGCCGGCCAGGGGTGTGCCAGGCGGGCCGGTACCGGCCGCGACCCCGGTCAGCGGGAGGCGCCGAAGTCCTGGGTCCAGTAGTCGCCGGGCTGGGCGACGCCGACGCCGATCTCCTTGAACGCGCAGTCGAGGATGTTGGCCTTGTGGCCGGGGCTGGCCATCCAGCCGGCCATGACCTGCTCGGGAGTGGCGTATCCGTAGGCGACGTTCTCGCCGTAGGCGCTCCAGTCGTAGCCGGCCCGGGTGATCCGGTCGCCGGGGGCGGACCCGTCGGATCCGGTGTGCGACATGTTCTGGTGGGCCGCCATGTCCTCGCTGTGCGCCTGGGCGGCCGCGGTCAGCGTCGCGTTGAGCGTCAAGGGCGAGCAACCGACCTTGGCCCGCTCGGTGTTGACGAGTTCCACCACGCGGGCGGCGGCCGTGGACGCCGTCGCGCCCGCCTTCGGGACGCTCGGGGAAGCGGAAGCCGTGGACACCGCGGCGGTGGTCCGGGGGCTGCTGGGCGTCGCGGCCACCGCGGGCTCGGAGGCCGTGGTGTTCCCGGTGCGCGAGGGAGCGGCGGTGGTCCTCGTCGTCGACGGCGCGGGCGTGGTCCGCGGCGTAGCGGTCCTCCACGGAGCGGTCTTCGAGGGGGCCGTCCTGGAGGCGGCGACCGTCTTCGGGGCGGCCGCGGTCTTCGAGGCGGTGGGCTTCGAGGGGGCGGCGGTCCGCGAAGCGGCCGGCCGGGGCGTGCTCGTCGCGGCGGCCGGAGTCCGTGACGCCACCGGGCTCGGCTCCGCGTCCTCGGCCAGGCTGGGGTCATTGTGCCGTTCGGCGTCGCTCCACCAGTTGGTGGCCGTGGTCCTCTCGGCGACGTGTGACGCGCTTCCTCCGTTGCCCTGCCAGTCGCCACAGGCCAGGGCAACGGAAGGTATGCCAACGGCGCTCACGACCACGGCGGCGATGGCCGCCCGCCGGTAGTACTGCTTCTTGCGATGCTTTCCCATACGTGACCTCACTCGGTGGCCGCCGAGCGCCCCTCAATGCAGTTCGCTCTGTACGGAGTTCGGCTCTGAACTGCGGCGATGCTCTGTGGGTCGTCATTTTTAGGGGGCCTTCACATGAAGTGCAAAGCACCTTGTCACTACCTCGCCTAGTAGGTCGGCCCGCCCCTTGCGGAGTCGGCCGGGAACGTGCTGACCGGGTTTTCGCGGAGGATGCGCGCCGCTGTCCCTCCGTCAGGAGCACGCTCGCCGGGGGCGGGAGGGGCCGGGCGTCGAGAGCGCGGAAGGGGAGCCGTTCCGCCGTGTGATGTGCTCGCCTCAAGCCGGACATGTCTCCTATTTCATGGAGGCGACTTCTACTATCCGCGGGGCGTGTCAGCGGGTTTCGCTGTGAGTGATGTCACCGCCGTGTCCACGCGATGGGTGGCCATGGCGCCGCTCCTGGTCGCGCCCTGAGCGGTGTGCCCGTTCGGACAGGGCGTTCTGCCCCGGGACACCTGGCGTCGGCGCGGACCCGACCGGTATCCAGGAAGGACTCACATCCCCTGAGCCGGAAGAGCCTTCCTTGCGCGAGCACGAGAAATCCGGAAGCGACGGCGGCCGCGGTCGGGCACACACTCCCGTGCCCAAAGCGCGGACCCGGCCCCACGGCCTCTCCGCCCTGCAAGGTGCCGCCGGGAACGCCGCCGTGGTGCAACTGCTCCGCCAGGCCGGGCACACCTGGGCGCAGGACCGCCATGAGCACGGCCCGGGCTGCGGCCACCAGGCGGCCCCGCCCGAGGTGCAGCGTTCCGCCGTCCACGACGTCCTGCGTACCGGCGGCCGGCCCCTCGACGACGCCACCCGCAGTGACATGGAGGCCCGGCTCGGCGCGGACTTCTCCGACGTCCGCGTCCACACCGACTCCGCGGCCCGGGCCTCCGCCGCCGAGGTGGGCGCCCGTGCCTACACCTCCGGCAACCACGTCGTCATCGGCATAGGAGGCGGCGACAAGCACACCCTCGCCCATGAGCTCACCCACGTCATCCAGCAACGCCAAGGGCCCGTCGACGGCACCGACAACGGCTCCGGACTCAAGCTCTCCGACCCCTCCGACCGCTTCGAACGCGAAGCGGAGGCCAACGCGAGACGAGTGATGACCGGAGCGGCGCCGCAGGCGCAGCGGAGCGAGACCGAGCGCACCCCTTAGAGGTCCGTCTCCGTCGGTGAGGCGGCGGTGGCGGACCAGGGTGCCGGCCATGCCGACGGTGATCGCCGCGGGTACCGCCCGGTCGTCAGTTCTCCGCCGGCCGCTGCCCTGTGGGCGCGCTGGAGGCGTGCGCGCGGCCTGCTGGAAGATCTCCCCCGGTCATCGGGTACGGGACCCTCCGTCGACCCCGTGCGAGTGGCAACGGACCATCACCGTCCGGGACCCGCGGTCACACGCTGTCGGGCGGGACGGGTGTGGCCTGGTGGTAGTACATCCGCCACGTCGTGGACGCACCCTGCTTGCGCCAGAGCGAACTCCGCCGTGCCCGGTTCCCCTCCAGCGTGGTCTCGTAGGTGAGGTGCACCAGCCCGGGTGCCAGCAGGACACCGGTGAACCTCGAGGGCTCATAGCGCGGACCGCTGTCCGTCGCACCGTCCATCTCGGGCATCGCGGCGAGCATCTCGTCATACGTCCACCGCCGCCCCGAGGCACCGACCTCCACGAACTCCGGGTCCAGTAGCCGCCGGGCGAGCGAGCGTGACGCACGCACGCCGGGGTCCATCAGACGCAGCTCGCCCGCGATCGCTTCACGTACCTCATCCGTCTCTGTGCTCATGCAGGCATCATCGCCGAGGCGACCAAGCCCCTCGCAACCTGTTTGCCACCCGCGGAGCACGGCTTGGCCTTCGGGCCGGACGGCTCGCCGCCCGTCGCGACGACCTCCCGGGGCGCGGCGCTCCACCAGGGGGCGGCCCCCCGCGTCCGGCGCACCCTGGGCGGAGGCCACGCCCAGGGTGAACGCATGCCGCCGTGCGGTGGGCGGAGCGGACCCGGCGGAAGACGGGGGACATCTCCGACCCGGGCGGGACCGACTTTCCCTGGCCGACACCGGCACCTACCGGGCACCCGACCAGCAGGCCGTACACCCCGCCTCGCGGGCCGGCCGCCTCGGGCGGCACCTGCCGCAGCGAACAGGGCCCTCCTCGGGCGATCGGCGCGGCCGGGCCGGCGGTGGGGCGCGTCGGGGCCGCGGCCGGTTCGCGCCGCCGGGCACTTGACGGCCGGTCGGCTGCTCGGTACGTACGTACTGACAGAGCATTGGTATGGACCAACTCGGGCAGCCCCGCGCGCCGCGCCCGGCGCGCCCACCCCGCTGGAGGCAGCGATGCGAAGACCGCCCGCCCTGCTCGCCGTGTTCGTCGGAGCGCTGCTCCTGCTCCTCGCGCCACCCGCGGCCGTCGCTTCCCCGGCCGCGGTCACGGCGGCGGCCCCGACCGCGGCCTTCTCGCGGACCGCTACCTGGGAGGGCGGCTACCAGGGCGCGTACACCGTCTCCAACACGGGCAGCTCCACACTGTCCGGCTGGACCGTCGAGTTCGACCTGCCCTCCGGCACCTCCGTCGGGTCGTACTGGGACGCGCTGCTCACCCGGAGCGGCAGCCACTACACCTTCAAGAACCGTGAGTACAACGGGTCGTTGGCGCCCGGCGCGACCGCGACCTTCGGATGGGTGTCCAACGGCGCCGCGGAGCCGGCGAACTGCGTGCTCGACGGCGCGCCCTGCGCGGGCGGAAGCGGCGGCGGCGACACCACGCCACCAGGTGTGCCGTCCGGCGTCACCGTCGGCTCCGCGACCGGCTCGTCCCTGACCGTGCGCTGGAGCGCCGCCACCGACGACTCCGGTACGGTCGCCGGCTACGAGGTCTCCCGTGACGGCGGCGACCCGGCCGCCGTCGCCGGGACCTCGTACACCGCCACCGGACTGCAGCCGAAGACGAGCTACTCGTTCCGGGTCAGGGCCAGGGACGCCGCGGGCAACACCTCCGACTGGAGCGCGGCGGTCGCCGGCACCACCTCCTCCTCCGGCGACCCGCGGCCGAGCGGCGGCCTGTACACCGCGCCGTACGTCGACATGGGCGCGTGGCCCACGCCGAGCATGCCCGCGATGTCCTCGGCGAGCGGGGTCCGGAACTACACGATGGCGTTCATCACCGCGTCGGGCTGCAAGGCGATGTGGTTCAACGCCTACGACCCGAGGAGCGGCTGGGCCAAGGACCAGATCGACGCGATCCGCGCCGGCGGGGGAGACGTCAAGGTGTCCTTCGGCGGCGCCACCGGGATCGAACTGGCCCAGGCCTGCGGTTCGGTGGACGCGCTGTTCACGGAGTACGACGCGGTCGTCACCGCCTACGACCTGAAGTACGCCGACTTCGACATCGAGGGCTCGGCGACCGCCGACCCGGCATCCGTCGGCCGCCGCTCCCAGGCCCTGGCGCGCCTCCAGCAGGCCCACCCGGGACTGCGGGTCTCGCTCACCCTCCCGGTGCTCCCGGAGGGACTGACCACCGACGGGCTGAACGTGGTCAGGTCCGCCCGGGACGCGGGGGTGGACCTCGACGTCGTGAACGTCATGGCGATGGACTACTACCGCACCGTCGACTACGGCGACGCGGCGGTGCAGGCCGCGCAGAGCACCTTCGCCCAGCTGAAGTCGCTCTACCCGGGCAGGACGGACGCCCAGCTGTGGGCCATGGTGGGAGTGACGCCGATGCTGGGCCAGAACGACGACGGCCACGTCTACGACCAGGCCGACGCCCGTCAGTTGGTCGCCTTCGCACAGGGCAAGCACCTCGGGGAGCTCTCCTTCTGGGAGGCCACCCGGGACCGCAACGCCTGCACGGGCGCCCTGTACTCGTGCACCAACGTCCCGCAGTCCCCCTACGAGTTCGCGAAGGTCTTCGCGCCGTACACCGGCTGACGCACGGCCGGTAGGCGTCCGCGGGCGGGTCCGAGGGCCCGTCCGCGGACGCCGGCCCGTGCGGAGCGCCGAAACCTGCCTCGGCGATGCCGCCCCCGGCCGTCGACCCGTCGGTGGCCGGCGCGCGCGGCCGGGCCGCGACGGCCGCGTGGGACGCCGGTCGTGGGCGTCTCAGCTGTCGAAGTCCACGGTCAGGGCGTCCGACACCGGGAAGGACTGACAGGTGAGCACATAGCCGGCGTCGACCTCGGAGGGCTCGAGCGCGTAGTTGCGGCGCATGTCGGCCTCGCCGTCGGTGACCAGGGCACGGCAGGTGCCGCACACCCCGCCCTTGCAGGCGAAGGGCATGTCGGGCCGCACCCGTGCCGCCCCGTCCAGGATCGTCGTCCCCCTGGGCAGGGGGGAGGTGGTGGAGCGGCCGTCGAGTGTGATGGTGACCTGGCTGACCGGGCCGTCGGCCGGGGCCTCCTCGTGCCGGACCGTGCGGATCGGCTCGTCGTCGGCGAAGAACAGCTCCTGGTGCACGCGGTCGGCCGGGACGCCGAGGTCCCCGAGGAGCCGCCGGGCGTCCCGGACCATGTCGTGCGGGCCGCACAGCCACCAGTGGTCCGTGCCCGGCACGTCCACGAGCCCGTCGATGAGCGCGGCGAGGCGCTCGGCGTCCAGGCGCCCCGACAGGAGTTCGGCCTCGCGCGGCTCGCGGGACAGCACGTGCCCGAGCTGGAAACGGGTGGGGTGGAGGTCCTTCAGGTCCGCGAGTTCGTCGGCGAACATCACCGTGTCGGTGCGGCGGTTGCCGTAGAAGAGCGTGACCCGGGACCTGGGGTCCGCGGCCAGGACGGATTCGGCGATGGACAGCATCGGGGTGATGCCGGAGCCGGCGGCGATCAGCACGTGGTGGCCCGGTTCGCTCAGGTCGGGTGTGAAGGCGCCGGTGGGGGCCATCACCTCGATCGTGTCGCCGGGGCGTACGTCGTCCACCAGCCAGGAGGAGAAGACCCCGCCCGGCACCACCCGCACCCCGATGCGGGGCCGGTCGCCCGCGGGAGAGCAGATGGAGTACGAGCGGCGCTCGTCACGCCCGTCGATCTCACGGCGCAGGGTGAGCGACTGGCCAGGCCGGTGGGCGAACTCCTCCGCCAGCTCGTCGGGGATGTCGAAGCTGACGGCTGCCGCGTCCGCGCACAGCCGCTGCACGGCGGCGACCCGCAGCGGATGGAAGACCGGACGGCGTCGCCGGGGTGCGGGGGCGGCGGGCACCGGGGTGTTCGCCGACGTGGTGGTCGGGGCCATCAGATCTCCTTGACGTACTCGAACGGCTCCAGGCAGGCGCGGCAGCGCCACAGGGCCTTGCAGGAGGTGGCGGAGAACCGGGACGTCTCCTGGGTGTCCGACGACCCGCAGCGCGGGCACGCCACCGCGCGCCGGGTGACCGACAGCTCCAGCGGCACGGGTCCGGCGGTGCGCCGGGGAGCGCTGCCGGGGGGCGCGATCCCGGCCTCGGCGAGTTTGCGCCGGCCCTCGGCGGTGATCCAGTCCGTCGTCCACGGCGGGTCGAGCACGGTGCGGATCTCCACCCGCGCGAATCCGGCCGCCCGCAGCCGCGCGGCGACGTCGGCGCGCATCTCCGCCATCGCGGGGCAACCCGAGTAGGTGGGGGTCAGACCGGCGACGACCGTGCCGTCCGGCGTCAGCTCGACCTCGCGCAGCACGCCGAGGTCGGCCAGGGTGAGCATGGGCAGCTCCGGGTCCGGGACCTGCTCGGCCACGTGCCGGGCCCGCCGCTCGTCCAGGACGGTCACCATGTCGCCTCCGGGTGGGCGCGGGCCACGCTCTGCAACTCGGCCAGCAGGGGGGCCAGGTGCTCGGTGTGGGCGCCCTCGCGGCCCTGTCCCGGCAGGGCCGGGGCCTCGGGCAGCCGCAGACCGGCGGTGTCGAGAACGCGCCGGAGCACCGTCAGCACCTCCTCCCGTACGTCCGCCGGGTCGATGCCGAAGCCGGGCGGGGCGGTGAGGAGTTCGGACGTGTACGGGGCGACGGCGTCCAGCGCGGCCCGCATCCGCCGGTGCGACTCCGCGGTGCCGTCGCCCAGGCGCACCGTCCAGTCCGCCGCGAACTGGCGGTGGTAGGCGAGTTCGTTGACGCCCTTGGCCGCGATCGCCCGCAGCACCGGGTCGGGTGCGGCGGTCGCCAGCCGTTCGAAGACGGCCAGGCGCCAGCAGGACAGGAACAGCAGCCGGGTGACGGAGAACGCGAAGTCCCCGTTGGGCAGTTCGGCGAGCCGGACGCTGCGGAACTCCTCCGGGTCCCGGAAGTACGCGTAGGCGTCCTCGCCCCGGCCGGTGCCGTCCACCTGTCCGGCGCGTGAGTACAGCAGCCGGGCCTGGCCGAGCAGATCGAGCCCGATGTTGGCCAGGGCCACCTCCTCCTCCAGCTCGGGCGCCCGGGTGCACCACTGGGCCAGGCGCTGCGCGCCGACCAGGGCGTCGTCGCCGAGGGCCAGGCAGTGCGCGGCCAGTTCGCCGGAGTCGACGCCGGCCGGCACGCTGGTGTCCACGCCGTGCAGCGGGTCCTCGAAGCCGGTGCCGAAGGCCCAGCGGGCGGCCGCGTCCCCGTGCTCCTCGGCCAGGGACAGGTAGACGTGGTCGTCGCTGACGTCACTCATGTCGTCCTGCTCCTAGATGTGGGGGACGTCGTCGGGGATGTCGTAGAACGTCGGGTGGCGGTAGACCTTGTCGGCGCTGGGCGCGAAGAAGGGGTCCTTCTCGTCGCGGGTGGTGGCCGCGATGTGCTCGGAGCGCACCACCCAGATGCTCACGCCCTCGTTGCGCCGGGTGTACAGGTCGCGGGCGTGGCTGAGTGCCATGGCGTCGTCCGCCGCGTGCAGCGAGCCGACGTGGACGTGGTTCAGGCCGCGCTTGCCGCGGACGAACACCTCGTACAGCGGCCAGTCGCCCTTCGTGCCCTCGGTCTCGCTCATGCCGCCGTTCCTTCCTCGGTGTTCCTGGCGTCCCGGGCGGCCTGCCTGGCCGCGTGGGCGGTCGCCGCCTCGCGCACCCAGGCGCCGTCCTCGTGCGCGGCCCGCCGCCGTGCGACGCGCTGCTCGTTGCAGGGCCCGTCGCCGCCGATCACGCGCTTGAGCTCGGACCAGTCGGGTGTGCCGAAGTCGTGCCGGCCGAGCTCCTCGTTCCAGCGCAGCTCGGGGTCGGGCAGGGTGACGCCCAGCCTGTCGGCCTGCGGGACGGTCATGTCGACGAAGCGCCGGCGCAGTTCGTCGTTGCTGTGCCGCTTGATCTTCCAGGCCATCGAGGCCGCGGAGTTGGGGGAGTCGCCGTCGGGCGGGCCGAACATCATCAGCGACGGCCACCACCAGCGGTTCACCGCGTCCTGCACCATCGCGCGCTGGGCGTCGGTGCCGCGCATCATGGTCATCAGCAGCTCGTAGCCCTGCCGCTGGTGGAACGACTCCTCCTTGCAGATGCGCACCATGGAGCGGGCGTAGGGGCCGTAGGAGCTGCGGCACAGCGGCACCTGGTTGCAGATCGCCGCCCCGTCGACGAACCAGCCGATCACACCGACGTCGGCGAAGGTCGGCGTCGGGTAGTTGAAGATCGACGAGTACTTCTGCCGGCCCTCGATGAGGCGCTCGGTGAGCTCGGAGCGGTCGGCGCCCAGGGTCTCCGCCGCCGAGTACAGGTACAGGCCGTGCCCGGCCTCGTCCTGGACCTTGGCGAAGAGGATGGCCTTGCGGCGCAGCGAGGGGGCCCTGGTGATCCACTCCCCCTCGGGCTGCATGCCGATGATCTCCGAGTGGGCGTGCTGCGCGATCTGCCGGATCAGCGTCTTGCGGTAGCCCTCGGGCATCCAGTCCCGGGGCTCGATCCGCTGGTCCTTCGCGATCGTCGTGTCGAACTGCTCCTGGAGCCGCCGCTGGGCGTTCTCGCCGCTCGACTCTGCGCCGTCTGACGTGGTCATCGATACCAGCTTCCCCTACCGACCATTCGTTCGGGTATCAGTCTGTCGAAGTTCCGGGGTTCCGGCAAGCCCTTCGCCGGGCCCCGCTCGCGCCGTCCGCCTCTTGACAGCCGGTGGTGTTGCTTGATTTCTTGGCCGTGCCGACGCTAACCGAATGGTCGGTCGGTACACGAGGCGGTGGAGAACGTGACGCAGGCCACTGGAACGGACCCCGGTCCGGTCGAGACGATGTTCGCCGCGGACCAGGCTTCCCGGAGTCTGGGCATCGAGCTGGTGCGGCACGGCGAGGGGACCGCCGTGGCGCGGATGACCGTCGCGCCGACGATGGTCAACGGACACGGGACGGCCCACGGCGGCTATCTGTTCCTGCTCGCCGACACCGCCTTCGCGTGCGCCTGCAACAGCCATGGCCCGGTGACCGTGGCGGCCGCGGCCGACATCGTCTTCGTCGCCCCCGCCCACGAGGGCGACGTCCTGGAGGCGACGGCCTGCGAGCGCACCCGGTACGGCCGCAGCGGCATCTACGACGTGAGCGTCCGGCGCGTCGGGCCCGGCCCGGGCGGCGGACGGCCGGTCGCGCAGGACGGCGGGCGACGGGCGGGCGAGGTGATCGCGGAGTTCCGCGGCCGCAGCCGCAGCGTGCGGGGCGCGAACACGGAGGAGTCGCGATGAGCGGTGCGGGACCGGCCCCGGCGCACCGGGGACCCCGGCTGGGGCGGCCGCTCCCGGAGGAGCTGCTGGACGACGGCGAG
The DNA here is from genome assembly GCF_043079345.1 of Streptomyces sp. NPDC015220. Classification (NCBI taxonomy): domain Bacteria; kingdom Bacillati; phylum Actinomycetota; class Actinomycetes; order Kitasatosporales; family Streptomycetaceae; genus Streptomyces; species Streptomyces sp. NPDC015220. The sequence goes on along the minus strand of NZ_JBIBUK010000004.1, from coordinate 395,104 downwards.
CGCATCACCCGCGAGCAGCTGCGCGAGCTCCAGCTCGGCCGGCTCCGGGCGACGCTGCGGCACGCCTACGACAACGTCGAGCTGTACCGGAGGAAGTTCGACGAGGCCGGGGTCCGGCCCGAGGACTGCCGCCGGCTGGAGGACCTGGCACGCTTCCCCTTCACCACCAAGGCCGACCTGCGCGACTCCTACCCCTTCGGCATGTTCGCCGTCCCGATGTCGCGGGTGCGGCGCCTGCACGCCTCCAGCGGCACCACCGGCCGGCCCACCGTGGTCGGCTACACCGAGAACGACCTGTCGACATGGGCCGACCTCGTCGCCCGGTCGATCCGCGCCGCGGGCGGCCGTCCGGGCCACAAGGTCCACGTCTCCTACGGCTACGGCCTGTTCACCGGCGGCCTCGGCGCGCACTACGGCGCCGAACGGGCCGGGTGCACCGTGATCCCCGCCTCCGGCGGCATGACCGCCCGCCAGGTGCAGATCATCCGCGACTTCCAGCCCGAGATCATCATGGTCACGCCCTCCTACATGCTCACCCTGCTCGACGAGTTCGAGCGCCAGGGCGTGGACCCGCGGACCACCTCCCTGAAGGTCGGCATCTTCGGCGCGGAGCCCTGGACGGAGGCGATGCGCCGCGAGATCGAGGAGCGCATGGACATCCACGCCGTCGACATCTACGGCCTGTCCGAGGTCATGGGACCCGGGGTGGCGCAGGAGTGTGTGGAGACCAAGGACGGGCTGCACCTCTGGGAGGACCACTTCTACCCCGAGGTCGTCGACCCGCTCGCCGACGCCGTGCTGCCCGACGGGGACAGCGGCGAGCTGGTCCTCACCACGCTGACCAAGGAAGCCCTGCCGGTCGTCCGCTACCGGACGCGCGACCTCACCCGGCTGCTGCCCGGCACCGCGCGGCCCGCCTTCCGCCGCATCGAGAAGATCACGGGCCGCAGCGACGACATGATCATCCTGCGGGGGGTGAACGTCTTCCCGAGTCAGATCGAGGAAGTGGTGCTGCGGGTACCCGGAGTCGCCCCGCACTTCCAGATCCTGCTGACCCGGCGCGGTCGCCTGGACCACATGTCGGTGAGCATCGAGGCGCGCCCCGGCGCCGGACCGGACCAGCGCGAGGCCGCCGCCAGGGCCGTCGTCAAGGGTGTGAAGGACTCCGTGGGCGTCACCGTCGAGGTGTGCGTGGTCGAACCGGACACCCTGGAACGCTCGGTGGGCAAGATCCGCCGGGTCAGGGACCTGCGCCGGGCGTGACCGCGGCCCCTCGCCACCACGGCCGGTGAGCGGAGCACCGGCGCGCGACACCGCGGCCCCCGGCGCGTGCTGGCGGCCTCCTCGGCCTCCCGCTGCCGGCCGAGCGGGAGATCAGCCCCGACGTGGAGAACGTCCTGCGCCGGCCGGCCAGGCCCTTCGGCGACTGGGTCGCGCGCAATCCGCCGGCCTTCCGGTAGCGGCCTGCCGGGCCTTCGGGTGGAACGACCCCGCTCCGGGGCGGGCACGCCGAGGGCGCGAAGCGCCCCCGGAGCGGCCCGGTGACGGACCGGACCGGGCTCCGGCAGGTGTGCCGGGCCGGCGGCTCCGGTCCCCGGCCCGGCCGCGTCCGCCTGACGGCGGCCCGGGCCCGGCGCGCACGGGTACGCGCCGGGCCCGGGCCCGCCTCATGTCGTCAGCAGCACACCGCCGTACGAGACGCCGGCGATGACGACCCAGGAGCACAGGCCGAGGAGCAGGACCCGGCCTCCGTCGCGTACCAGGGACGGCAGATGGACGGCGCTGCCGAGACCCACCAGGGCGGCGGCGAGCAGCAGTTCCTGTCCTCGGTGAGCGGTGGTGAGGACGGACGGCGGGAGCAGGCCGGTGGAGCGCAGCGCGGACATGGCGAGGAAGCCCGCGACGAAGAGCGGGAGGACCGGGGCCCGCCCGCCGCCGCGCGTCCCGTCCGGCGGGGTGCGGTCGGCGCCCGGGGGGTGTGCGGCGTTCCCGGTCCGGTTCCGGCGGCGCAGGGACAGTCCGACCGCCGCGACGAGCGGCGCGAGCATCGCCACCCGCATCAGCTTGACGAGGACCGCCTCCCGCAGGGCGGTGGGCCCGGCGGTCTGGGCGGTCGCCACCACCTGCCCGACATCGTGCACGCCGGCTCCGACCCAGCGGCCGAACTGGACGGCGTCCAGACCCAGCGGCTCCCGCAGCAGCGGCAGTACGACGATCGCGAGGGTGCCGCACAGCGTCACCATCGCCACGGCCGTCGCCACGTCCTCCTCCTCGCTGTCCGAGACGTCGCTCATGGCGCCGATGGCGGAGGCGCCGCAGATCGAGTAGCCGGTCGCGATGAGCAGCGGCTGGTCGCCGGGCAGGCCCATACGGCGCCCGAGCCAGACCGTGCCGCCGAACGTCGCGGCGACGGTGCACAGCACCATGGCGACGGTCTCCCAGCCCAGGCCGGCCACGTCGTCGAGGCCGACAGCCAGTCCGAGGAGTACGACACCGGCACGCATGAAGCGCTTGCCGGCGAGGGTGAGTCCGGGACGTGCCACGCCCCGCACGACGGCGCGCGGACCGGGAAGGTGCGCGGCGGCGACACCGATCACGATGGCGGCGGTGAGCATCGGCACGGCGGGAAGCACCCGGTGCACCGCCCACGCCGACGCGACCCCGGCGGCGGCCACCGCCAGACCGGGGACCGCGGCGCGGACGCCGCCCGGACGCCGCCCCGGTCCGCGGGGGGCCGCCGCGGCGCCCACCGCCCGGTCCGGGCGGTCCACCTGGGCCGGGCGGTCCGGCCGGACCCGGGGGTTCTGGCGGACCTGGGGGCCCGGGCGGTCCTCCTGGTCCCAGTGGCCCGACCGGTCTGGGCGGTTCAGGCGGTCCTGGTGGTCCGGGTGGTCCGACCGGCCCTGGGGGTCCGGCCGGCCCGGGTGGTCGCGGTGGTCCTCGCGCCGGGCGTCCGGCGGGTTTTGGGGCGCCGTGTCGCGGCCGATCACCGCACCGCGGTCGGTCGCGGCGCCGCGGCCGGTCACCGTTCGCCGGCCGGCGGCTGGTAGGTGCGGCGGACACTGCTGCCCAGGCGGGTGATGTCGGCTCCGTAGACGTGCAGCGAGATCGCCTTCTCCGCGCCCGCGTTCCAGACCCGGTGGATGTCCCCGGGCGGGGCGAAACCGCAGACGTCGCCCCGCTCGTTGACGACGTCCCGGGTGGCGACGAGACGGCAGCCGGCGCCGTCGGGGACCAGTTCGTACCGTCGCTCGTGCTCGCGTCCCTCGTGGACGCCCGTGACGCACCAGGAGACGTGGTCGTGGATGGTGGTGCGCTGGCCCGGCAGCCACACCAGGGCGACGATCGAGAAGCCGCCGTCCTCCTCGGCGTGCAGGACGTGCTGGCGGTAGTGGTCGGCGTCGCCCTCGCGCTGACGGTCGGTCAGCAGGTCGTCGGCGCCGAGGTGCGGTGCGAGGCGCTCACCGACCAGGCGGGCGGTGCGGTCGTGCGGCAGGCCGTGCCCGACGGCTTCCCTCACCTCGTGGACGAGACGGTCGAGGCGGGTCGTCGCCGCAGTACGCGTCAGGGCCTTGGAAGTGGTCATGACGGCAGCGTCCGGCGCGCGGGCCCGCGCGTCCAACGACGGTTTCTTCGGTCCTGCCCAAGCGGCGCTTATGCGTACGTGTGACGGCCGTGCCGCGCCGGCCGGCGGCGGATCAGCAGCCCACGCGCCGCTCGGCGACCGTCCTGATCGTGTCCACCACCAGGGAGGTCGCCGGGACACGCAGGTGCTCGCGCAGCACGTACGCCGAGATCCGGCGGCGTACGGCCGGTTGAAGGGCCCGCCCGGCGACCCGGTCGAGCCTCAGGAAGGACAGCACCAGGCCGGGCATCATGGCGACGCCCAGCCCCTCGGCGACCAGCGACTGCACCACCAGGCCGTCGTCGGTCGTGTAGGCGATGTCGGGGGCGAAGCCCAGTTCGGCGCACTCGTGCAGGAAGTTGGTGCGGCAGCGGGCGCAACCGGCGATCCAGCGCTCCTCGGCGAAGTCGGCGAGCCGCACCGCCCGCCGCCGGGCCTGCGGATGACCGATCGGCATCAGCACCGTGAGCTGGTCCTCCAGCAGCGGGATCTCCACCACCTCGCCCGGCACCGTCTCCCGCAGCCCCGGGTAGGTGAAGGCCAGCGTGATGTCGCACTCGCCGCGCGCCAGGCGCCCCAGGGAGTCCGGGGGCTCGTCCTCGAGCAGGTCGACCCGTATCCCGGGGTGGTCGGCGGCGAGCCGGGCCAGGGCCTCGGGCACGAGGGTGGCGTTGGCGCTGGGGAAGGCGCACACCCGCACACGGCCGCTGCGCAGCCGGGTGATCGCGGTGACCTGTTCCTCGGCCACGGCCAGGCTGCCGAGGATGGCCTCCGCGTGCCGGGCCAGCGTCTCGCCGGCCTCGGTCAGCCGCATCCGGCGCCCCACCCGGACGAAGAGGGGACTGCCCACGGAGCGCTCCAGCGCCTTCATCTGCTGGGTCACCGCCGGCTGCGTATAGCCGAGGGCCGAGGCGGCCCCGGAGTAGGTCCCGGAGTTCACCACCGCGTGGAAGGTCCTGATGTGCCGTGAATCGAACACGCGTCGAATCATAAGCAGAACTTGGACTACGGGCCGCGGGGGTGCGCCGCCACCTCGAACACGCGGGGAACGTCCTCCACGCCCGGCCGGGCGTCGGCGGAAACGCCCGCCGTGGCCGCCCGACCGGGCTTCCCACCTGCGGTGTTTCCCGGTTTTCTCTTTACCCGGAACCTGTTCTTGCTTCAACTGTTGCGTGATATACACATCTGTCACGACACCTTCACCTTCCTCACTCCTGGGAGATGCCTCATGTCCGGACCCGGGCAGCCCGTGCGGACCGGCGTGCGCGCCACCGTCCCGCGCGGCATCACCTGAACGGCCGGCCCGCCGACGTCCGCCGCCACCTCGGCCGCGGCGGCGGCTCGGTTCTCGGGACGGCTTGTGGAGAGAAGGGGTTGGAAACAAACATGTCACTGGCGATCGGTCACCTCGTCACCCAGTACCGAACGTGTCTCACGCTCGGCGGCGAGCCGTTCAGCGAGGCGGTGGCCGCCGCGCTGGAGGAACTGTGCGCACGGCTGGGGGAGGTGGCCCACGACACCGAACAACTCGTCTTCGACGACCCGGCCCTCGTCCTCGACGAACTCGGCCGCGCCCTCGCCCGCATCGCCGACGTGTTCGCCGGGGGCGAGCGCCACGAGGACGAACTGCTCGCCCGCCGGATCGCCCTCGCACTCCACCCCGCCGCCCACACCCCGTCGTACGCCCGCGACCTGAGCGCCCTCGCCGGGCCGCTCTCCGCTCTCGGCCGCACCGCAGAAGCCCTCGACGCCCGCCGGGAGGCCTGCTCGATCCTCTGCGAACTGGCCGTCGCGGGCCGCGGCCGCCCGGCGGCCGCCCTGGCCGAGGCCGAGGCGTACGCGGGCCTGCTGGCCGAGGCCGGAGATCCGGCCGCCGCCGTCGAGGCGTACCGACGGGCCGTCGACGCGCTCGCGCCGTACGCCGGTCCGGGACCCGAGTGGGCGGCGAGGACCTGCGCCGCGGCCGTAGGCCGGCTGGCCCAGGCCAGCGCCGACGCCGACGACCCGGACACCGCCCTGGCGCTGGCCCAGGAGGCCGTCGCCCTGCTGGAGCGGCGCGGCGACCCCGCCGAACTGGCGGACGCCGTACGCATGGTGGGCCTGCTGCACGAGAAGCGGCAGCACTGGGACGAGGCGCGCGCCCGCCTGGCCGAGGCCGTCGGTCACCTCGCCGACGCCACCGAGGACACCGACATCCTCGTGCGGCGCGCCGAAGTGCTCGCGGACCTCTCCCGCGTACAGGCCCGACTGGACGACGGCGACGCGCCGGACACCGCCGCGCAGTGCGTCGAGCTCTGCCGGGGCCTCGCCCGCGACGACGCCGGGCGACTGCCGCTCCTCGCCCGCGCCCTGGTGGAACTGCACCACCGGCTCGCCGAGAGCGGACGCCACATCAAAGCGGTGTACGCGGCGCAGGAGGCGGCCGAACTCTACGGCCGGCTCCTCGCCGAGGAGGAGGACGAGGAGTGGGCCGCCGAACTTGCCCGGACCCGCCTCCACCTGGGCCGCCGGCTGGCCGACGCCGGCCGCCTCGAACCCGCCCTGGAGGAGACCCGGACAGCGGTCCGGCTGCTGCGCGATCACGTCGACGACCCCTTCGAGCTGGGCGTCGCCCTGAAGGACCTCGGCACCCGGCTGCACGAACTGAGGCGCTTGGAGGAGTCCCTGGACGCGACCGGGGAAGCGGCCCGGACCTTCCGCGCCGCGAACGAGCTCCCCGCCCTCGCCGCGACGCTGTACAACCTGGCGGTGACCCACAACGTCGCCGACCACGCCGAGGAGACCGTACGGGCGGCCGCGGAGACCGTGGAGACCTACCAGCGCCTGTACGACGAGGACAGCGGCTGGGCCCCCGGTCTCGCCCAGGCCCTCGGACTGCTCGGCACGGCCTGCGAGCGCGTCGACCGCTTCGACCAGGCGATCACCGCCATGGAACGCGCGGTCAGTCTCCTGGAGCGCCTGCACTCCCCGGACGAGCCGCAGTTCGCGTTCGAGCTGGCACGGATCCTGCACGATCTGAGCCGGTACCACGAGGAACAGGGGCGCCTGGAGCGCGCGCTGGAGCACATGCGCCGTTCGGTCTCCCTGTACGGGGAGCTGACGCAGCACGAACCCGAGCGGTTCCGGGACCGGCTCGCCGGCGCGTGGCTCTCCCTCGGCATCTACCTCAGCCGGCTCGGCCGGGCCGAGGAGGCACGGTCCGCCACCGGACTCGCGGCCGACCTGTACCGGCGGACCGACGACCGGCAGAGCCTCGCCCTCGCACTGTCCCAGCTAGCCTCCCGGGAGAGCGCCCTGGACCACGACGAGGCCGGCGCCGCCGCCCTGACCGAGGCGATCGAACTGTACGAGGAACTGGCCCTGGAACAGCCCGGGTTCCACGGCCCGCACCTCGCCAAGGCGCTGGAGGACCTCGCCGCCCACCACTGCGGCGAGGAGGAGTACCGGGCGGCCCTGCCGCTGCTGGAACGCTCCACGGCCCTGTGGGAACGCCTCGGCGACCCCGCTTCCCTCGCCGACGGCCTGCGCAGCCGTCTGCTCGTCCACTGCTGCCTCGGCCAGGACACCGAGGACGTCCTCGACCGGCTCGCCGAGGCCCAGCGGGATCCGGAGGAGACCGTCCGGACCCTGGACGGCGTCGTGGCGGAGCTCATCGGCCTGAACCGTCTCGAACCCGCCGAGCACCTGCTCACCAGGGCGTTCGGCCTGTGGGAGATCCATCTGCTGGAGCATCCGGACGGCAACCCGGTGCTGCGGCCGGTTCTGCTGGATTCCCGCGCCATGCTGCTCGCCCGCGACGGACGGCACGCCGAGGCCGCGGCCGTCCAGGAGGAGACGGTACGCCTGCTGGAACCGCCGGCCGACGACGATCCCGCCGGGTTCCTCAGCAGCCTGGCCGCCGCCCGGTCCCGGCTCTGCGACTACCTGCGCGCCGCCGGCCGGCCCGCCGAGGCCCTCGACCACCAGGACCGGGTCGTCTCCGCCTATGAGCGGCTCGCCGCCGGCGACCCCGGCCGGTACCGCCCGGCCCTGGTCTCCTCCCTGCACGAACTGGGCCTGCTACTCAGGGAGATGGGACACGCCGACGCCGACGCCGTCCTCGCCCGCGCGGCCACCCTGCGCCTGACCCTCGAGGGCGAACAGGACTGAGGGACCGGGCCGCTCCGCCGCGACGGACCGGAGCCGGGCGGCCGCTCCGGGGTCCCCGCGGTCCACCGGGGACACGGCCCGTGGCGGACCGGCCTCAGATCCTCCAGGAGCGCAGCGTCTCGGCGACGGCGTACACGCTCAGGCGGGTGTCGCGCACCTTGCGGATGAGGTCGGACAGGGCGCCGTAGGGCGGGTCGATGCCCTCACCGGACTGGTCCATGTACTGGGCGGCGACGAAGGCGGCGAAGAGGCTGTTGCGGTGCGGCAGGGGTTCGAGGCGCACGATCGTGTGCAGGAGCGCGGCCGCCCGCCAGGCGGTGTCGGGGTCGGAGGCCTCGAGCGTGGGCATCCTGGTCCGGTGCCGGGCGACCGTTGCCACCAGCGCGGAGTAGTCGGTGACCGTCACGTCTTCGTGTTCGAGGGCGGCCTCCTGGACGTCGAGCAGCCAGGAGACGTCGACATGCAGGACCATCAGGCGGCCGCGGCCCCGTCACCGCGCCGGGAGGGCGGGACCTCCTCGGGGAACGCCTCGTCGAACTCGCCGCGCAGTCTGTCGGCCCAGGCGGCGGCGCCGGCGACGAACCGCTTGCGGTGCATCTCGCGCACACCGAGGTCGTGCAGGTACTGCTTGAGGCTCTTGCCCTCCGCCGCGGCGGCCACGCGCACGCCTTCCATTTCCTCGTCGGAGAAGGACACGTTCAGTGATGGCATCTCTCGATGGTACCTAGTTGGTGCCTTGCTCGCCAGGCCGGCTCCGGAGCCGACCCCGGAGACATCCGGCACAGGGCAGACCGTGTGCGGGGCGGCGTGTGCGGGGCGGCGTGTGCGGGGCGGACCAAGGCACAGGGACGACCGCGGCACAGGGCGGACCGGGTGCGGGACCGAGCGTGTGCGGGGCTGACCGCGGGGCACGCCCGGAGGTACAACTGTTCGCATGAAGATCCGTACCGGGGGCCCCGAAGACGCGGCCGACATCCTCGTCCTGCTCGACTCCGCCGTCGCCTGGCTCGCCGCGCGGGGCCGCACCGGACAGTGGGGCGACCAGCCCTGGTCCACCCGGCCGGCGGCGGCCGACCGCATCCGCGGCTACACCCGCGACCACCTGGTCCGGATCGCGCACGACGAGGACGGCCGTACGATCGGCGCCACGATCCTCGCCGAGGAGCCGCCCGCCTACGTCGCCGCGGTGGACGAGCGCGAGCTCTACGTCCGCAGTCTGGTGACCGACCGGGCCCGCTCCGGATCCGGAATCGGCGCCGCGCTGATCGCGGACGCCCTCGACGAGACCCGCCGCCGGGGCATCGGCCTGCTGCGCGTCGACTGCTACGCGGGTGACGACCGCCGCCTGGTCGAGCAGTACCGGCGCCTCGGTTTCACCCCGACCGGGACCTTCGAGGTGGAGCGCCCGGGCCAGGCCGCCTGGCCGGGACAGATCCTCCAGATCCGCCTCTGACGCCTCGTCGGGGAGTCCATCGGGGAGGCCGGCCGTTGCCAGGGGTCCTGCCCGGCGCGCGGGCGGGCCGCCGCACCGGGCGGGTGCGGCGGCCGTGGGCGGGACCGGCCGGTGGTTCGCGTCAGCCGGCCCGGAGCAGGGCGCGCAGCTCGGCGGTGTCGATGACGTGGGCCCGTGACGGGAAGACCCTGTGCAGCAGGACGCGGTGGACCTCGGTGTCCGGGTCGGCGACCGCGTCGGACAGGACGTAGAGCTGGTAGTCGCGGTCGGCCGCGTCGACGACGGTGGACAGGACGACGCCGCCGGTGCTGACGCCGGAGACGACCAGGGCGGTGATGCCGCGCTCACGCAGCCGCTGGTCGAGGTCGGTGGTGGACATGCCGCCGTAGCGGGTCTTGCGCACGATGATGTCGCCGTCGTGGGGGGCCAGGCGCTCGTGGACGGCGGTGGCGGGATCCTCGTGGTGCATGACGCGGTGCCGGGCCAGTGGGGCGAAGGACTTGTTGACGGCCGGGACCGCTTCCCAGTCGGTCTCGGTGAAGCCGACGCGTACGTAGGCGACGGCGCCGCCGTGCGCGCGGACGTCGGCGACGGCCTCCGCCACGCGACCGAGCAGGGCTTCGCGGTCGCCGTCTTCCGGCAGCACGGCCAGGACCGCGGGCTGGCAGTCCATGACGAGAAGGGCGGTGTGCGCGGGGTCGAGCGCGGGGGCGGTGCTCATGTGGGTGTTCTCCTCGCTGGTGGGGTGCGCGTGGTCGACGCGGACAGGTGGCGGCGGACCGGCCGCGGCCCGCGGTTCCGGCGGCGGTCGCGGTGTGTCACGAGCGGCTGCGGGCCGGCTCCGGCTCGTGCCGCGGGGTCCGGTCCTGGCGGGGGAGCAGGAGGGGGGTGGTCAGGGCGAGCAGTCCCGCGACCGCGAGGGCGGTGCGCGGGCCGGTGACGTCGGCGAGCAGTCCGGCGAGCGCGGTGAGGACGGCGATGGACGCCTGCTGGCCGATCGACCAGGCCGTCAGGGTGCGGGCGACGAGATGCTTGGGGGTCTGTTCGAGCCGGTAGGTGGCGAGCACCGGGGTGAACAGGCTCATGTTGATGATGATCGCCAGTTCGACGGCCATCACGGTGACGAGGCCGACGACGCCGGGGCGGACGAAGGCCAGGCCGATCAGCCAGACGGCGCGCAGGGTGCCGACGGTCCGGAAGACCGCGGGCCGGCCGTAGCGGGCCACGACACGCCGGGCCAGCCGGGAGCCGATGAGCCCGCCGACACAGGGGGCGGCGAAGGCGAGGCCGTACTGCCAGGGCGCGAACCCGAGCCGGCGAAGGAGGAGCACGGCCAGCAGCGGCTCGGTGGCCATGATCAGACCGGCGACGAGCATCTGGTTGAGGTAGAGCGCCCGCAGGCCGGGATGGCCCAGGATGTGTCGCCAGCCGTCGAGCAGCGCGCCCGCCCGGACCGGGCCCTCGCCGGTTGTCCGAGGCGCCTCCTCCCGGCCGCCGATCGCGGTGAGGCTCAGTGCGGAGAGCAGGTAGCTGAGCGCGTCGGCCACCACGGTGGTGACCGGCCCGAACAGGCCGATCGCCGCTCCGCCCAGTGGTGGGCCGACCGCGATGGAACTCCAGTTCGTGGACTCGAACCGCGCGTTGGCCACGAGCAGGTCGTCCGGGGGGACGAGGGCCTTGAGGTAGGCGCCGCCGGCCGCGTTGAAGGCGATCTTGGCCGCGGCGACCAGGGCCGAGACCACGAGGAGCTGGACGAAACCGAGCCATCCGAAGGCGTAGGCGACCGGGATCGTCGCCATGGCCGCGAACCGGGTCAGATCCATCGCGATCATGACCGGGCGCTTGCGCCGGAACTCCACCCACGGCGCGAGCGGCACCGCGATCAGCGCGCCCACCGCGGGCCCCACCGCGGACAGCGCGGACACCTCGGCGGGGCCGGCGCGCAACGCCAGCACGGCGATCAGCGGGAACGCCCCGAACCCCAGCCCGGATCCGTACGCGCTGACCGCGTACGCCGCCCACAACCAGCCGAACCGCCGGCCCAACGGTCTCCTGCCCAGCATGCTCAGCGCGCTCCCCTGATCTCTCACCCGAACGGGCCGATGTCGGCCGGTGAGAGCTAAGCGAGCGGCCGGGCGGCAGGTCAAACAACCGCCCTGCCGACGATTCACAACCTTCCGTTGTTCACTAAGGTGGATCGGCGTGGATCTCGAAGCCGTACGCACCTTCGTCGCCGTCACGGAGGCGGGCCAGTTCCAGGAGGCCGCCGTCGGCCTGTCGATCACCCAGCAGGCCGTCTCCAAGCGCGTCGCCGGGCTGGAGCGCGGCCTCGGCGTGCGGCTGTTCACCCGCACGCCGCGCGGGGCCGAGCTCACCATCGACGGTCAGGCGTTCCTGCCCCACGCGCGTGAGCTGCTGCGCGTCGCCGAGCGGGCGGTCGCGTCCGTGCGCACCGTCCGCCGTCCGCTGCGCGTCGACGTGGTCGCCTCGCGGGTGGCCGGGTCGGGACTGATGCGCGGCTTCCACCGCGCGCACCCCGAGATCGACCTCGACGTGGTGATGCTGTTCGACATCGAGGCGGCCGTCGCCGCCATCCGGTCCGGAACGCTCGACGCGTCCTTCCGTGCCGTCGCCGTGCCCGGCCGGCCCCTTCCCGAGGACATCCAGTCCGTCCGGGTGCTCGACGAGCCGCTCCAGCTCCTCACCGGCCCCGCCCACGCGCTGGCCGATGCCCGGTCGGTCACCGTCGCCGAGCTCGCCGACCACCGGCTCTGGATACCCGGCCTCGTCCCCGGCACCGAGTGGGCCGCCTACTACGACGACCTCGTCGCCGAGTTCGGCGTCACCATCGAGGCGACCGGCCCCAACTTCGGCTCCGACGCGCTCCTCGACACCATCGCCGACACCCCGGCCCTGGCCACCTTCATGGGCGAGCACACCCGTCTGATCTGGCCCACCGGCCACGGCCTGCGCCGCATCCCGGTGACCGACCCGACGCCCGTCTACCCGCACTCGCTCCTGTGGCACCGCGACAATCCCCACCCGGCGCTGGCCACCCTCCGCGACCACCTCGCGGCCACGGCGGCCGGCCACGACGCCGCCGGCACCTGGCGGCCGGACTGGGTGAGCCCCAGCTGACCACCGCCGCGTCCACCGTCGTCGCGGCCCAGGTGGACCGACGGTGACCAGGGGGGATGGAAGGCGACCAGGGGGGACGGAGGGCGAGCAGGGGGACGGACATGGCCACCGGCACACTCGCGCTGCCCCCGCCGCGCGCCCCGGCGAGAGAGTCCCCGGCGCGTTCACGCCCGCCGGGTTCGCGTACACGCCGTGGCCGGCGGACCCGCTGGACCGCGGGATGCGGGTGTCGTCCGTGGGACGGTCGTGGACGGCTCCGGCCGCCGGTGCTCCGTCAGCCGTCCACCGGATCCTCCGCGCCGGCTCTGGTCCCGGTGTTCCCCTACCAGCGCACCGGCAGCTCCAACGGGAACCGTCTGATCGTCTTGGTGTCCCACCGCAGTTCCTCGGGCGGCACCGCGAGCCGCAGCCCGGGGAAGCGCCGCAGGAGCCGGCCGATGGCCACTTCGAGCTCCGCCATGGCCAGCGGCACCGCGATGCACCGGTGGTTTCCCCAGCCGAACGTCATGTGCGGACCGGTCGGCCGGCCGAGGTCGATGGCGTGCGGGTCCGGGTAGTGCGCCGGGTCGCGGTTGGCCGTCAGGTAGGACACGTGGACGAAGTCGCCCGCGCGGATCCGCACCCCGTCCAGTTCCACGTCCTCCAGAGCCACCCGGGGGATGCCCACCCCCTTGCGGAAGGGGATGTGGCGCAGCAGCTCGTGCAGGACCTGCGGCAGGGTCTCGGGCCGGCGTTCGAGGTGCGCCATCAGCTCGGGGCGAGTCAGCAGCAGATAGGTGATGTCGCTGATCTGGCAGGTGGCGGTGTCCTGTCCGCTGAGCGCCAGCACCAGCGCCATGACCGCGAGTTCCTTGTCGTCGAGCTGTTCCTCGCCGTCCCGGGCCGCGGCCATCGCGCTGATGAGGTCCGGGCCGGGCGCGCCGCGGCGCTGTTCGACCAGTTTGGCGAAGTAGGCCGTGAGATCGGCCTTGGCGGTGGCGGCGGCCTCCTTGCTGTCCGGGCCGACGACGAGCAGCTGGCGGACGGACTCCTGGATCCGGGGCCACTCCGGAGGCTCGATGCCGAGGAGGTCCAGGATGGTGTGCTGGGGCAGTGGGTCGGACAGGTGCCGGACCAGGTCCGCCGGCGGGCCCGCCGACTCCATCTCGTCCAGGAGGGCGTCCGCGACCCGTACGATCCGCTGCCGCATGCCGTCGACCCGGCTCTGGGTGAAGGCCTGCGAGGCGAGGTGGCGGACGCGGGTGCTGTACGGGGGGTCCATCACGTTGATCGACTCGGTCGAGACGATGGGCTCGGGCGTCATCCGGGGGTAGTCGCGGCCGATGATGCCGGCCCGGCTGAGCCGTTGGTCGGTGGTCACCTGTTTGACGGAGTCGAAGCCGGTGACCAGCCAGGCGTCGGCGTCCCCGTAGGGCAGCCGGATCCGGGCGGGGCCGTTTCGGTCCATCAGGTCGGCGAACGCGGGATCGAACTCCAACGCTTCGCTGTAGTCGAACGGGCAGACGATCGTCTCTTTGTCCCCGGTCATCAGCCGACTCCTCCCGGCATCGGTACGACATTGGTGGCGTCCACGGCCCGGCGCAGGCCCTCGGCGAGCCGCACGGCGTCGCCGACGGCCCAGTAGTGGACGAAGAACAGCCGCGGCTCGTCGGTCAGGTTGTGGTGGTGGACCTCGACGAGTTCGAATCCGCCGTGCCGCAGGGCCATGAGCGCGGGCCCGACCTCCCCGGCGGTCATCACCAGGTCACCGCTGAGCGCGGCCCTCGCGCCGCCGAGCGGCTGGAAGTTGACGGAGGTGGTGGAGCCCAGGCCCGGCGGCAGGATCAGCGGGCCGTCGGTGACGGTCTCGCGGCGGACGTAGGTGCACTTGTAGATCCCGTCCTCGGCGGAGCCCCTGACGCCCAGCGCGGCGTCGATCGCGGCGGTGTCCAGGTCCACGGGCGGCGACGGGGCGGCGGGCGCGGCGGGCGGGGTGCCGGTGCGGTCGAACGCGGCGCGCAGGCCGCGGGCGACGGCGACCGGGTCGTCGCCGTGGGCGTGCACATGCACCCACCACACGTCGGGTTCATGGGCGAGCAGGTGCTTGTGGATGGCGGTCTGCATGATCCCGTGCGCCTGCAGCACGTCGACGAAGCGTTGGAGTTCGCGCTCGGTGACCACGGTGTCGCCCATCAGGAGCGTGCTGTGGTCGGCGTACCGGACGAAGGAGACGTGGGTGCCCAGAGCGAGCGCGGGGGCGATGCGGATGCCGTGGGAGAAGACCGTGAGGTCAAGGCGGGGCAGGGCCGTGTGGTACATGAAACGCTTCATGTCACCGGGGCGGCCGAGTGCCGCGCCCACCTCCGCCCAGTCCGCCGCCGCCGTCATGACCGGCTCGACCGGCGTCCGGCCTTCCGGGCCGGCGGACAGGGCACGGGCGCGGGCCGGCACACCGGTGAGCACGGGTGCCAGCGCCGCCACGGTCAGCACACGGCGCCGTGAGGTGGGGGGCGGGGAAGGGGAGTCCTGCTGTCGCGCGTCAGCCATGTCGTATGCCTCCTGGCACGAGGGAAGCACGGCGGACGGCACGGCCCGGTGATGCACGCCGTGACCGTGGGCCAGGTGGCTCAACACCGCTGACGCGCCGGGCGCAGGTTCCCGCTGCCGGCCTCCCGCGAGAGAGCGGCCGGTGTCACCCCCCGGTCGGCCTCACCACCAAAAGGGGAGCGGAAGCGCGGCGAGTCCGGTGCTGGAGAACGGGGGCGTGTCCGCGTCGGTTCCCCCCGGCGCCGTCGACTCCCCCGGCTCCGTCGACTGTAAAGATCGCCATGGCGTCCCTCCACACCAATCCGGTCTTCGCCCGGCTCGCCGACGCGCGGCACGCGCTCGTCGCGGGCGCGGGCGGTGGTTTCGACATCTACGCCGGCCTGCCGTTGGCCCTCACCCTCCTGCACCAGGGGAAGGAGGTGCACCTCGCGAACCTCTCCTTCAGCGCCCTCGCCGGTCTCCCCGCCGACGACTGGGCCGCCCCCGACCTGGCCGTCGTCACAGCCGACTCCGCGCCGCACCAGGGCTACTTCCCGGAGCGCACCCTCGCCCAGTGGCTGCGCGGGCAGGGCTACCCCGCCACCGTGCACGCCTTCCCCCGGGTCGGGGTGGTCCCGCTGCGCGCCGCCTACCGGGCGCTGATCGAGCCGCACGCCGTCGACGCCGTGGTCCTGGTCGACGGCGGGACGGACATCCTGCTCCGCGGTGACGAGGCCGGACTCGGCACTCCGGAGGAGGACATGACGAGCGTGGCGACGCTCGCCGCGCTGGACGGCGTACCGGGGCGCGCGGGTGCGCGGGGTGGACTCACCCGGCGTGCGTTCGGCAGCGCCTCAGCAGGTGAGAGGCGTCGAGCCGAGGGCCACGTCGTCGTACCGGAGTGTGTCGTCGCCCGTTCCGTAGCTCTCCCGGCCCAGCCGGAAGGTGGTGGGACGGGGAGCCGTGGTGCGGCTTGGGATCGCCCGGTCCTGAGCCCTATGTCCGGTCCTCCATGACACGGCGGGCCGCTTCGGCCTCCGCCGCCGACGGGGACAGCTCGTCGAGGGTGTCGAGCTCGTCGTCCGACTCCAGCTCCCGCTCCCAGGCGGCAGCGAGCCGTTCCTGCTCCTCCTGCGGCTTGGCGCCGACGACCTTCCGGTGGTCCGGGTCCAGGGCCGCCAGGAATCGTCCGACCGGGTCCGTCGGCATGCCGTGCTCCTTGTCGCCGGGAAGAGAGTGCCGCTCCCGGTTCAGGATGGCCAACCGGTCCTGTTCCGGCCGCCCGACACGGCCCGGAACCACCCTGATGGACCCCGATGGCCTCCGAGGGGACCCCGACGGACTCCCCCGGCCCCGCTGCCGCCGGTCCGCCCGGTACTCGGGTGAGGAGCGGGCGGCGCACCCGGAGCGGGCGGACCGGCGTGCCGCCCCTCTCGCGTTCCGCACGGTCCACGCTCCGGCGAGGACGCACTCCTCGATAAGTTCGCCGATCCCCGCGCACGGCTCCCGTGGCTCGGCCCCCGCCAGGCACCAGGAGCTCCCAGGAAAGTCCGACGGCTGGGAAGCGAGCAGCCGCGCGGGCCGGACTCCCCGCCCCAGGGCCAGGTGGTACCCGATCTCCAGCTCGTACCGGAACGGTGAGGAGGAGGAACGGACCCAGCCGTAGTCGGCCGCGCTGACCGAGGACATGCCGGGCATCCTGCCGGGTACCGCTCTCCGCCCCGACCACCCTGCCGCCGGCCCCGGGGCCATCGAACAGTCGGCGCCAACCCCGCAGATGGCGGCTGACGTCGCCGACCAGGTGGACGCGGACCCGGCGTTCCACGAACCGCCAGCGCCCGTCGCGGCGAAACGGTCGTTGTACCGTCCCGCGGCCACGGGTTGCAGCGGAAAGCCGGGCAGGGCCTGGAACACGGTGACGTAGCAACGCGAGGTGGCGGTTCCCGCCTCCTCGTCGACCTCGACGGTGAGGTTGGACGTGGCGTGGTGGGTGCGCGGCGTGCCGTCCTCGTGGCGGATCAAGGTGTCGGTGAGCATCCTCTCGACGCCCTCCCGGCCGTGGACCGGCGCACCGCTGCCGATGAACACCGCGTCGGCGAACAGCCCACCGACGCCGGCGAAGTCTCCGTCGTCCACCAACTCGGCGTAACGGGCGACGAGATGGGCTATGGCGGTGGTGTCCGTGACTGCGCTCATGGGCCGAGGGCAGGCGGCAGGGGGTACGGGTTCGCGGGCGGTGTGCCGGCGGAAGCCCGGGTTCGGGGTGGGCCGGCTCAGGGGCCCTCGGGCCCGGACACGGGCTCGTCGGGCCCGGACACGGGCTCGTCGGGCTCGGCGGCGGACGCGGTGGGGGCGTGCTCGGCGAGCAGCGGGCCGAGCACGGCCAGGGCACCGAGGGCGATGTCCTCGTAGAGGTAGAACCCCGCTTCCAGGGGCGGCAGTTCGTCGCCGACGTCCCCGGCCCCGGCGGTGTCGGCGCCGGGGCCGTCCGCGGTGGCGCTTCCGGCGGGGCCGGCCTCGCTGTCGTCGCCGTGACCGGGTCCCGCGCCGGTGCCGGAACCGGGTCCCGTGCCGGTGCCGGTGCCGGTGCCGTTCTTCGGGCCGGGTGTGCCGAGCAGATCGGTGAGGTCCTGTGCGGCTCCCTGCAACGCGGCGCGCGCGGCGCCTGCCAGCAGACGCAGGGGCAGGTCCAGGGCGGCGGCGGTGCGCCGGCCGGGGATCAGTCTCGTCGCGGCGGGGGCGCCGGCGGTGGTGGCGGCCAGCCATTGAACGGGCAGGGAGCACAGGGCGGCGATCCGCTCGGCGGGCAGCAGGGGCGGCGGGTCGCCGTCGACCATGAGGTCCTCCCACTCCATGAGGTCGAAGAGGAACTGGCCGCCCTTGTAGAGGGGCCAGGGCCGGACCGTGTCGAGCAGGAGGCGGGCGCGCTCGGGCTCGCGCCCGCGCACGGCCACGCCGTGCCGGGCCAGGGTGCACAGGCACTGGCGCAGACGGCTGTTGGCCTGGCCGAGGAAGGCGAAGGCGCGGTGGTCGGTGGGGCTGAGCGGGCCGCTGGTGCCGGGATCGGCCGGCGCGGTGGCGGTCGGGTCGGGCGCGGTCGGGTCGGTGGTGGTCACAGCGGCCTTGAGGTGACGTAGTGGGCGATCTGGCGCAGGACGGCTTTGCCTTCGTTCTCGGGGACGACGCGCAGGTCGTCCTCGAAACGTGCGATGCCTTCGGCGGCGAGCCGGTCGGCGAGGTCGGTGGCGTACTCGATGGAGCCGTGCCGCCGCATGGCGGCGAGGAGTTCCTCGGCGTGCTGCTGGGTCTTGTCGGTGCGGCGCCGGCGCAGGATGTCGAGGAGACGGAGCCGCTCATGGGCGTACGCGGTGCGCATCAGGTGGATCAGCATCACCGTGCGCTTGCCTTCCAGCAGGTCGCCGAGGGGCTCCTTGCCGTAGAGGGCCTCCTCGCCGACCAGGTTCAGGATGTCGTCCTGGATCTGGAAGGCGATGCCGATCAGCCGGAACGCCTCGTCGAACCGGCCCAGGACGGCCGGGTCGGTCACGCCGGCGCAGACGGCGCCGATGCGGCACGGGCTGATGCAGGTGTACCAGCCGGTCTTCTTGGTGCTCATCGTGAAGTAGGCGTCGTCGGTGCCGGGCACGACCTCGTGGCGGATCCAGCCCAGTTCCAGGGCCTGGCCCTCGATCGACTCCCGGCACATGTGGAGCGCCTCGTGGATGAGGCCGAGTGTGCGGGCCAGACCGAGTGTTTCGAGGTTGGACAGGACGGCGTCGATGGCGAGCAGGTTGAGCCCGTCGCCGACGTTGACGGCCGGGCCCAGGCCGTGTTCCTCGTGCATGGTCGGCAGGCCGCGCCGGTGCGTGGACTCGTCGGCGATGTCGTCGTGGACGAGGAAGCCGTTATGGAAGAGCTCCAGCGCGGCGGCGGCGCGCACCGCGTCGTCGGGGCGTCCGCCGAACGCGGCACAGGCCGCGATGGTCAGGGTGGGCCGCAGGCCCTTGCCCTGCCGGGCGGGATAGGAGCGCATGAGGTCGTACAGCTCGGCGCGCGGTTCGCGGTCCGGCAGCAGCCGTTCGATCTCCTGGTTGGTGCGGGCCCGGCACCGCAGCATGGTCTCCATCAGGTCCGCGTCGCGGACGGTGTCCTCCAGCGCCCAGCTGGTGCTGGTGCGGCCGTCCCACAGCAGGCGCGGGGCCCGGACCGTGGTGTCGCCGATCAGCGCGGGCGGTGCGGGCGCGTCCTCGGGGGAGCGCCGGGCGAGGAAGTCCAGCGCCGTCCAGTCGACCGGTTCGGCGGCCGGTTCCCGGTCGGCGGGCGCCGCACCGCCCCACAGCCGGGGGGCCTGCTCCCGGTAGTCGCCCCAGAGCTCCTGCATGCTGCGCAGGCCCGCCGCGCGCTGGGACAGCAGGGCGAAGGCCCGCCACACGGCGAGGGTGTCCTCCTGGGAGCCGCGGACGTCGAGGCTGTCGGACAGGACCTCGCCGACGGGCGGGTGCTGGAGGTCGAAGAGCAGGTTCATCGCACGGTCGTCGAAGCAGACCTCGACGTCCGGGTCCGGGCAGCGTTCGGGGCGTACGGCGATACGGCTGTGCCGCGCGGTGAGCGTGGCGTGGCTGCCGTCGTTGAAGTGCAGGCCGAGCCGGATGCCGCGCAGTTGCTCGGCGGCGGCGGCGAGGACGGCCGGCGCCCGGTCGGACAGGGCGGCGACGGTCTCCTCCAGCAGCCGGGCGCCCGTGAACGCGGGCACGGTCTCAGTCATGGGCGCCGCCGGCGAACTCCACGACGCCCCCGGCGCGGAAGCCGATGTCGCGCCCGCCGACCCGGCCCCGCACCGTGCACGGACCGAGGGTCTCGTGCACGCTGAACGGGCGCAGGCTCGTCTCGGACGGGTTGGCGATCCGGCCCGCCGTGTGCGAGCGGAAGTCGAGGACGAGACGGTCGTCGCCGAGCCTGGCGGTGATCAGCAGCCGGCCGGGCACCGCGGCCGTCGGCGGTGTGCCCAGCACGTCCGCGAGCGGCGGCACCATCGCCACCCGGTCGCGGTCCAGGCTGCCGCTGACCGCGACCCGCAGGTTGCGGCGCGGGAAGTGACGCACCATGCGCCCGTCGCGCCACAGCATCACCGACCCGTTCGCCGCGTCCGCCGGAAACGTGGGCTGGATCAGGGTGAAGACCACCGCCGAGGGCGGGGCGGCGTCGCCGGGCCCGGACGGGTCGTTGACGAACCCGAACACCCAGCCCCCCAGCGTGGGCCAGGACCACCGGCCGCGTACCCGCTCGTGGTAGCCCAGCAGGTCCGTGGAGGTGAGGGCGCCGTCGCCGTGCCGCAGGGCGCCCCGGCCCAGGACACCGGGTTCCGACTGCCAGCGCAGGTGCTCGTCCTCGCCGAAGGACGCGCACTGCGAGGTGCACGGCCGGCTGGTCCGCCGCAGCCGCACGTCGGCCGCCGGCGTGCCCGACCGGGCGGCCACCCGGAACGCGCCGGACTCGCCGTGCGGATGCGGTGACCGGAACGCGGACCACGGCAGCGCGGGCTGTTCGGCGTTGAACTGCGTCGAACTCCAGCCGCGCCCCTCCTCGTGGACGAGGAGGATCGCCATGTGCTGTCCCTCGGCCGCCGTGCCGGTGCCGCCGCGCCGCCCGGCCGGCGCGGCGCCGGGATCCGCGAGGACCGCGCCGGTGGAGGGACCCAGCACGGACAGGTTGGCGATCAGGGCCTGCCGGCCGCACCGGGACAGGAACGCGTAGTGCAGCCACTTGCGGTCGAGCGGATGCGTGAGCGGGGCGTGCGGGAAGGGGCCCGGGGGCCCGAGCCTCGCGAGGGTCGGGTGGGACACCTTCCGTAAGCTAACGCAGAGTTGAGGTTCTGTCACTTGACGTAACGTTCCGGCGGGTGGGCCGGGTGCACGGAAACGTTCGGTTCCGCATCGGGGGTTCGGTATCGCGAAGGTCCGTCCGCGGCGGAGCGTGTTCAGTCATCAGCGCTGATCCGCGAGGCATCCGGTGCGCGGCCCGGCCGGCCCGTGGTCCGGTGACCCGGCCGTCCGGCCCGTCGCTTCGCGACTTGTGCCCGTGGATCGCACCGCCGCCGGGCGGCGCCGCTCAGCGGAGCTTGATCGCACCGCCGTCGGCCATCACCGTCTGGCCGGTCATGTACTGGGCGTCGTCGCTCGCCAGGAAGGCGACGATGGGCGCGACATCCCGGTCGGGGTCGCCGAACCGGCCCAGCGGCACCTTGGCCGCGGACTGCGCGTACTGCTCGGGACGAGCCTCGGCCCACTTGGCCACGCCGGCCGTCAGGGCCATCGGGCAGACCACGTTGACGCGGATGTTGAGCGGGGCCCACTCGTTGGCGACGACCCGGCTCAGACCGCGGATGGCCTCCTTCGTCGCCGCGTAGGAGGCCTGGTTGGGCTGACCGTCGAGCCCGGCGCCGGAACCGAAGTTGACGACCGACGCGTTACCGGTCCTCTTCAGCTCGGGCAGGGCCGCGAGCATGAAGTTGCGTGTCGCGTACAGGCTGGTGTCCATGGCGAGGTTCCAGTCGTCGTCCGTCTGCTCCTCGAACGGCTTCTGCCGCGACACGCTCGCGTTGTTCACCAGGACGTCGAGCTTCCCGAACCGCTCGGCGGCCGTCGCGACCGCCGAGTCGGCGACGGCCCGGTCGGAGACGTCGCCGTGCAGGAAGACCACCGCGTCCCCCAGTTCACGGGCCAGCGCCTCCCCGGCCTCCCGCTGAAGGTCGACGACGACCACCCGGGCTCCGCGGGCGACGAACAGCTTGGTGATGGCCCCGCCGATGCCGGAGGCGCCTCCGGTGACGATGGCCGACTTGCCCTGCAGGCTGAGAGAACCCATGGAGTGCTTCCCTTGCGTGATCGCCCGCGACGCGGGCTGCCCTGTCGTCTAACTAGAATGAATTCTAGTCCGGTGCCGGCAGCGGCGCACCGCCGGGCCGGGGCTTCTGCTCGGCCCCTGCCCGCAGGGCTTCTGCCCAGCCCCGCGGGCAGGGGCCTCCGAGGTGAGTCGCGGGACGAAGGGGGGAGGAGCCGCGTCGGCGGCCGGCGAGCCGCACGTGTCGTCGGTCAGGCGCACGTGCGACGCGGGCCGATGCCACGCCGGGGCCGGGCGGCGGGCGCGACCGGCCCCAGCGACCGGGCGAACCCGGTGGGTCCCGGCGGCCGGACGGACCCGGTGGACCCCGGTACTCGGCCGCACTCGGTTACCTGGCCGCACCCGGTTCCGGCCGCGCCCGGCGGGTGTCAGCCGGTGGGAGCGTTCGAGCGGCCGGCGAGCAGGACCTCGCAGGCGAGCCGGATCTCGGTCTCGGCGTCGGCAGGGGTCGTGTGGCCGTAGATCGCGGAGACCAGGACGCCGTGCCAGCTCTTCATCAGCAACCGGATCAAACGGTTGTCGCGGTCGGTGGGGTGTTCGAGACCGAGCAGTTTCAGGACGGTCCGGTGCACCTTGGCCTCGATGGCGGCGGCCTCGCTGACGGTGGCGGTGTGCGCCGCGTAGTTGCTCTGCATGATGGCGCTCGCCAGCAGGGGGGTGCGCAGCAGGTGCCAGGTCGAGCGCAGGAGTGTCTCGGCGACGGCGTCCACGGGCTCCTCGGCCGCGTCGATCCGCGGTGAGGCGTCGTCCATGTGATCGACCTGGTCGGCCATGATCGCAGTGAACAGATGCGTCTTGGAGGGGAAGTAGCGGTACAGCGTGGCGATGGCGACGCCGGCCTCCTTGGCCACGTCGTGCATCTGCACGTGCTCCAGGCCCCGTTCGGCGCCGAGCCGGGCCGCGGCGGCGAGGATGCGTTCGTACCGGGCCTTCTGGCCGGGTGACTGCGGTTCCGCTGCCGGCCGGTCCTCGGCGACTCTGGGCACGGGGCTCCTCTCCCGGCTCGTGCTCGCGTCTTCCAGCCGACCATGCTAACGGTCCGGCCTCCGGGGTGGGCGGGGAAGCGACCGTCGGAGCGGGGCCGGCCGGCCCGGAGGCGGCTCCCGACGGCGTGACCGGGCGGGTGCGCGGCGCCGCCGTCGCGGGGGTTCCCGGCGACATTCACGCCCGCACCGCTTGATCCCCGTGGTCCGCGCCGGTTCAATGGCGTGGGTCGTCGGCCGGCGGTCGGGCCCGCGGCTGGTTGCGGTGCGGGGGAGGCGGCGGGGCGTGCAGTGGTTACTCAGCGCGGTGGGCGCCGCCCTGCTCGGCATGCTGACCAACGCGCTCTATGACGTGATGAAGTACGGCACCGTTCGTTTCCCCGGCGTCCTGCGCCGCCGTCACCTGCCCGCCCCGGCCCGTTCCCACGATGTCGCGGGCGACGGGCTCGACGTGCTGGTCACCTGGTCCCGGGCCCGCCGTCTGACCCCCACCCTGATCGACACCGTCTACGAGGGACGGGTGGCGCGCGACCACGTCTTCGACACCCCCGTCTGGCACGAGCAGGTCGCCGCCAACCGGGCCCGTGGGGACGCGGGGCGCACCGCCTACCTCACCTCCCTCTCGGTGGACCACGGCGAGCACGAGGCGGCGCGCAGGTTCACCGTCGGCATCGCCGAGAGCGAGTACGCCGAGGCCATGGCCACGACCCACCTCTACCGCACCGACACGGAGCTCAGGGCCCGGATGGACCAGGCGCTGACCGGCACCACCGACGCGTTCATGGCGGCCGTCCCGCCCACCTCCCTCACCGCCTGCGTCGCCGTGCTCAGCCGTGAGGGCACCTTCCTGCTGCTCCGCCGATCCCGCAGCGTCCGCACCTTTCCGCTGCAGTGGACGGTGGGCATCAACGAGACGATGAAGTACGACGACGAACCGGGCGCGCGGGAGGACCTCCACTCCCTCCCCCTGCGGGGTCTCAAGGAAGAGCTCGGCCTCGAGGCGGAGGACGTGTCGTCGCTCCTGATCGGCTGGCTGGGCTGGAGCAGGCCCGCCGCGAGCTTCGTCACGGTGAACATCGCGCGGTCACGACTGACGGCGGCGGAGATCGACGAGCGGCGCGGTCGCTGCCACAGCAGCTACGAGCACGACGCGGCGGCGTGGTGGCCGCTGAGGCCCCGGACGATCGCATCGGTGATCACCGGCGGCCCCACTCCGGACGACTCCACCTCGTGGAGCTATCTCGCGCCGCTCCTGGCGGGCGAGCTCTGGCGCTGCCGAGGGGATGCCTGACAGCGGACGTGGTCGCACAACTAGCGTCAATATCAGAAGAGTTGACACTCGGGCGTGGGCTCGTACGCTGCTTGGCGTGACGATACGGGTACCTGGGGGAGCGCGAGTCGCCGGCGTGAGCATGGTGGTGCTGGGAGCACTCACCGGCTGCGGCGGGGACGACGGGCCGAGCGCGCTGGAGAAGGAACTGGGCAGGAAGTGCGCGGGGCGGGTCGCGGCGGACAGCGTGGACCTGCGGCTGAGCGAGGAGACCGAGACCAAGGTCAACGCCTCCTGGCACCCGGAGGGCGACGGGCAGTGCTGGGTGGTCGCGCACAAGAAGACCGACTGGTTCGAGCCGTTCGCCCTGGAGGTCAAGGTCGCCGGTGACGGCGGCGCCGCCCAGAAGACCCGGCGCACCCTGTGCACCACCCTGCGCGGGGACTCCGATCACTACACGGCCTACGCCACCGGGCCGGACTACTGCTCGGCCTACTCGCTCGGTGGCCGCGACTCCTCCGGATACGTGGCACACGGCGTCGTCGGCCGCTACAACGTCGCGATCCGCATAGCCGGATTCCGCCCGGTCGAGGGAGTCGACGCCCCGTTGAAGAAGACGCGCGAGCAGTTCGAACGGGTGATGGGGGACCTGCGGGAGCACTACGGGCGCTGACCACGCCCGGGCGGTGACGCGCAGGCGGTCCGGCCGGCGGCCCGCCCGGCCGGCCCCGTCCCGGCGGCCGGGGCGGGGACGACCGTGCCGCCCGCCCGCGGCCGGCCGCGGGCGGGCGGGTCGGGCCGGTCAGGCGCTGGTGGCGGGCTTGCTGTACAGGTCGAACTCCCGCAGGCCGCTCGAAGTGCGGTTGGTGAGGGCGAACAGCAGCAGCGGGCCTGCGGCGCCCGTCCAGACGGCCATGCCCTCCGGCTCGCGCGGCATGGCGCCGGCGTCGGCCTCGGAGTGCGTGCGGACCAGGGTGGCCGCCGGGTCGGCCGCGTTGAGGTCGAAGGACGAGGTGTGGACGGTCCACTTCGAGTAGCCGCTGAGCGGCTTGGCGGGGTCGTCGGTGTCGGGGCGCGCGTCCCCGTCGAGCATGTAGACGTACTGGCCGTAGGAGGCGAAGCCCTGGAAGGTCGCGGGCACGAAAGGGTCGAGGGCGGCGCCGGTGGCGTCCACCTTCGGCAGCGGCGGCTGGGGCACCCCGGTGTCCGCGAGGAGGGGGGAGGGCAGCCGGCGGTCCCCGCCGGACAGCGCGGCCGCCGCTTCGGAGAGACGGTAGGCCTGGAAGTAGTGGTTGCCGTCGGGCTTGGCGTAGCGCAGCAGCAGGACGTCGTGGTCGACGTCGACCGAGGGCGTGATCGAACCGGCGTCCCGAGGCTTGTCGGCGAACCGCTGAACGGCGGGATGGCTGGTCCACAGCACGGTTCCCGACTGGAAGGGGAAGCGGACCACCTCCTGCCCGTAGCCGCCCGGCGAGGCGCCCGCTTCGGTCCACACCTGCGCGGGCGTGGAGCCGGAGGCCGGCTCCACGCCCAGCGAGACGCCGTGGCCGAAGCCCAGCAGGTACATGAAACCGAGGACGTCGCCCTTCAGGTCGTACTCGGTCAGGCAGAGGTCGCCCGCGGCACTGTGCTGTGGCGCGCCCAGGTTCGCGGTGACGGCGACCTGTGAGCCGGAGCGCAGGTACGCGACCTGGGCGGCGCCCGCGCCCTGCAGGGTGTAGACGCGGCCGTTGACGGAGTCCACGGCGAAGCTCTGCAGGGTGGTGGAGGTGTCGTGGTTGACGACGGAGGAGGAGCCCGCCGGCCAGCGGCCCGAGCCGGCGGCCACGCTGATGAGCGGGGCACCGGTCGGCATGCCGGGCGGCGCGGTCGCCGGGGCCGCGGTCGCGGCGGCGGCCGGTCCCGTCTGGCCGGCCGCCACCACGGTGGCCGCGGCTCCGGCCAGCATGATCTGGCGTCTGGACATCCTCGCGGACATGTACCCCTCCCAGGGCGGTGCCGGCCGGCCCGTCGGACCGGCCGGTCGGAATCTCGGTCTGCGGAGCAGCAGACAAAAGATCATCCTTTACCGGCGGCGGCCGCCGGGGTCAACCCGTCGAACCGGGGCGTGCGGGTGCCCGGCGCCCACGCCAGGCCGCCGCGGCCCTCGGCGGCGGTCGCCTTCACCTTGCGCCGCCGCCTGTGACCGCTCCCCTCGGGCGGACGGACACCTCGGGAAGCCGTGCCGCCCCCACCCGGCGAGTCGGTCGCGAGCCGTGACGTCCTCCGCACGGCCGGACTGGTCGCGAGCCGTGACGTCCTCCGCACGGCCGGTCGAGAGCGCCGCCGCCCTGCGCACGGCCGGGACGGCGGTCCGCGGGCGCCCGTCCTTCGCGCCCCGCACGCCACGGACTTAGTTTGGGAGGGTGCACGAGGGCGTGGTCACCCTGTTCCTCGGCGGGGACGTGATGCTCGGCCGGGGCGTCGACCAGATCCTCCCGCACCCCGGTGACCCGGCGCTGCGGGAGACGTACATCCGGGACGCCCGGGCCTACGTCGGTCTGGCCGAGGCGGCGAACGGGCCGATCCCCCGGCCGGTCGACTTCGGCTGGCCGTGGGGCGAGGCGCTGCCGGTCCTGGACGAGGCCGCGCCCGACGCGCGGGTGGTCAATCTGGAGACCGCCGTCACCGGAGACGGGGACTTCGCGCCCGGCAAGGCCGTCCACTACCGGATGAGCCCGGCCAACCTGCCGTGCCTGGCCGCGGTCCGCCCGGACGTCTGCGTGCTGGCCAACAACCACGTGCTGGACTTCGGACCGCGCGGCCTGCACGAGACGCTGGACGCCCTGGCCGGGGCGGGGCTGCGGACGGCGGGGGCGGGCCGGGACGCGGCGCGGGCGCGGCGGCCGGCGGTCGTGCCGCTGGACACCGGCGGACGGGTGCTGGTGTTCTCCTTCGGCATGCCGTCCAGCGGGATCCCCGAGGACTGGGCCGCGACCGGGCGGCGGGCCGGTGTGGACGTCGTCGCGGAGCCCTCGACCGCGGCCGTGTCCGCGTTGGCCGGCCGACTGCGCCAGATCCGGCGACCCGGTGACATCGCGCTCGCCTCGATCCACTGGGGGCCCAACTGGGGCTACCACGTCCCGCGCTCCGAGGTCCGCTTCGCACACGCCCTGGTCGACGCCGGCATGGACGTGGTGCACGGCCACTCCTCGCACCACCCGCGCCCGCTGGAGGTGTACGCGGGCAGGCTCGTCCTGTACGGCTGCGGCGACCTCGTCGACGACTACGAGGGCATCGGCGGCTACGAGAGCTACCGGGACGACCTGCGGACGCTGTACCTGGTGACGGTGGAGGCGGACACCGGCCGGCTGGTCGGTGCGCGGATGGTGCCCCTGCGGGCGCGCAGGATGCGGCTGGAACGCGCCCCGGCCGAGGACGCCGAGTGGTTGCGCGCCGTCCTCGACCGGCACAGCCGGGACTTCGGCGTCCACGTCGACGGCGGGCCCGACGGCACACTCGCGCTGCGGCCGCTGCGGCCGCTGCGGCCACCGGGTGCGGACCGGGGCGGATGACCCTGACGCCGGCGCGGGGAGGCGGCGACGGAGTACCGGGCGGCACGGCGACGGCCCGCCCCGGCCGGACGAGCCCGCCCCGGCCGGACGAGCCCGCCCCAGCCGGATGAGCCGGACCCGCCCCGCCCGACGCCCGCCCCGCCCGAGGTCCGACCGGTCCGCCCCGGCCCGGCCCTGACGGCAGGTCGGGTGACGGTCCCGGCGTCGCCCGAGTCCGAGGGGGAACGGGGCCGAAGCGGTCCGGCACGGCGAACGGGCCGGCGGGTCACTGCCGTATGCCCGCCGATTCCACGGCCGGGCGGCGCAGCGCGAGCCCGGCGGGGACGACGGAGGAGACCACGGCGAGCACCGCGCAGGCGGTGACCACCGCCCCGATCGTGGCCCAGGGCAGCTCGATCGTGGTGTGCACCGACAGCAGCTCCAGCGCGGTCCACATGCCCGCCAGGTTGAGCCCGGCGACCACCAGCCCGAGCAGCGCCCCCACCGCCACCACCGTCAGCGCCTCGGCGCCCACCAGGCGCAGTACCTGCCACCGGGTGGCTCCGGCCAGGCGCAGCACGGCCAGGTCGCGGACCCGGTCGGAGGTCGCCATGACCATGGTGTTGGCCAGGGAGATGCCCGTGTAGAGGAGGGCGATGCCGAGGACCAGCACGAAGCCGAGCCGGGTCGTGCGGTCGGTCCGCGGGGAAACGGCCCCGACCCACTGGTCCCCGGTGCGCACCTCCCCGCCGGAGTCCCGCACCGCCGCGCGCAGTCCGGCGGCCACCGAGCCCGCGTCCGCACCGCGGCCGACGGCGACGTCGACGCGGTCGACGCGCGCCCCGGGGGCGTTGCGCGGGGTGACGTAGACGCCGTTGTCGCCGGTGCCGGTGGTCATCACCGCGGCGATCCGCAGCGTCTTCCGCGTGCCGTCGCCGAGCCACACCGGCACGCGCTGACCGACGGTGTGCCGCGGCCACTCCTCGTTGACGACGATCGAGCCGTCGTCGAGGTCGCTCAGCCGCCCGGCGGCGAGCGGCGGACGGACGGTGGCCGCCAGCGGGCCGGGCTCGGCGGCACGGGCCTCGGACCTGAGCAGCGCCACGCCGTCCGCCAGGACGTAGACGGTGCCCGCGGCGGTCGCCGACACCTCGGCCCCGGGCACCCGGCGCAGTGCCGTCAGGGTCGCCGCGTCGAAACCCGCCCCGCCCGCCGGGGTGACGACGAAGGCCGCCGCGGTCCGCTCGCGCGTCTCGGCGGCCTTCGCCCCGCTCAGGGTGGCGGTGGCGCCCAGCAGGGAACCGGCGAGGGCGACCGTGACCAGGACGGGCGCCGCGACCGCCGCGGTGCGCCGCACTCCGGCGGCCGCGTTCTCGCGCACCAGCATGCCCCCGGCGCCGGGCAGCCGGGCCGGCAGCCAGGCCAGCAGCCGGGTCAGCGGGCGCACGACGACCGGTGCGAGCAGCGCCACTCCGCAGATCAGCGGCATCGGGCGGCTGGTGTACGCCTTGCGGTGCAGCAGTTCGCCCGGGTCGCCGGCCAGCGCCAGGCCCAGGGTGAGCGCGCCGGTCAGCAGCAGCGCCGCACCGGACAGCCTGCGGCCCCACGTCAGCGTCCCGCTGTCCACGGACGCCTCGCCCAGCGCCTGGGCGGGGCTGGTCCGGCCGGCCCGCCAGGAGGCGGCGACCACGCCGCACAGGGCGACGAACAGACCGGTCCAGAAGGCCATGTGGTACGGCCACGTGGAGTCGCCGATGGTGAACCAGCGCGGTGCGAGACCGGCGGCGACCACCCGGTCGGCCAGCAGCGGCGCGCCGCGCAGACCGAGCAGACAGCCGGTGGCGGAGGCGAGCGCGCCCACCGCGAGGGCCTCGGCGCACACCATGCGGCGGATCTGCCCGGGGGTCGCCCCGGCGGTGCGCAGCAGCCCGAACTCCCGGCGCCGCTGGGCGACCGCGAACGCGAAGGTGGACGCCACCACGAACACCGAGACGAAGGCGGCGACGCCGCCGGCCGTGCCGAACATGGCGTTCATCGCGGTCACGGCCCTGCTGTCCCGGTCGGGATCGGCGTCGGCGCGGCGGCGCGCGTCACCGGTGAGGACCTGTACGCCCGCGCTGCCGCGCACCACCTCCCGGACCGCCGTCGCATCGGCGTCGACGGCCAACTGGACACTGGCCGGGGAGAGCCGGGCGGCCTGTGCGTCGGTGTAGAAGACGGCGTCCTCGAAACCGCGGTCGGTGACGGTGCCGACGACGCGCACGGCGCCGCGGTCGGTCCGCAGGGTCCGGCCCGGTCTCGCCCAGTCGCCGCTGACGACGACCTCGCCGGCGGCCCTCGGCGCCCGCCCCGCCGAGAGCTCGTACGGGGCGAAGGCGGCGGTGGACCAGGGGTGCCCCACCAGGCCGCCGGGGCCGTGCGCTGCGCGTACGGCGAACGCCCGGTCCTCGACGACGGTGCCGAGCTTCCTGAGCCGGGCGACGGTCCCGGCCGGAACGGGCCGCGGGTTTGCGAGCCGCTGGGTGCGGACCCCGCTCGGGGTGGGGACCCGCAGGGTGTCCGGTCCCTTGACGACGACCGGCGCGGCGGCGAACCGCTCGGGCCGCCGGACGGGCGCGTCCAGTGAGGAGGCCAGGGCCGACCCCATCACGGCGAGCAGCGCGACGCCGAGCGAGAGCGCGACGAAACTGCCGGCGAAGGTGACCCAGCGGACCCGCAGGGTGCGCAGGGCGATGCTCAGCACGCCACGGCCTCCAGTTCGGTCATGCGGGTCGCGATGCCCTCGGCGCCCGCCCCGGCCAGCTCGCCGTGGACGCGCCCGTCGACGAGGAAGACCACCCGGTCGGCGTGGGCGGCGGCCACCGGATCGTGGGTGACCATGATGATCGTCTGGCCCTCGCGGTCGACCATGCCGCGCAGCAGGGTCAGCACCTCGCGGCTGGTGCGCGAGTCCAGGGCGCCGGTCGGTTCGTCGCCGAAGAGCACCCGGGGGCGGGTGATCAGGGCCCGGGCCAGGGCGACGCGCTGCTGCTGGCCGCCGGACAGCTCGGCCGGCCGGTGCCGAGCCCGCCCGCCGAGACCGACCTGCCCGAGCGCCTCGCGCACCCGGGCCCTGGAGGGACGGCGGCCGGCGAGCCGCAGCGGCAGTGCCACGTTCTGCTCGGCGGTCAGAGACGGCAGCAGATTGAACGCCTGGAAGACGAAGCCGATGTGCTCCCGGCGCAGCAGCGTCAGCCTTCTCTCACTCAGCCCCGTCAGTTCGGTCCCGCCCACGGCGACCGAGCCGGACGTGGGCCGGTCGAGCCCCGCCGCGCACTGCAGCAGCGTCGACTTGCCCGAGCCGGAAGGGCCCATGACGGCGGTGAACGTCCCCTTGGGGAAGGAGAGCGAGACCCGGTCGAGCGCGGTCACGGCGTCCTCGCCCGAGCCGTACCGTCTGCTGAGGGAGTCCAACCGGACCGCGTCGTCGTTCATCCGTCCCACCTCGTTCGATGTCGGTCGCCCCGCACGGCGGGCGGGGCGGAGGTCCCGGGGAGACGGCGCCGGAAGGCCGTGGCCGCGACGACCGGGGCCGGGGCACGCGGCGGCGCCCCCATCGGGATGCGCCCCCGTCGTCGCCCCGGTGCCTCCACCAAACCGTGCGGACGCGCCTCGACGCAGTGCGGCAGGACCGAGACCTGGGGGTAGGGCCAGGCATACCCCCTGCCCGCTCCCTGGGCCCATGGTCCCGGCCCCCGCGGGCCCCCTACGGTGAGCCGCATGCACTCCCGCAATGTGTGGCAGGCCATGTCCCGCCCCGGCTTCCTGCTGTCCGCGTGGCCGTGGCGTTCGGCCGCCTACCTGCTCACCGGCGTGGCGGCCGGCGTCGTCGTCCTGGTGACGATGGCCGCCGCCGCGGTGGCCGGCAGCGCGCTCGCCGTCGTCCTGGTCGGGATCCCGCTGCTCCTCCTCACCGTCCTCGCCGGGGTCCCGGTGGCCTGGGTGGAACGCCGCCGGCTGCGTCTGGTCGACCGGGACCCGGCTCCCGACCGGCACGCCGTGCCCACCGCCGGGGGACTGCGGGCCTGGCTGACGACCCGGCTGCGCGAGCAGGCGACCTGGCGGGAGCTGGGCCACGCCCTGCTGCTCGCGGTCCTGTTGTGGCCGGTCGACGCCCTGGCGATCACCGTCGCGCTGCTCCTGCCGCTGTCCATGGCCGTCACTCCGCTGCTGCTGGCCACGGCCGGCGGGGGCCACGAGACGAAGGTGCTCAAGCAGTGGACGGTCACCTCCTGGCCGGCCGCCTGGGGTGTCGCGGTGCTCGGGCTCCTCCTGATGGCCCTGTGCGCCTACGTGCTCGGGATCGCGGCCGGCGCCCGGGCCGCGCTGACCCGGCTGCTGATCGCCCCGCGCGACGGCGACCTGGGCGCCAGACTGGTCGAACTCACCCGCTCCCGCGTCCGGTTGGTGGACGCCTTCGAGGCGGAGCGGCGCCGCATCGAGCGCGACCTGCACGACGGCGCCCAGCAGCGCCTGGTGGCCCTGACGATGACGCTCGGACTGGCCCGCCTGGACGCACCGCCCGGCCCGCTGGCCGACCAGCTCGCCACGGCGCACGAGGAGGCGGGCCGGGCACTGGCGGAGCTGCGCGAGCTCATCCACGGCATCCACCCCAAGGTGCTCGCCGACTACGGCCTGGAAGCCGCCGTCGCCGACGCCGCGGACCGCTCCCCGGTCCCCGTGGACGTCGACCTCGCACTGTCCGGACGCCTGCCCCAGTCCGTGGAGGCGGCCGCGTACTTCGTGGTCTGCGAGGCCCTCGCCAACATCGCCCGGCACAGCGGGGCGAGCCGCGCCGAGGTGAGCGGCGGGCACCGCGACGGACGGTTGAGCCTGCGGGTGCGCGACGACGGCCGCGGCGGCGCGGACGCCGCGGCCGGCACGGGGCTCACCGGCCTGGCGGACCGGGTGTCGGTCCTCGATGGCAGACTCTCCCTGTCCAGTCCGCCCGGCGGACCGACCCTGCTGAGTGTGGAGTTCCCTTGCGATCCCTGCGAGCCGACCGGTCGCTCCGCGTAGTGCTGGCCGAGGACGGCGTACTGCTGCGGGAAGGACTGATCCACCTGCTCGGCCGCTGCGGCCACGAGGTCGTCGCGGCCGTCGGCGACGCCGAGGCCCTGATCGCCGCCGTCGGCGAACACACCCCCGACGTCGTCGTGACGGACGTCCGCATGCCTCCCGGGTTCCAGGACGAGGGCCTGCGGGCGGCGGTGCGCCTGCGCGGGCGGACACCCGCGCTGCCCGTCCTGGTCCTCAGCCAGTACGTGCAGCGGACGTACGCCTCGGAACTGCTGGACTCCGGGGACGGGTCGGGCGTGGGCTATCTGCTCAAGGACCGGGTCGGGCAGGTCGAGCGGTTCGTGGAGGCCCTGTGCGAGGTCGCCGACGGCGGCACGGTCGTCGATCCGGAGGTCGTACGGCAACTGCTGCGCCGCCGCCGCGACCCTCTTCAGCGGCTCACGCCGCGCGAGCGCGAGGTCCTCGCCCTGATGGCGCAGGGCAGGTCGAACGGCGCGATCGCGCGCGAACTCGTGGTGTCCGAAGCGGCCGTGGGCAAGCACATCGGCAGCATCCTCGCCAAGCTGGACCTGCCGCCGGCGGACGAGACGCACCGCAGGGTGCTGGCGGTGCTGGCCTATCTGAGGGCCTGAGCCGCCGTGGGCCGCCGAGCGGGCGCCGCACGGCTGCCGGCGGTACGGCACACACCGGGTCGCCGTGTTCACCTTGTCAACGACGAGTGCGGGGAAACGGCGTCGCCGGCCCGAGAAGACGAAGGCACGACGGAACGCAGTCCTTCGCCTCAAGTGGTGAAGTAAGGCCTGAGGGAAGGTGAGTGCGGCGCGGCGGCCGATGTGCGCGGCCGGTTCCCCCGCGGGGCGGTGCGTGGAGCAGCCCTCAACTCACCTGATTCGGCGTTCAGTTGTTGACGACCGGGGGGTGGAGGAGTACAAACCCCGGTGAGAGCGCTCTCAGTGTGACTGTTCCTCCCGCCCCCACACACCGTCACGGTGAACGGAGACCTTCATGCTCACTTCCCTCAGCGCCCTCCTGCGCAGACCGCCGGGCGGCGCCGCACGGACCCGGGCCACCGTCCTGGCCGTCGCCCTGCTCGCCTCCTGCCTCGTCGCCCTGGCACCCTCGCCGGCCCGCGCCGACGACTCGCTGCTCTCCCGGGGCCGGCCCGCGACCGCCTCCTCGGTGGAGAGCGCGGCGTTCCCGGCGAGCGCGGCGGTGGACGGCGACCAGGGAACCCGCTGGTCCTCGGCCTTCGCCGATCCCCAGTGGCTCCAGGTCGACCTCGGCTCCGTCCGGCAGCTCAGCCGCGTCACCCTGCGCTGGGAAGCCGCCTACGCCACGGCCTACCGGATCGAGACCTCCGCCGACGCGCAGAACTGGACGACGGTCCGCTCCACCACCTCCGCCACCGGCGGCACCCAGGACCTGGCCGTCAGCGGCAGCGGCCGATACGTCCGCCTGTACGCGACGGCGCGGGCCACCGTCTACGGCTACTCCCTGTGGGAGTTCGAGGTCTACGGCTCCGGCGGCGGCACCCAGCCGCCGGACGACTTCTGGGGCGGCACCGGCGACATCCCCGCCGCGCACAACGTCGTCGAGGTGAAGGTCCTCAACCGGACCAACGGGAAGTACCCCGACAGCCAGGTGTACTGGAGCTTCAACGGCCAGGTGCACTCCATCGCCGAACAGCCCTACCTCGACATGCCGGCCAACTCGGCGGGCAGGATGTACTTCCACCTCGGCTCGCCCGACAGCCCCTACTACGACTTCATCGAGTTCACCGTCGGCGACAACGTGTTCAACGGCAACACCACACGGGTCGACGCCTTCGGCCTCAAGCTCGCCATGCGGCTGCACAGCAGGGACGGCTACGACGTGGAGGTCGGCGAGAACCGCCAGACCTTCGCCGAGGACCGCGCCGCCACCTTCCAGCGCTTCACCGACGCGGTGCCCTCCGAGTTCAAGGTGCTCGCCCGGACCCAGGCCCCGTACCGCGTCATCGCACCCGGCAGCGACCCCAGCTTCCGCCCGGGCGGCGCGAACGCCGGCTACCTCACCTCCTACGCGCAGTCCGTCGGCGTCAACGCGGCCACCTCGGACATCTTCGGCTGCGCCGCCTCCCTCGCGGGCAACCCCGGCATGTGCGCCGCCCTCAACCGGCACGTGGCCACGCTGCCCGCCTCCCAGCAGGCCGACCCGGCGCAGTACTACAAGGCCGCGCCGGCCAACTACTACGCCAGGTTCTGGCACGACAACGCCATCAACCACCTCGCCTACGGCTTCCCCTACGACGACGTGGCCGGACAGTCCTCCTTCGTCTCGCACGGCGACCCGCAGTGGCTGCTCGTCGCGGTCGGCTGGTAGGAGGGACGGTCGCGTCCCGGCAGGCCGGTGTCCCGCAGCGGACGCCGGCTCGCCGGGAGACCGGCCCGGTGGTCGTCCCGGCTGCCGGGCGGCGTATCCACCCGGCCGGTGCGGCACTTGGCGCCCGCGGCGACGGGGGCGACCGGCGCGGCGGTCCCGCACCGGTACGGCGCCGGTGAACGACGGCCGGGCGCCCGCCCGCTGTAGGCTCCGCCCATGGCGACGCACGAGCGCGAGATCACCGAGCCCGTCGACCTCTGCCGCCCCGACGGCAGCCTTGACCCGGCGGCGGTCGGCTGGTCCAGGACGCCCCTGCACCGCGCCAACCTGCGCGGCTGGGGCCGGACCAAACGGTGGGAGTACTGGTGCGTGACGACGCCCACCCACCTGGTGGCGCTGACCGTCAGCGACCTCGACTTCCTGGCCCTGAACACGGTCTACCTGCTGGAGTTCGGGCCGGGCGGCCGGGAGTTCGAGTGCAGCTCGATCGTCCCGCTCGGCCGTGGCGTACGCCTGCCGGAGACCGTCGCCGGGGCCCCGGGCTCGCCGGAGGTGGTGGTGGGCCCGGCCCGGCCGACCCGAGGCAAGGTGCGCGTCGAGATCCGCGACGAGGGCGCCGGCACCCGGCTGCGGGCCCGCTGCCTCACGCCCGACCGGCTGCCGTGCGAGGTCGACCTGCTGATCACGCGGCCCGCGGCGCACGAGTCCCTCTCCGTCGTCGTGCCCTGGAGCGACCGACGCTTCCAGTACACCTCCAAGCAGACCGCGCTGCCCGCCGCCGGCCGGGTCAGGATCGGCTCCGACATCCTGAAGTTCGGCGAGGACGACGAGAGTTGGGCAGTGCTGGACCACGGTCGCGGACGCTGGCCGCGTACCGTCGACTGGAACTGGGGCGCCGCATCCGGGCGCACCGACGGGCACACGGTGGGCCTCCAGTTCGGCGGCCGCTGGACGGCGGGCACCGGCGCGACCGAGAACGGACTCTGCGTGGACGGCCGGCTCACCAAGATCGGCGAGGAGCTGGACTGGCACTGGTCCACCACCGACCCGCTGGCCCCCTGGACCGTCCGCACGCCCGTCTCCGACCAGGTGGACCTGACCTTCACCCCGTTCCACAACCGGTCCACGCGCACCGACGCGGGCCTGATCGCCAACCGCACCGACCAGTGCTTCGGCCACTACGACGGCCGCGTCCGCACCGACGACGGCACCGAGATCGCCGTACGGCGCCTGCTGGGCTGGGCCGAGGACGTCCACATGCGCTGGTGACCCCCTCGTCCAGGTGAGCCAGCCGTGCCCGCGCCCGCCTGCTGCGCCCGCGCCCGTCCGCCGCGCCCGCCTGCGTACGACGTCCGCTGGCGTGGCGCGCCCGCCGGCCGGCCGGCGGCCGGCACTCGCCGGAGGGAGGCGCCGTCCCGGGACGACAGCGGCGGCGGCACGGTCGGTGGGTCCGGCGGCGGCACGCGGTCGGGGGTGCTGCGTTCGGTGGGCCCAGCGCGGGGTGCCGCGGTCGGTGGGCCCGGTGGAGGGCGCCGCACGACGCGGAGTCCTCCGCACGGCATTCGGACGAATGCCGGGACGGCCGGTCCGCCGTCCGCCCGCCCCGTCCCAGGGCCGCCGCCCCAGGGCCACCCCAGCTCACCGGCCGCCTCCCCGGTCCCCGCCGCCCCGGCCGTCCCCGGCGGACCCGGCCGGAAGTCGCCGTCGCCGGGTGGCCACCCGTTGATGAGCGGGGGCCCGGCCGCTTCGATGGCGCCGTGCCGGACGGCGCTCGGCCGTCGGCACCGCCGACGAGGGGAGTGGGGAGACCGTGCGTCACCCTGGAAGAAGCAGAACCGGTCGTGGAGCCGGAGCGAGGGCGCGGTTCGGCGGGTTATCGGGTGCGGCGGCGCTGCTGGGCGCCGCCGCACTCCTCGTCCCGGCGGTACCGGCCGGTGCGGCGACGGCGCCACCGCCCGGACCGGCGGACCTGACGGCCGGGCAGGACACGCGAACACCGGCCCTGGTGCGCGGCATCCACGAGCAGGCCCCGGCCGGGGGCACGGCGGCGGACGCGGCCCGCGCCTACCTGGACCAGCGCCGAGACAGGTACCGCATCCCGGACGCCCGGCACGACCTGGTGCCCGCCGGGACCACCACCGGGAACGGCGAGGAGACCGTCCGGCTCCAGCAACGGCTCCGGGGCGTGCCCGTCCTGGGCGGCCAGTACATCGTCCGCATGGAGAACCGGGACGGCCGGCGGACCGTCACCGGCACCTCCGGCAAGTACTTCACCGGGCTGCGCACCGGCACGACGGACGACATCGGCGCGGCGCTCGCCGTCGAGCGGGCCGTGGACGCCGTCCTCACCGACCTCGACGACCGCCACTGGGCCGGGCGCCCGGACGTCGCCGACACGCCGGAGCGGCAGCTCAAGGGCACCGACCACGGACTGGTCGTCCTGCCCCGCGGCTCCGGCGTCCTCACCCGGCACGTCACGGTGGAGGGCGCCGGGACGGCCGGCGGCGAACCCGTGCGGCGCGAGGTCTACATCGACGCCCACGCCGGCTATCCCGTCCTCCAGTACAGCGGCCTCCAGACGTTCGGCGCCCCCCGAACGGCGACCGCCCCCCGAACGGCGACCGGGCCGCGTACGGCGACCGGGCCGCGTACGGCGACCGGGCCGCGTACGGCGGCGGCACCGGCCCGCGAACCGGTCCCGGCCGTCGAGCGGGGCGCCGGTGTCCGGCTCGACGGAACGACCGTCCCGCTCGAGGTGGAGTACGACGGCAACAGCGCCCAGTACGTGCTGCGCGACCGCTCCCGGATCCCCGCACCGGAGTGGGACGACCGGGTCCTGGCCACCTGGGACGCCCGCGGCACACAGGTCGACGACGCGTCCGGACAGTGGCCCGACGGCATCCGGGAGTTCGGCTCGCCGACCCCCGCGTTCGGCGCCGACGCCACCGAGGCCGGCGCCGTCGACGCGCACTGGGCCGCCGCGCAGGTCTACGACTACTTCCGTGCCGAGCACGGCCGCGACAGCCTCGACGGCCACGGCATGAGCATCAACTCCCTGCTGGGCGTCACCCAGTACGGGCAGCCGTACCTCAACGCCTTCTGGGACGGCGCGAAGATGGTCTACGGCGGCGGCGACGCCGAGTACCTGCCGTTCTCCGCGAGCCTGGACGTCGTCGGGCACGAGATGACGCACGGTGTGATCCAGCACTCGGCGAACCTGGTCTACGCCGGTCAGTCCGGCGCCATGAACGAGGCCATCGCCGACTACTTCGGCAACACCATCGAGGCGGCCGTGAAGGGCACCGCGGCGGACGACCCGGACGCCGGGCTCCTGGGCGAGGGGCTGTG
Source organism: Streptomyces sp. NPDC015220 (assembly GCF_043079345.1). Taxonomy (NCBI): domain Bacteria; kingdom Bacillati; phylum Actinomycetota; class Actinomycetes; order Kitasatosporales; family Streptomycetaceae; genus Streptomyces; species Streptomyces sp. NPDC015220. The sequence goes on along the minus strand of NZ_JBIBUK010000004.1, from coordinate 356,781 downwards.
CCGGACGAAGGGCCCCCGTGAGTGCGCGGTGCGCGACCTCAACGACGGCCGCACCACGACGGGTTCGTTCCTCGGGATCGACTTCCTCAACGACAGCGGCGGCGTCCACCTCAACTCGACCATCTTCGGCGGCGCCCTGTGGGACACCCGCACGGAACTGGGCGCCGACCTCGCCGACCGCGTCGTCTACCGGGCGCTGACCCAGTACCTCACCCCGCTCGACGGCTTCACCGAGGGCCGTGACGCGATGCTCGCCGCCGCCAAGGACCTCGGCGTCGACACGGCCGGCCAGAAGAAGCTGAAGCGGGCCTTCACCGCCCACGGCATCGTCCCCGGCTGGGAACTCGCCCTGGGCAGCGACTCCGAACTCCTCTTCGACCGGATCAACACCACGACCACGAACCTCGGCGCGGGCGGCGGCTGGTGGGCGGCGTCCAAGTCGAACGAGGACGGCACGGAGCCGTACTCGGTTTGGGCGGGACGCGCCGACGGCAAGGGCCTGCCGAAGCTCATCAGCCCCAATGACGGCCGCTACCACGTCAGGCCGGCCACCGACGGCAAGACGGTGGTGTGGCAGGCGCAGGGGCCGGGCGGCGTCGACATCCTGGCCAGATCGCTCGCGGGCGGCCCCGTCCGCACGCTGTGGCACGGCCGCAGCGCGGGCAGTGCGACCGGCGTCGACGGGGACGTCGTGGCGTTCGACTACCTGAACGTCGGCGGACGCGGCGGTGTCGTGTACCTCAGCCTGAAGGACCCGGCGAACGTGGTGTCCATCGGCGGCGGCACCTACCACCGGTCGCACGGGTCCTCGGTGAGCCACGGCAAGGTCGCCTACCAGGACATGCGGAGGGTGGGTCTGACCGCGAAGTACGAGTGGAGCACCCGCGTCGTCGACGTCGCGACCGGCGAGGACCGGGAGGTCCAGCAGTCCGACGGCGCCACCTCCCTCGGGCCGACGGCCGTCAACGGCACGCACGTCTTCTGGCTCCTCGCCGGGGAGGCGGAGGACGGGAAGACCACGCTGCGCCGGGCCGCGCTCGACGGCTCCGAGGTGGTGGACCTCACCCCGCCGAGCGGACCGGAGTCCCTGTACGCGTACGACCTCACGGCCTCCGAGGACTCCGTGACGGTCGGCGCCTACGTCCCCGGCGCCGAGATCAGCAACGCGACGATCCCCAAGCTCTACCAGTACGCGGCGGGCGGCACACCGGGAGAGCCCGGCGCGCGCCGGGGGCGGGTCTCCTGCAACCGGGGCGGGCAGACCGGGGCCGCCGCGGTGGGCGGCAGCCAGGTGGTGTGGCTGGACTCGACGACCGGCAGGACCGACGTGGTGACCCGGGCCCGGCCCACGGGCCGCTGCGGCTGACGGACCGGTGCGGCGGCCCCGATCCCGGCCGTGCCCGCTCTCCGGGCGCCCGGGGACCAGGCACGGCGGCCGGTTCGCGTCGGCGTCGGGGCCGACTCCGGTCTCGGCTTCGGCGTCGGAGTCGGAGTCGGAGTCGGCGGCGACCGTAGGACCGTCGCCGCCCCTCCGAACGGGCCGTGACCGCCGCCGGCCGGGCGGCCCGGCGGGACCGGTCGCACCGCCGGTCGCACCGGCCGCACCAGTTGCTCCAGCCGCACCAGCAGGTCCGGCGGGCCGCTCGCGAGGTGGGGCCACCGGGCGCCGAGTGTCAGTGCCGGGTCCTATGGTGGGGAGCACGTTCGAACTCGGCACAGCACACGGGGGAACCATGTCCGCGACCAGCGTCGTCATGCCGGCGCACGCACCACATCCGTCGGTCGTCCACCAGCCGACCCGTCGCGCCCTCGCCGCGGGCGAGCGGCTGGACGGGCACGGCCTGGTGAGCTTCCGCCCGCTGACCCGGCCGTCGCCGCCGACGGTCCGGGAACATCTGGCCGCGCTGGGCGGCGACCCGGCGCAGCTCGATCCCGACCTCGCCGGACTGCTGTTGATCGGCCACCTGATCGTGGAGGGGGACGAGGAGGGCGAGGAGGTCGTCCTCGACGGCGTCACCGGCCGGGTGTTCAGCATGTGGCTCTACGCGAAGTCACCGGGCGGCGCCGAGCTGTTCCCGCTGGCCCCGTCGGTCGGGGCGCTGACCCGCCTCCTCACCGCGGTGGACGACTTCCGGGCCCTGCGCGGCACCTTCGCCGCGCTGGCCGGTCGGACGGGTCCCGAGGCGGTCCGGGAGGCGGAGCGACTGCTGACCGTGGTGTTCGCCGAGGAAGCGTGGGAGGAGGACGGCTGGGGACCGTGCGGTCCGCGCTCCGGCTGGACGCATCCGCTGCCGGCGTACTGGCGGATCGCGGCGGTGATACGCCCACTCGGCCTGATCGCCGGGCCCGGCCGGGGGCTGACCCTGGATCTGCCGGGAGGCCTGTTGGAGGGCGAGTTCGGGGCCGAGGAGATGGTGCGGCTCACGGACGACCAGCTGCCGCCGGCCCTCGGCCACGAGCCGACCCGCCGGTTCCTGACCGAAGTGGGCCTGCCCGGCGACGGGTTCATGTTCTACGGCCCGGTTCCGGAGCCGCTGTCCACCCTTGCGGACGACCGGGCCGGGTCGCGGAGCGACCCCCGGCAGGCCCATCCGTGGGACGGCGGCGAGCGACTGCCGCCGGACGCCGAGCACCTGGTCGTGCTCGGCGGCCTGGTCCACGACTTCGACGTCCTGATCGACGGCCGGACCGGTGCCCTGTTCTACACGCAGACCGGTGCCGACCACGTCGTCCCGGTCAACGCCGACCTGTCCACCCTCGCCTTCACGCTCTGGCTGCACCAGCGGGAACAGGTCCTCGACAAGGAGCACGGCTTCACCCGGGACTTCTACCACCAGCTCGCCGACACCATGATCGAGGTGCTGGCCTCGGTCGACCCGGTGGCCTGCCGCCCCGCCGTCGGCCCGGACGACTACCGGTACTGGCCGGAGGTCTTCCACGACGAGGCGGGCGGCGTGCTCTGACGTCTCTCCGTGGCCCTGGCCCCGGACCCGGACCCGGTCCTCGCCCCGGACCCGGACCCGGACCCGGTCCTCGCCCCGGACCCGGACCCGGACCCGGTCCTCGCCCCGGACCCGGACCCGGACCCGGACCCGGGGGCCTGGCCCCGGACCCGGTCCCGGCCGGCTCCGGGGCCGGGGAGACCGGCGGGCCCTGGTGTCACCTCCGCCAGAACAGGTGGTGGGTCACGCCGCTGGGGCTCGGCACGACCTCGAGGTGGAACCGGTCGAGCAGTTCGTCGGGCGACTCCCACAGCCGTACTCCGGACCCGAGCCTCACCGGCGCGACCGTCACGTGCAGGGTGTCGACGAGATCGGCGTCGAGGAACTGCCTGATGGTGGTGGCCCCGCCGCCGAGACGGACGTCCTTCCCCCGCGCCGCCTCCCGCGCCTGCCCGAGGACCGTGGCCGGGTCGCCGTCGACGAAGTGGAACGTGGTGTCGGAGAGCGTGAAGGAAGGACGCCAGTGGTGGGTCATGACGAACACCGGGGTGCGGAACGGGGGCTCGTCGTCCCACCAGCCCTGCCACTCGAGGTCCTGCCAGGGCCCGCGCTGGGGGCCGAACTTGTTGCGGCCCATGATCTCGGCGCCGATGTTGCGGGCGTAGTCCCGGGTGAAGTAGTCGTCCAGACCCCGGCTGCCTCCGGGGTCGGTGCGCCGGGGCCAGCTGGCCGTGGCGCCGGCCCAGGAGAACAGCTTCTCGGGATCGGCGTGGCCGAACGGCCGCTCCAGGCTCTGGCCCTCACCGGCCCCGAACCCGTCGCTCGAGACGTTGAAGTTCTGGACTTTCAGCAACTGGTCCATGTGTCTCCTCCTGCGCGATGATCGCTGACCATGATGAGACCGCCCGGGCCGGGAGAACTCATCGCCGGTTCCGACACCGGCCGGAGCGAGCCGGTGTCCGGCCCCCGTACCCGGCCCGGGTGGTCGGACCGGGCCGGTCAGGCTTCCGCCGCGGGGGAGGGGACGACGGCGCGGGCGAGGACGGACAGCGCGAACGGGCGGAGGGCGTCGGTGCGTTCCCACCCCGCCGGCTCGACGGTCTCGCGCTGCTTGACGTACTCGACCGGGTCCAGCCGGTGCGCACGCAGGAGGACGTCCATCTCCTCGACGCTCAGGAACGTCCGCCAGGGCTCGCCGCGCTCGGCCGCGGCCGCCATGACCGACTCGGCGTACGCCTGCCCCGCCTCGTCCCGCAGCTCGTCGGGGAGCAGGTGCTCCACGACGAGTTCGGTGCCGGGCGGGAAGCCGCCGATCACGGCGAGCGTCCGGCCGATCGCCTCCCGGGTGAGGTACATGGTCACCCCGAGCCAGCTGACCAGGGCGGGCCGGCCCGGATCGAAACCGGCCCGCACGAGGCGGCCGGTCAGCGAGCGGGGCGACTGATGCTCGAAGTCGAACGGGACGAAGACCGCGGACGGCGGCACCTCGGTCCGCGTCGCTGTCAGCAGCCCCCGCTTCCACTCCTGGGTCGCGGGCAGGTCGACCTCGAACACCCTGACACGGTCGGCCAGTGCGGACCGGTAGGCGAAGGAGTCCAGCCCGGCGCCGAGGATGACGTACTGGTCCACGCCCTCGTCGGCCAGCGCGGCCAGCCGGTCCTCGGTGTAGCGGCTGCGGGTGACGGCCGAGGTCCGCGCACCGGCCAGGACCGGGTGGGCGCCGTAGGACCGGTGGTACGAGAGGAGTTCCTCGGCACGCTGTCCCAGGAAGGTCCGCGCGAGGGGATCGGCGAAGATCGAAGGGCTGTCGTCGACGAGAAGATGCGCCGCGCGTGCCGCGGCCGCCATGAGAGCCGTCTGGCTCGGGTGTCCGTTGTTCTCCATGGACGCAGATGGTACGGGCTTTTTCTGACATCATATCATAAGATAATGAATAACGGAAGTATCAGCTGATAGTGATTCGGCAACGAATCCGTGCTTCCGCTCCCCGGCCCGGCGGCCGTTCGCCTGCTGTCCCGCCGGACCGTGCCGCCCCGCCCCGCTGAGCCGAGCTGGGCCGGGCGGCCCCGCCGAGCGCGTCCCCGCACTAAAGTGGTGGCCTCACCAGTCCAGGCGACAGTGCACCTGTGAGGTACTCGCGAACCATGCCGACCGAAACGTTTGAGTTCCAGGTTGAAGCACGTCAGCTCCTCCAGCTGATGATCCACTCGGTCTACTCGAACAAGGACGTCTTCCTGAGGGAACTCGTCTCCAACGCCTCCGACGCGCTGGACAAGCTACGTCTGGAGGCCCTGCGGGACGACACGCTCGACGCCGACACGTCCGACCTGCACATCGAGATCGAGGCGGACCCCGACGCCCGCACCCTCACCGTGCGGGACAACGGCATCGGAATGTCCTACGAGGAGGTCACCCGGCTCATCGGCACCATCGCCAACTCCGGCACGGCGACCTTCCTCAAGGAACTGCGCGAGGCGCAGGAGGGCGCCGGGGCCGACGGGCTGATCGGCCAGTTCGGCGTCGGTTTCTACTCGAGCTTCATGGTCGCCGACGAGGTCACCCTCATCACCCGGCGCGCCGGCGAGGCCCAGGGCACCCGCTGGACCTCGCGCGGTGAGGGAACGTACACCCTGGACAGCGCCGACGAGGCCCCGCAGGGCACCTCCGTCACCCTCCACCTCAAGCCCGCGGACTCCGAGAACCAGCTGCACGACTACACCTCCGCCTGGAAGATCAAGGAGATCGTCAAGCGGTACTCGGACTTCATCACCTGGCCGGTCCGCCTCGTCACCGGCGCGCCCGACGGCGAGGACACTCCCGAGCCCGAGACGCTGAACTCCATGAAGGCCCTGTGGGCGCGCCCGCGGGAGGAGGTGTCCGACGAGGACTACCACGAGCTGTACAAGCACATCAGCCACGACTGGCGCGATCCGCTGGAGACCGTCCGTCTCCAGGCCGAGGGCACCTTCGAGTACCAGGCGCTGCTCTTCGTGCCCTCCCACGCTCCGCACGACCTGTTCACCCAGGGTCACCGGCGCGGCCTCCAGCTCTTCGTCAAGCGCGTCTTCATCATGGACGACTGCGAGGAACTGCTCCCGCCCTACCTCCGCTTCGTCAAGGGCGTCGTCGACGCACAGGACCTCTCGCTCAACGTGTCCCGCGAGATCCTGCAACAGGACCGCCAGATCCGCCTGATGCAGCGCCGGCTGACGAAGAAGCTCCTCTCCACCGTCAAGGACATGCGCTCGGCGGCCCCGGACCGCTACCGCACGTTCTGGCGGGAGTTCGGCGCGGTGCTGAAGGAGGGCCTGGTCACCGACTTCGACAACCGTGACGCCCTCCTCGCCGCCGCGTCCTTCGCCACCACCCATGACGCCGAGGAGCCGACCACGCTCGAGGCGTACGCGGAGAGGATGAAGGACGGCCAGGAGGACATCTACTACATCACCGGCCAGTCCCGGCAGAGCATCGAGAACTCCCCGCACATGGAGGCGTTCCGGGCCAAGGGTGTCGAGGTCCTGCTGCTGACCGACCCGGTCGACGAGGTGTGGGTCGACACGGTGGGCGAGTACCAGGGCAAGCGGCTCCGGTCGGTCACCAAGGGCGAGATCGACCTCGACGGCGACCAGGACGCGGAGAAGGACGCCGAGAAGGAGAAGCACGGAGAGGAGTACGCCGGGCTGCTCGGCTGGATGACGGAGCACCTGGCCGAGGAGGTCAAGGAGGTCCGCCTCTCCTCCCGTCTCACCGTCTCGCCGGCCTGCGTCGTCTCCGACGCCGAGGACCTCACCCCGGCACTGGAGAACATGTACCGGGCGATGGGCCGGGAGGTGCCGCAGACCAAGCGCATCCTCGAACTCAATCCCGACCACCAGCTCGTCAAGGGCATCCGGCAGGCCCACGCGCGCCAGGGCGACCACACGGAACTCGCCGAGGCCGCCGAACTCCTGCACGGCCTCGCGCTGCTCGCCGAAGGCGGACAGCCCAAGGATCCCGGCCGGTTCGTGAAGCTGGCGGCCGACCGGCTGGAACGCACGCTCTAGCCGCGTAGATCACCGCCAGCACCGCCACCGCCAGCGCCACCGTCGCCGCCGTCACCCGGGTCCCCGCGCAACCAGGGGGATCCGGTGACGGCGGCGTACGCCCCCGGCGGGACGTACCGTCCGCCGAAGGTGCACCGGCCGCCGCCGTGCCTGATCCCGGCCACCCCGGCGCACCCGGGCCAGGGACGCCGCCGAAGGTGCACAGTCCGCCGCCGTGTCCGATCCCGGCCGTCCCGGCACACCCGGGCCGGGCACCCATGCCCCCACGCCCCCACGCGGCCAGGTGTGTGCGCCGAGTGCCGTGTGCCGTGCGTCCAGGAGGGGCCAGGGGGCGTCCCTCGCCTCAGCGGCGCAGGGCTTCGAACGCCTGACGTGCGGCGATCCCGATGGCGAGGTCGAGGTCGGGTGCCAGGCCGGCCCGGCGGTCGCCGCGGGTGAGCGCGGCCATCGCCACCCGGTCGCCGGAGTCGGCCTCCACCACGCCGATCTCGTGCCGCAGATGCAGGAACGTGCCGGTCTTGCCGCTCAGCCGGAGCGTGTCCGCCCGCAGTTCGCCGGCGAGCCGGTGCGTGAACACCTGCATGCCCATCAACCGGCGCAGCTCCGCCGTCGCCGCCGGCCGCGCGACCTCGTCCCGCCACACCCGTTGCAGCAGGTCGACCAGGGCCGTGGCGGTTCCGGCGTTGGCGTGCGCGGGATCGAGCGTCTCGATGGTGTGCCGCCCGGCCCGGTCGTCCCGGACGGCCAGTTCCAGAGCCAGGGAGAAGTCGTCGCCGACCGCTCCGGCGGCACATTCGTACATCCGGTTCATCCGGTGCCGTAGGCGCAGGTCCCCGCATTCCCACTCCCGCAGGCGGGCATCGACCTCCGCCACGGGGACCAGACCGAACAACGCGTCGGCGGCGGCGTTGTCGCTCACGGAGAGCATGAGGAGCAGCAGGTCGCCGACGGCCGCGGTCGCCGGGTGCCGGAACGCGGCGAGACCGGTGGGCCCGACGCTGCTCGTGGCAGGGTCAACCGTCACCGGCCGGGCGGCGTCGAGTTCGCCGGCCGCGATCCGGTCCAGCACGACGAGGGCCAGCGGGACCTTCGCCACGGAGGCGAGGGGCAGCGGCTCGTCGACGTCGAAGCCGAGTTGCTCGCCGGTGTCGATGTCGCGGGCGAGGAACGAACCGCGCAGCCCCACGTCCGCCCAGTCGGCGGCGATCGACTCGGCTACTTCGAGCAGGGCGCCGCTGCCGGCGACGCAGGCCGGGCGGTACGGCGGGCCGGCGCTCATCCGCGCGCCGCCAGTCGGGACACGGCGTCCTCGCCGGACCTGTACGACCGTGCCGTGGCCGGTGCGGTCGGCGCGGCGCCCACCCCGGCCACGAGCAGTGCGGCGAGCCAGCCCGGCACATCCGCCGAGCCGGACCGGCCAGGGCTCGCGCGCGGGACGTAACCCCGGTGCAGGGAAGCGTCGTTCAACGGCGCCCATCCGGCCCCGTGCATTCTCGCGAACGGCTCGGTGCACAGCAGTGTCACCCGTCCGGCCAGTGTCTCGGCGAGCGCGGTCGCCACCGGGCCGGCCGGCCGGAACAGGGCTTCGGGAAGTCCGGCGCGCGCGGCCGCGCGGCCGAGCCGGTCCCGCGCGTACGGCACCTGGTCCTCCGGCAGGACCAGTACGGGGAGCGCGGACGGCCGCGTACGGAGCGGGCCCTGCCGGCGTCGTGGCCGAAGTTCCTCCAGGTGGACCGCACGCGGACGGGACTTGGTCCGGGCGCCGTGCGAAGCCGGTGCCACCGCGGCAGCGGCCGCCCCGTCCGACGCCGCGGCCGTCCCCTCGGGTGCGCCGGCCGGCGGCGCTGAGGCCAGGCCGATCGGTACGCGCAGCGACGCGTCCTCCGGCTGCACCCGAACCAGCGCGTACGCCAGCGATCCGTCGGCCAGGCCGGACTCCCGCTCCCCGGGCGGCAGTTCGCGCACTTTGAGGGTGATGCCGCGCTCCGCGCCGGCGCGGATGACGCGCGCCAGCGCCGCGGGAGCGCAGTCCGCGGGCACGCCCACGGCACGCACCGCCGACCGCTGGGCCGACCGCGCGACGTGCCGCAGCCGCTCGGCCCGGTCCAGCACGTCCCGGGCGTACGGCAGGAGCAGCACACCGAGCTCGGTGACCTCGACCTGCCGCCTCGAACGGTCGAACAGGAGTCCGCCGAGGTGCGCCTCCAGCGTCTTGACGCGCCGGCTGAGCAGCGGCTGGGCGATTCCGAGCCGGTCGGCGGCGCGCGAGAAGCTCGCCTCGTCGACGGCGGCCGCGTATGCCTCCAGATGCGCGAGGAGATCCATCCGGCAGTCATATCAATAAGTTATGACCGCTTCAAAGTGCCCCTTCGGCTTCTCGAGCGGCTGACGCCCGTGACTGAGCACGATAGGCGGCCCTTGAGTACGCCGGTCGGCCCCTGAGCACGCCGGTCGGCCTCTGAGCACGGCAGCGACCGGCGGCACGCTGCCACAGCCTTCAAGGGGCGGCGGCCGGGGCCCGTCCGCCGGGGCGGTGCCGGCTTCGAGCGAGGAGCAGCCCGTCGTCGGTGGGGTCGGACCGAGGCGGTCAGGCGCCGCGCTCCCTGGCCGACCGCTCGTAGCGGCTTCGGAGGCGCCCGACCTCTTCCCAGAAGAGATCCGTGTAGCCGGACTCCACTGGACGGAATCCGGACAGTTCCGCGAGGAGGTCCAGGGCCCGTTCCGGACGGCCGCCCTCACCGGCCGCACGCACGTGCCGCAGCAGGGCCTCCCGGTACTTCGCCGTGGGAGGCGCGGACAGCGCACGCGGAGGCGGGAGCAGGTCGTCCCACAGCAGGGCGGCCCGCGCGTAGTCCTTCAACGCGTAGGAGTCCTCGGCGACGGCGGCGCACACCTCCTGCCGCCGTGGGTCGCCCGGGGGCAGACCCCGCATCAGATCGGGCAGCAGTGGCGCCAGGGCATCGCGGCGCGCCCGCTGCGCCGCCGTACCCTCGCGGTGGCGCTCGCGGCCGCGTCGGAACTCCCGGAGCCCGCCGTACGCCTGGTCGATGCGCGCGTACAGCACCGCGGGGTCCAGTGGCCCCAGGCCGGCCGGCGCGGCCCGCTGGAGAACGGCCGCCAGCCGTGGCAACACCGGTCCGGGATCCCCGTGGCCGCGGCGGACCACGTACCCCAGGTGCAGCAGCTCCGCCGCCACGGTCAACGGGTCCCGTGGCCCGAGCCGTCGGGCGGTGTCCGCGGCGAACGCCCGGAGCCGTCTCTCGGCATCCCGCGCGTAGGGTCGTTCCTGAACCAGCTCCGCGAACCGGGCCAGATGGTCGCGCGCCTGCGCCCTGTCGTCGGTGACAGCGCCGCTCTCGGCGCCCGGCCCGTGGCCGTGCCGCGGCCCGGTCTCCGTCGGGATGCGCGAGGCCGGGGCCGCGCTTGTGGAGCCGGGTCCCACGAGGCTGGTGGAGCCGGGTCCCACGAGTTCCGCCAGCCGCCGCTCGGCCTCCCTGGCATCCGCCGGCCGGTCGGCGGGGTCCTTGGCCAGCAGGTCGGCGACGAGTCGATCGGCCGCGGGCGGCAGTCCGGGCCGCAGCACGCTCGGCACAGGTGGTGCGGCGGACACGTGCCGGGTCAGCAGCTCGACCGGGTCCTCACCGCTGAAGGCGGGTCTGCCGGTCCACAGTTCGACCAGGACGCATCCGAGTGCGTAGAGGTCCGCCCGCCCGTCCACGCCCGTGCCCCGCCAGCGTTCGGGGGCCATGTACGGCAGCGAACCGACCACGGACCCCGCGGCGGTGAGGGCCGTTCCCCCGTCCCGCCGGATCGCGATGCCGAAGTCGAGCACCTTCACCACGCCCGCCTCGGTCACCATGACGTTCGCCGGCTTGATGTCCCGGTGCACGATGCCCGCGTCGTGCGCCGCGGCCAGCGCCGCGCAGATCTGCCGGGCCCAGCCGACGCTCTCCGCGAAACCGGGCAGGCCACGCGCCAGCACACCGGCCAGGTCCGTACCCGCCACGTACTCCATCACCAGGTAGACGACCGTCCGTCCGCCGTCCGTGAATTCCCCCACGTCGTGGACGACGGCGACGTTCGGGTGCGTGAGGGCTCCGGCGAGGTGGGCCTCCCGCACGAAGCGGCGCACCGCCTCCGCGCTCTCGGCCGCACCGGTCTTGACCACGACCACCCGCTCGATGCGCAGGTCGTACGCACGCCACGCGGTACCGAACCCGCCGCTCCCCAGCGGGGTCTGAAGGCGGTACCGACCTCCCACCACGTCTCCGGCCCCGACCATGTCCCTCTGCCCCCTCCGCCGCCACTGGCCCCCGCGATCAGGCTGCCAGATCCGTCCCGGGCCGCAAGCGGTTCCAGGATCCCGGGGCGCGGGGGTCGGGGGTCGGGGGTCGGGGCGCGGGGGTCGGCGGCTCGGGCCGCGGGCGCGGCCGCCGGGCGGCGCCTGACAGTGCCGCGGCAGGCAACGTTCGCCCGTCAAGGAGCGGCGCCCGGTGCGTGCTCTCTGGGGGTCCCCCCTGCTCGAAGAGCTCGGGGGAGTGCCAGCCGGAAGTCCTCGTACTGGGCGTACTTGGGCTTTCGGCCGGTGCGGCGAGTGGGGTTCCCCCTGCTCGAAGAGCTCGGGGGAGGCGTGCCGGGCGTCGCGACGGGGCGAACGTTGCCTGTTGCCGCACTAGCACGGCCGGTGCCCCCCGGCGCCGGCTCAGGGGCGCCGGGGAGCCCCGGCCGGGGCGATGGGGCCGTACGGCCGGGCACGCGGTGATCAGCCGTTGATCGGGGTGTCGTAGTGCGCCCACGAATCCCAGTTGCCGTCGTGGTCACGGTTACGGCCCCAGTACTCCCCGCTCTGGTCGTAGTAGAACAACCTGAAGCTCCAGCGGTCGCTGGTGTCGTAGTCGTAGGCGTACGCCTTGCTGTACGCCTTCCCTCCCATGGACATCCAGCCCGACCAGTCCCCGTCGGAGTCGGTCCAGCGGGTCCACACCGCACGGTCGGTGCCGACGACGAACTCCTGCTTCGTACCGTTGGGGAGCTTGTAGCTGGTCACCTCGTACTCGCAGATGTAGACACCGCCTCCGCGCGAGCAGTTGCTCGCCTCGGCCGGCGTGGCCACCGCCGCGACACTCGCGAGGGCGGCGGCCGCGATCACGGCTGCCTTGAACTTGCGGACCAGCATGACTCTCTCCTCCGGACGTGCGTCCCCGCCCCGTTCGGGCAGGGACGCGGTGCTCATGGCGGAAGTCTTCAGCCCGCCGCTGGCGTCCCGCTAACGTTCCGCCGACGTTCCTCGTGCGCGGGGCGGTCCAGCGCCCGCCCGGACCCGTGACGCTCTCCGGCCGCCTTGCCCGGGAGCTGGACCCGCCGCCGAGGACGCGCGCCTTCCCCGGTCGGCCGGCGGGCGCCGTTTCCGGATCAGCTCTTCAGACTGTAGAAGCGCATCGGTGAGTTCGGCTCGAAGCCGATACGCGGGTACACGGGTGCTCCGGCGACGGTCGCGTGCAGGGCGGCGCGGGTCAGTCCGGTGGCCCGGGCGCCTTCGTGCAGCGCCTTGCGGGTCACCGCCTCCCCGTAGCCCCTGCGCTCCCACTCGGGGAGCGTGGCGACGAGGACGACGAAGAGCCGCCCCTCCGCTTCCACGGTCGCGGCGCAGGTCACCGGGACACCGTCCCGCAGGCCCAGATAGGCGTGCACGTCGTTCTTCCACAGCGCGGAGCCGACGAGCCCGTCGCGGCCGTCCTCCAGGGGGAAGCCGTAGGCGCGCGAGTTGATGTCCGCGTAGGCCCGCAGCTGTTCGTCGGTGCGCACGCGCGCGAACGTCAGGTCGGGATGGACCGGGTCGGGGACGGGGAGCAGGTCCCCGGCCATGCCGGTGCCGGGGAAGGCGTGCTGGAGGCCGGCGCGTTCGGCCGCCTCCGCGAGCTCCGCGCGGGCCCCGGCGTCGAGCAGGTCCTCGAAGAGCCAGAGGAAGCCCGGGTGCTTCTTCGCGCGCATGATGTCCGCCGCCTGGTTCAGACGCCGCCGCACGAGCGCCGCGTCCGCTCCCACCTCGGTCAGCGTGACGCAGTTCCAGAACGCGAACCGGCAGTCGGCCCAGCGCACGGCGAGGCCGGGCAGGTCGCGCACATCCGCGTCCGGTTCCCGGTCCAGGACCATGGCACGCCAGACCGTGGCGAGCTGTTCCATCGATTCGATCGATTCGGCGAGACCTGTCATGGAGAGCTCCTACTCCTCGCAGTCGAGTGTGCGGACGGTTCGCGGTGTCAACGAACGGCGCCGGTCCGGGGGTTCGCACCGCCTCGGGCCCCGGCGTGCCCGGCCCCGCCGGCGCGCCCGGCGGGGCGTCGCCCGGTCGTGGCGGTGTCCGGCGGCCCGGGACGGAACAGGCGGCCGGCCTCGGCGGCGCGGCGGTCGCGGGGGGCGACCGCCGTCACGAGCCCGACGGGACGGATCACGGTGCCGGCTCCGATCGTTCCGCCGCGGGTGCGTCCTGCACCCGGCGGACCATCTTCCACGGCCCGCCCGGCAGAGCGCTCCTCTTTACGCCGGTCCGGCCGGTAAGCCGCAGCGGACCGGCGGTGACGGCGTGGATCAGCCGATCGGCGGTGACGGCGCGCACCGGTCGGCCGGTGCGACGGCGTACATCGGCCGGGAGCCTGCGCGGCCCGGGCCCGGGCCGCCGTGCCGAGCCCCGCGGACGTACTCGGGTGACAACTGAGTATGTGCGCTCTGGTCGGTGCCCGGACCAACCGCGACGCTCGGTCCATGCGCGAAGGAATACGGAGAACCCTCCCGCGACAACTGCTGTGGACGCTCGTGGCGGCCGCCGTGTCGGCGGCGGCCTGGGCCGCCTGGCTGGGCTGGGACCAGCGGCGTGACGTGCACCCCGACGGTTCGACGACCGGCCCGTACGAGGCGTGGCAGGTGGCCGGGCTGATCCTGACCCTGCTGGTGGCGGTGTGCTGGGCGGCGTCCCGGCGCCACGTCGTCGCCGCCGTGCTCGGCCCCACGGCCGGCCTGACCGGCGCCGCGTTCTACGACTGGTCGGACGACGCGAGCGGCCTCTTCGTCGTCGGCGTGGGACTGGTCATGCTGGGAAGCCTCGCGGGCACTTCCGCGGTCGCCGCCGTGACCGCCGCCGTGCAGCGGGCCGGACGGCGCGGCTGAGCGCCCGACCCGCCGTCGCCCGGCGCCCGGTGGCGTGCGGTCATCCCGGGCCGGCGCAGGGGCCGTCGGTTCCGGTCACCTGGGCCACCAGCCGCAGTCCGGTCTCCTGCGCGACCCGTTCCGCGGTCATGCCCGCGCCGGACTCCTGCCGCAGCGCGTCGAAGATGCCCAGCTCGAAGCGGCTCAGCACGTTTATGAACCGCAGCGGGCCCAGAAGGTATTCGCGGGACTTGGTGAGTACGGCGTCCGATTCGGTCATCGTGTTCTCCTTCGCCGGCCCCGGGCGGGGCACTGAGGTGGTGAACTGCGGGGAGAACAGGAAGGGCGCCGTCGCGGGGCACGCGCGAAGTCGCTGCCGAACTCGGGCCGCCCCGCGCGCAACCCGTGGCCGTCCGTCGGTGTTCCAGGTGGGTGATGGACGAGATTGCCGAGCAGCTGACCGAGCGACTGGCGGTGGACCTGGATGACGGCTTCACGGAGCTGGTACGGGTCCACGCCCCGGCGATCCGCGCGTTCCTGCTACGGGTCTCCGGATCCGCCACGGAGGCGGAGGACCTGGCGCAGGAGACGTTCCTGCGGGCCTACTCGGCGCTGCGCGGCTACGGTGCCGCACGCCGCCGCGAGTTACGCCTCAGAGCCTGGCTGCTGACGATCGCGACGAACGTATGGCGCAACCACGTCCGCACCGGCGTGCGCCGGCCCACCTCGGTGGGCGCCGTGGAGGACTCCCGCGAGTCGTGGCACGACACCAGCCCGGGGCCGGAGGAACTGGCGGCGGTGGCGGAGGACCGGGGCCGGCTGGTCACCGCGCTGTCGGCGCTGCCGGAGAGCCCGCGGGTGGCGATCGTGCTGCGCCACGTGCTCGGGCTGAGCTACAGCGAGATCGCCCAGGCCCAGGGCTGCCCGGTGGGCACGGTGAAGGCCCAGGTCTCGCGCGGCATCGGGACGCTGCGGCAGATCCTGGAGAACAACGACCCGCCACGGGAGGGGGTGCAGCGGTGACCGCGGAACACGACGGCCGCGAGAGCGCTCCGTACGACATCGAGGCCGCTCTCGCCGGGCTCGCCGACCCGCCGCCCGCGGACTTCGCTCTGCGCGTCCTGCGGCGCGTGGGCATCCCGGAGGAACGGTACGACACCTGGGTGAGCCTGGACACGCCCGCCGGACCGCTGTACGTGGCCCACAGCCCGACCGCGGTGACCGGGGCCCTACTGGCACGGCTCGCGGGCGGCGCCGACGAGTTCGAGGCACGGCACTGGCGGCGCACCCGGCGCACCGCGGTGCGCGCGGTGACGCCGCTGCGCGGGGTGCGCACCGCGCTGCGCACGGGCCGCGCACACCGCCTTCCCGTCGACCTCGCGGGGCTCGATCCGGTGGAGCGGGCGGTGCTCACGGCCGTGCGCTCGATCCCCAGCGGTCAGCTGCGCCCGCTCGGCTGGGTGGCCCGGGAGGCCCCGGCGGCCGAGGCCGGGACGGTGCTCGCCGCCCTCGCGCGCAACCCGGTGCAGGTCCTCATCCCCTCCCACCGGGTGACGCACGACGACGGCACGCCGTGCGACGCGGACCTGCCGGAGGACTGCGGGGCGGCGCTGCGTGCCGCGGAGGGCATCGATCCGGTGCGTCTGGAGGAGCTCGCCGCCCGGGGCGCCGTCTTCCTGGGCAGTGACACCACCCGCGTCTACTGCCATCCGACGTGCGCGCACGCCCGCCGGATCACCCCGCCCCACCAGCGTCCGTTCCGCACCGCCGGGGAGGCCCACCGGGCCGGCTACCGCGCCTGCCGCAGTTGCCGTCCCCTCACGGTGTGAGCCGCCTCCCGGCCGACCCGGCGTGCCGGGCCCCGCGTCCGGCGCTCACGAAACTCGCCGGGCCGTCGGCGCGCTGAGCGGGATCGCGCCCTACGGCAGCACCGCGGCCTACGGCGCGCTCTCGCCGCCGCACTCGACCGCCCCGAGACGGCGCGCGCCGTCGGCAGGGCGCTGGGCGCCAACCCGCTCCGCGTCCCGCTGGGAAGGGCACGACTCGTCCACGACTCGAGGTCGTCGCGCCCGGAACGCGGGCGGCCGTGCAACCGGCCCGGACCGGCCGGTGTTCCCCACCCGAGGCGCACGCGAGGCGCGCGTCCGCGAGCGGATGGGAAGGACGCCACATGAACGTACGGTCCGGGGGGCGTGTGGGCGCTGCTCCCGAGGCGGGCACCGGCACACAGGCCGGACCCGTATCCGGGAAACTGGGATTCGGTCTGGCCCTGATCCTGGCCGCCCAGTTCATGATCATGCTGGACTCGTCGATCGTGGCGGTGGCGATCCCCCACATCCAGCGGGACCTGGGGTTCTCCCCGGAGGGCGTGCAGGCGGTCGTCGCCGCGTACAACACCGCCTTCGGCGGTGCCCTGATCCTGTGCGGCCGCGTCGGCGACCTGCTCGGACGCCGCCGCGTCCTCATCGTCGGGATGCTCGGGTTCGCGCTGACATCGCTGCTGTGCGGTCTCGCCCGGAGCGCCACCGAACTGGTGGCGTTCCGCGCCCTCCAGGGGCTGTCGGCCGCCATCATCGCGCCCACCGCGCTGTCGCTGCTGACGACGCTCGTCCCCGAGGGGCCGCAACGCGTGAAGGCGATGAGCAAGTTCGGCATCGCCACCGTGCTCGGGTTCATCAGCGGCCTGGTCTGCAGCGGTCTTCTGGTGAGCGCCTGGGGCTGGAAGGGCGTCTTCTTCGCCACCGTGCCGGTCGGCGTCCTCGGGGCGGTGCTCATCCCCCGGTTCATCAGGCCGGTGGACCGTCTGCCGCACCGCATCGACGTAGTGGGCGCCGTGCTGATCACGGCGAGCGTGTCCGTGCTCGTGGCCGCGCCGACGCGCGGCGCGCAGGCCGGCTGGACGTCGGGGGAGTTCCTGCTGCTGCCGGCGATCGGCGTGGTGCTCTTCGCGGCCTTCCTCTGGTACGAGAACCGGCACGACGAGCCTCTCGTCAAGCTCTCCCTGTTCCGCTCCCGGACCCTGAGGGCGGCCAACGTCGTGTCCCTGTGCTCCGGGATCAGTTCGGGCACCGCCTACCTGCTGACCACCATGTACCTCCAGGACGTGCGGGACTTCTCACCGGTGAAGGCCGGTCTGTTCGTGGCGCCGGTGGGCGTGCTGAACATCGCTTTCGGATTCGTCATCGGACGCCTCATCACCCGCTACGGGCTGCGCGCCTCGATCACCGCCGCGACGCTGCTGTCCGGCCTCTTCGTGGCGCTGGTGGCCGGCCAGGTCTCTCCCACGGCGAACCTGACGGTCTTCGCCGTGGTCCTGCTGCCCATGGGCATGGCGTTCATGGCGGGCACCGTGACCTCCACCCTCGCGGCGACCAGCGGCGTCGCCCCGCAGGAGCAGGGCCTGGCCGCCGGGGTGCGACAGACGTCGTTCCAGCTGGGGATCGCCCTGGGCGTGGCCGTCCTGGTGCCCCTGGCCTCGCGCGACGTCGGCACGCACGGCGGCGCGGGCGTGGCCGCCCAGGAACTCGCCGACGGGGTGCGGTCGGCGTTGCTCGTCCTCGCCGCCGTGGTGGTGGCCGCGGGCGTGGTCGCCTTCACGGGCGTGCGCCGTCCGGCTGCCGGCAAGGACGCGTGAGAAACCGGCGAGCGCGACGGACCGGGGCCCGTCGCGGCCCTGCGCAGGCGCCCCCTCGCAACAGTCGACAGCGCGCCCTTCTGCGGAATCCAGGTCAAGACCAAGGACACCAAGCAGAAGACGTCCTGTCCGGTGGTGCACAACGAGGGCAGCTCCAACAGCCCGGTCTACGTCATCACCTTCGGGTCTTGATCTCTCGTAGCGGTCCGGCGGTCCGGCGGTCCAGGGCCGCCGGACCGTTTCGGCTACCTCAGGTGGCGAGCCGGACGTATGCGAGGCCGACTCCGGCGATCCGTGTCTGTTGCCGGTGCTTCCACCGGTTGGCGGCGGTACGGCCGCGGCCCAGTGTGTTCGGTGAGCCCGGCTCCAGGGCTCCAGTGGAAACCCCGGAAGACGCCGTCGAGGTCGAAGCGGTCGGTGGGATCGCCGTCGCGGTACCGTGACGGCCCGGCGGTTCGACGGGGAGGACACCGTCCGGCCCGCACGAACGGATCGCTGACCACGACCGCCCGATCGAGAGGGCCGGTCGACCGTCGAACGAGACGGCCAACCGCCGACCCACGTCACCACGGCCACAGGTGGATGTGGTCGGGTTAAAGGAAAGGGTTAAATGACGGGATAAAGATTGCTAGGGTCCAGGGTGGAGGTAGACGCATGGCGACCGAGGAAGAGCTGTTCGCGTCCGTCGACGCGCTGCTGGACGAGGAGCCGCAGCTCCCGCCCCCGGCGGAACGCGCCCGGTTGCGTGAGGCCGCCGGCATCACGCAGGCCCGTCTGGCGGTCGCGTTGAAGACGTCGACGCAGAGCGTCAAGAACTGGGAGAACGGCCGGTCCGAGCCGAAGTCGCCGCGTCTGGAGGCGTATCAGCGCCTGCTGAACGGCTGGGCGGCGAGATTTCCCGCGCATGGCGCCGCTCCCGCTCCTGCTCCCGCTCCTGCTCCCGCTCCCGCTCCCGCTCCTGCTCCCGCTCCCGCTGTGGCCGCCGCGCCCGTCCCGGTCGTCGCGCCGCGGCCGGAGGCGGAGACGGTCACCGGCCCGGCCGCACCCGAGGCGGAGCCCGGCATTCCGGCAGGGGTTCCCGCGGCCCCGGCCGCGCACGAGCGTGCCGTCCGTCCGGCCGCGAGCCCGGCGGCGTCGCGGCGCCCGGCGGAGACGACCGCGGGAGCCGCGGTGGATCCCCGGTTCCCGCACGGCCCGCTCGCGGTCCTGGACGGCGACGGCCGCGCGTACGGGGTCGACGGCATCGTGCTGGACTGTCCCGCCCGCACGATCCCGGAACTGGTGGAGTGGACGCTGCGCGAGTCCGGTCTCGGTGCGCCCAAGCTGCACCGCAACGGCAAGGACCAGGACCCGCTGATCGTGCTCACCGCGGACGCCGCCGTGAAGTTCGCCCTGCCTGAACGCCTGGAGGACCGGCGCGGCCTGCGCCTGCCCGCGGACCACCCGGTCGTCAAGCAGATCGGCAAGGCGAAGTGGCAGCTCACCCAGCGTGGGTTCGGGCCGTGGACCCGCGTCTACCGCAAGGCCCAGGGCTCCCAACGGCAGTGCGTGCAACTCGCCGTCCTGCCGTGGAACGCCCTCGACGACCGCTCCTGGCCCGGCGTGGCGGACATGGAGCCGGCCGGCATCGCCCGGGTCCTCGGTCTCTACGCCCGGCGCGTCATCACCCCGCGCGGCGGCACGGCGGTCAACGGCCTGGAGCTGATGACCGCGCTGCGCCCGCCCACACGCCCGGTGCGCGACCAGGAGAGCGGCAACTGGATCTCCGGCCACAACCCCGGCAGCCTCGGCACGGAGCCGATGGACCCGGCGCCGCCGGAGGGCCGGCCCGAGCACCCCGCGGTCCACCACCGCGGCTGGCAGGGCGGCTTCCTGCACGAGGAGGCGTACCAGTGGGTGCGGTCGGTGGACCTGCTGACCGACGAGGAGTGCCGCCTGCCGTACGCGGTCGGCCTGGACCTGAACACCGCGTTCCTCGCGGCCGCCGCCCGTCTGGTCGTCGGCCTGTCGGAGCCGGTGCGCTTCACCCGCCCGCGGTTCAACCCGAAGATCCCCGGCTCCTGGCTGGTCGACCTGTCCCACGTGGAGCTGGACCCGCGCCTTCCCAGCCCGTTCACGCCGACCGGCGAGCGGCCGACCGGCCCGGCCTGGTACCAGACGCACACCGTGGCCTACGCCCAGGAGCTCGGCTGCAACGTGGAGCCGGTCGAGGCGTACCTGCGCCGCGAGACCGGCGCGTACCTCGACCCCTGGCACGACCGGCTCAAGAACGCCTACGTCGACACCCTCGCCGACCTCGGGGTCACCAAGGACCTCCCCGAGGCGGAGTTCCTGGCGGCGATGGAGCGGCACAAGGACGTCGACCCGGCCCTGACCGCCGTACTGGCCGCGATCAAGGGGACGGTCAAGGGCGGCATCGGCAAGCTGTTCGAGGCCCCGCAGGGCAAGGACTACAAGGACGGCGACCCATGGCCGGCCATGCGGCGCCCCACCTGGCGCCCGGACATCCGCGCCGCCGTCATCAGCAAGGCCCGGGTCAACATGCACCGCAAGCTGCGCAACATGGCCTCGATGACCGGCCTGTACCCGCTCGCCGTGCTGTCCGACTGCGTCGTCTACCCTAGCCCCGGACCCTCGCCGCTGGACTTCCTGCCGTACGCGGCCTCCGGCAAGCCGCAGCCCGGAGCCTTCCGCCTCGGGCCCAGCCCGGGTCTGGCCAAGCTGGAGGGCGTCCAGGAAATGCTCTGGGCCGTCGACCTGATGGAGAAGGGCTACAACCCCGCCCGGCACATCAAGGGCGGCGACGCCGTCCTGGACGAAGGCGAGTAGACCCGGGACCACCGCCACCGGCATGCTGTGGCCGGAGGCCGGCGGGGAGCCGGAGCGGACGCGGGGCCGCCGACGGGCGCGCACGGAAGTCCCGCGGCCGACCACGCGCCCCCGCCTGGGCCCTGCCCGGTCCGGGCCGTGGCGGCACGACCCGCGCGAGACGTGCGAAACCTGGTTCCGGCCGGTCGGTCCCGACGGCCGGAACCCCACCTGCGAAGGGAGCCGCAGCCGTGGCCGGAGAGATCGAGGACGCCATCGAGCGGGCCGACCGGGAGGCCTTCACCCGCGAGCCGCCGAAGACGCTCAAGGGCCGGATCAGCTACCTGATCAAGCAGTTGGGCAGCGCCAAGGCCGTCGCCCGGGAGATCGGCGTCACCGCGGACTCCGTCAACCGCTATCGGCGCGGCGCCCGCAAGCACCCCCGCGCCGACGTGGCGGCGAGGATCGACGAAGCGGTGCGGGCCCGCTGGCAGCCGAAGGTGCGCGGGCGCCGGCGGCGACAGGCCGCCACCACGGGCGGGATCACGGTGGAGACCAGGGCCCGCTTCGGATACACCGCTCCCATCGGCACCACCGACGACGGGCGCTTCCGGCGGCTCACCGTGCACCTTCCGCCGGAGTACGCCCGCCGCCTCTTCGAGGCCCGCGACGCCGGGGCCGGCGACCGCGAGATGCGTGGAATCATCGCCGACGGGTTCAAGGACGTGTACTTCCAGGACGGCGGTGGCCGCGCCATGGGACTCTCGGACGTCGCCATCAACGACATCGACTACCTGGATCTCGACTACTGAAGCGGGCGCGGAAACACGCCCGCTGGACTTCCGGCCGTCGGCGGGGACGGGGCCCGCCGGGCGAACCGCCCGGTCCGCGGGTGCCGGGTGGCGCGGGTGCGCCCGGTGGGTGTTCGCGCGCCGGCGGGCAGGGGAGTCCGACGGCCGAACAGCGCCCGGCGTGGGCCGTCGGCGGGTCACGGGGTCGGCGCCGGCCGCCGAGGGGCCGGGGTCCGCTGCCCGTGTGACGCTTCTGTGAAAGGCCGCCCGGCCCCTTCGGGCCCCGGCCGCCGACGCGTTCCCGTTCCGTATTCTGGCGCCTGGAACTGTCGGCCGACCAGGGGGGCGCCGTGCCGCTGCACAGGGAGGACCCGAGGTCCGTCGGCGGCTACCGGCTGGTCGACCGGCTCGGGGCCGGCGGAATGGGCATGGTCTACCGGGGCAGATCGCGCTCCGGGCGCGAGGTCGCCGTCAAGGTCGTGCACGCCAAGTACGCCCGGGACCCCGTCTTCCGGGCCCGGTTCCGGCAGGAGGTCGAGGCCGCCCGGCGGGTGAGCGGCGCCTTCACCGCGGCCGTGGTGGACGCCGACCCGGAGGCCGAGTCGCCCTGGATGGCCACCCAGTACGTGCCCGGCCAGTCGCTCGCCGCCCGCATCCGCCACCGAGGCCCGCTGCGCGTCAGCGAGTTGCGGCCGCTGGCGCTGGGCCTCGTGGAGGCGCTGCGGGACATCCACCGGGCCGGAGTGGTGCACCGTGACCTGAAACCGGCCAACGTCCTGATGGCCGAGGACGGCCCCCGCGTCATCGACTTCGGCATCTCCCGGGCGGCGGAGAGCCACCACACCCTCACCGAGACCGGGCAGGTGATCGGCACCCCGCCGTTCATGTCCCCGGAGCAGTTCACCGACGCCCGGACGGTCGGCCCGGCCTCGGACATCTTCTCGCTCGGCGCGTTGCTGGTGTACTGCGTCACCGGGCGCGGCCCCTTCGACGCCGACAGCCCCTATCTGGCCGGCTACCGGGTGGTCCACAACCCGCCCGTCCTCGACGGGGTGACCGGATCCGTGCGCGCGGTGCTGGAGCGCTGCCTGGCCAAGGATCCCGCCGACCGGCCCGGACCGGACGAACTGGCGCGGGAGTTCGCCGACGCCCTGCCGGAGCCGTCGCCGGGCGAACCGGAGACGATGACGCTGCGGCTGCCCCCGGCGCGGCCCGGCGACCCGACCCTCGCCGGCACCGCGACCGCCGCCGGCCGCCGCCCCCCATGGCGCGGGCCGCGGACGCTGCTGGCCGTGTCCGGCGTGCTGGCCGCGGCCCTGGCCGGCTATCTCCTGGTGGGCCCGCGCGGCGGTGACGGCACGGCACGGGTGAACTCCACGGCTTCCACCAGCCGCTGGACCGCTCTCCCGGCCGGCTGGAAGCCGTGGCAGACGACCGCGTCCGCGGTCGCGGAGAAGGGCGTGCGGAAGGCGCCGGGGTACGAGGGGGACAGGGCGCCTGCCTGTGTGGCGGACGACGGAGCCCTCTACTGCGCCGGCAGCGCACTCCTGCCGGAACGGATCGACGCCACCACCGGACGCACCCTGTGGCGCTCCGGCATCGCGCCCGCCGGGGTGCCGGCCACCCGGTACGTCACGACGGTCCTCGGCGTGGCCGAGGGCGTGGTGCTCGTGGAACTGGCGGTCACCGACGAGGGCGGCATCGGACAGGCGCAGTCCGTCATCGCCCTCGACGGCGCGAGCGGCGCCCGGATCTGGACCCACGCGGTGCGCACCGACAGCCTGGGCTCGGTCTACGCCGCCGGGGTGACGCTGACGCAGGAGGGCGACGGCAGTGCGGTGACCGTCCGCTCGGCGCGCGACGGCACCGTACGCCGGAGGGTCCCGGTGCCCTCCGGCTACGACTGCCTGCCGCTCGCCGCCGATGACCGTCCGTTCGTGGAGTGCATGACCCAGGAGGAGGGCTCACACGTCACCGAGTTCCTCGTCGTCGATCCCAAGGACGGTTCCGTACGCACCCTCACCTCCCCCGCCCAGCCAAGGAGCTTCATCGGCGTCCTGGACGGCAGGCTGGTCTTCGTGGAATCGGACGACCGCCCGGTGGCCAACAGCCCCGACCTGATCTACACCCGGATCGTGCGCGTCGACCCGCGCACCGGCGAGCGAGCGCTGACGCCGCTGCCCGAGCGGTACCGAGGCGGGATCCCGACCCTGGCGCACGGCACGCTCTACTTCGCCACCTCCAGCGGCCTGGTCACGGCCGTCTCACCCGCGACGGGGGCCCGGCTGTGGCAGAGCCACACGACCCTGGAGACGCCGGGCCAGGCCTCGGTGGACCGGAGCGGGCGCACCGTCTACCTGGCCGGGGGGAGCGGCCGGGTGGCCGCCCTCGACACGGCGCGCGGCACCCTGCTGTGGGAGTCGTCGGCGCGTGCGGAGGTGCTGAACAACGGGCTCCTGCCCACCGTGTGGTTCAACGGGGGCGCGCTGGTGCTGGCGGCCTCCGACGGCACCCTCTTCACTCTCGACCCGGCGCACCCCGGGCGGAAACCCGTCCCGGGGTGACCCGGACGCGGTCCACGGTCGGGCGGAAGCGATCCCGCGGCCGGGAGGGACGATCCGCTCACCCTCGGGCGCGGACCCGTCCGCCCGGCGCCGGCCCGGGTCCGGCCCGGTGCCGGCGGCCCACTCGACGCCGGCCGGGCCGGGCTCCGGCGCGAACGCGTCCACGCCGGAGCCCGTTGCCGACCCGGCGGTTCCCGCCCACTCAGGACAGGCGACCACGCAACTGTCCGGGAGCGCGGCTTCCGGACGGAGTTCCTCAGAGGCCGGACGCCGGCCCGGATCGAGCGCCGGCCACGCCGTAGGCGGCACGCCAGGCCGCCGGGGGCACGGCGGCCTGGCGCCGGAAGAACGTGGTGAAGTTGCCGACGTCCCGGAAGCCGAGGCGCCGGGCGCAGCCGGCGACCGGCACGTCGGTGTGCGCGAGCAGTCTCTTGGCCTCCAGCAGGATGCGCTGGTCGAGGAAGGTCTTGGCGCCGGTGCCGGTGGCGGCACGCGTCGCCCGGGTGAGGGTGCGCGCGTCGCAGCCGAGTGCCCGCGCGTAGTCGGCCACGTGGTGCCGGTCGGTGAAGTGCTCCTCGACGGCGGCCCGGTAGGCGCGGAACACATCCGTGTACCGGCTGTCGACCGGCGTCGCACCGGCCGGGGCCGTCGCGTCGGGCAGGGCGCGCAGGACCAGTGCCGCCAACAGGTGGGAGAGCAGTTCGGGAGAGGCCAGCCGTGGTGTGCTCGCGGCCGCGGCGTGTTCGCGGCGCAGGTGCTCGGCCGCGAGCAGTGCGAGCTCCAGACGCTGCCGGTCCACCTGCCAGCACGCCGGGGCGGCGGCCTCGGCCGCTGTGAAGCCGGGCAGGAAGCCGGTGCGGAAGAGGACCAGCGGACCGTCGCAGGCGTCGACGTCGCTCCACCGGTGCACCGTGCCGGGCCGGATCCACACGACGCTTCCCTCCGTCAGACGGTAGTCGTGGAAGTCCGCCTCGTGGCCTCCGCCGCCGGAGCCGACGAGGGCGAGAACGTGGAAGTCGGGGCGCTGCGGAAGTACGCGGCGGCGGTGGGTGTCCATGGCACGCAGCGCCGCGAAGTCCATGACCTCCACACCGTACGGCGATCCCACGGCGGGCAGATAGCTCAACTGCCGCACACCGACGTGTCCGTTTTCCACAACCATCGTGCCCTTTCCGTCCGGGAACCGGACAACGCCTTGCGTACCGTCGGAATCGGCCTGAGAAGCAGGTCAGGGTACCCGGTCGGACTGCGGTACCGCGACGGCCGCGGGTTCGCGGCCGAGGGCGAAAGGTGTGACGATGACGGAAACGACAATACGGGTGGCTGTGGCGGGCGGGACCCTGGACGTGCGGGTCGGGGGCCGGACCGGGCCGGCGCTGGTGTTCGCCCACTACTGGGGCGGCTCCGCCGACACCTGGGACGGGGTGCTCGGCCACCTGCCGCCCGGGCAGGCGACGGTCCGCTTCGACCAGCGCGGCTGGGGCACCTCGCGGGCGCTGCCCGGGCCCTATCACCTCGATCGGACCGCCGACGATCTCGCCCGCGTCGTCGACACGTGTGTGCCGGGTCCGTTCGTCCTGGTCGGCCACTCGATGGGCGGCAAGGCGAGCCAACTCCTCGCGGCCCGCCGACCCGCCGGACTGGTCGGCCTGGTGCTCGTCGCGCCCGCACCGCCGCGGCCGCCCGCCACGGTGACCGAGGAGTACCGGCGGGTCCTGTCCCACGCATACGACTCGCCCGAGACGGTGCGGCACGCCCTCGACCATGTGCTGACCGCCGTGCCACTGCCCGAGGCCGTGCGGACCACCGCGCTGCGTGACAGCCTCGCCGCCGGGGCCGAGGCCCGGCAGGAGTGGCCGTTGCGCGGCATCGCGCAGGACATCACACGCGCCGTGCGCGACATCGAGGTCCCGGTGACCGTGCTGGCCGCGGAGCACGACGTGGTGGAACCGCCGAGCGTCCTGCGCGAGCACCTCCTGCCGCACATCCCGCACGCGACCCTGACCACGGTCCCCGCCGTCGGCCACCTGCTGCCCGTCGAAGCCCCCGCCGCCGTCGCGACCGCCCTCGGTGAGTTCCTCGCACTCCTCGGGCACCGACGGCACTGACCGTCCGAGAAGCGCTGCCCGCCCCGGCCCGGCCGCACTAAGCTGCGGGGCATGGACATCGTGATCCCGCTCTTCGACCGCTTCGAACCGCTCGACGCGATCGGGCCGTACGAGATACTCGGGTACGTGCCCGGCGCCAGTGTGCGGTTCGTCGCAGCCGAACCCGGCATGGTGCAGGACGTGTTGGGCTCCCTGCCGGTGCACGTCCCGACCGGGTACGCCGAGGTGGAGCGCTGCGACGTCCTGCTGATCCCGGGCGGGGGCAGCCACCGGACCATGGTGGAGGACCCCGAGTTCCTCGACTGGGTGCGCCGGATCCACGCCGGCACCCGCTTCACCACCTCGGTCTGCACCGGTTCCCTGGTGCTCGGCGCGGCCGGCCTGCTGGACGGTCTGACCGCCACCACCCACTGGGACGCGGCCGCCGAACTGGAGTCGTACGGCGCCGTCTACACCCCCGAGCGGGTGGTCCGGCAGGACCGGGTGATCACCTCGGCCGGTGTCTCCTCCGGCATCGACATGGCCGTCCGGCTGGCCGCCCTGCTCACCGACGAGGTGACCGCCCAGGCGATCCAGCTCTACACCGAGTACGACCCCCAACCCCCCTTCGACACCGGCTCGGTGGCCAAGGCCCCGGCCGAAGTCCTCGAACGGGCCCGCACGCTGGGCTGACCGAACCGCCCCGCTCGTCGGCGGCCGCGGTCCGGCACGGTCCCGCGCCGGACACGGGTGCGATCCCCCGGTGTCCGGCACCCACCGTCGCGCAGAGCGCCGTTCAGGCCCGCCTGGTCGCCGACGAACTGCCTCGGGCCGCACCACCCGACGCCGGACGCCGTCGATCCGGCCGGTGTCCGGCGCCCGGCTCCGCCTCGTCGGGCCGGGAGGGACGACCGGGGGCCGGGACCGCCGCCACCGCGCTCACCACGGGATGGCGCCGGACCCGTGGAAGCTGACCATGAACCAGATCACGAGGGGCATGAGCACGAGGAGCACGAACGCGGCGAGGACCTTCGCCCACACCGCTGTCCCACCGGGTCCGTCCGTCGGCATGACTGCTCCGCATCATCGCTCGGGCGCGGGCGGTCCGCCGACGCGGTTGAGATGGTAACTCCCGCAGAGCACCTGTTCGTTGGTGGGCCGGGCGGCACCCGAAAGTGGCGTCCCGGGCGGTCGCCGTGCGCGGACGGCCCAGTTGCCGCGCCCCCGGCGACCGCCCGACGCCGTCGGCGGATCCGGTCCGCCGGGCCGAGGCGGCGCGCCGGCCTCGCCGCGGGCCGTCTCCTCCGGAACCCCGCCGGCTCTTCCCGATGTGCGACGACACCGACCCGCCCCGAACGCGAGGTCGGCCTTCATGTCCACAACGGGGCATGAAGGCCGACGTCACGTTCAGCCCCCAGGATTCGCCAGCCGTGTCATTGCCTCGCCGGGGGCGCGGGGTGCTCCGCCGCAGTCTCTAGAAGAGCCCCTTGTAGCCGGTCCAGCCACTCGCGATCTTCGTGCGGGAGCCGAAGGTGCCCTTGCCGGTGCCGTTCTGCCGGTAGAGGTTCCCCGCGGTGTCCCGGGCGACGATGTCGGCCCTGCCGTCGCCGGTGATGTCCCCGACGCCGACGACCGCGTTGTACGAGCCGCCCCAGGCGCCGGCGATCTTCACCCGGGACGTGAAGGTTCCCTTGCCGGTGCCGTTGAGGCGGAAGAGGTTGTCGGCCCTGTCCTGGAGGAGGAGGTCGCCGATGCCGTCGCCGTTGAGGTCTCCGGCGCCGACGATCTTCTTGTAGCCCTTCCAGTCGGCGGCGAGCTGGACGCGGGACGACAGCTTGCCGGTGCTGGTGCCCTTGTAGAGGTAGACGGCACCCGTGGAGGCGTTGCGGGCGATCAGGTCGGGGCGGCCGTCCTTGGTGACGTCACCGGGTGCGGTCAGGACGTCGTACTGGGTCCAGCCGCTGGTGCCGAGGGTGGTGTACGGCGTCGACGGCTCCGGCGCCGCCCCGCAGGCCGGCTTGTACAGGCGCAGGGCGCCGCTGCTCGGCCGGACCAGGACGTCGTTGCAGCGGTCGCCGCTCAGATCGCCGAACGGCACGGCCCTGACCGAGGTGGACCAGCCGCTCGCCGACACCTTGCCGGAGAGCTTCCCGGCCCCGTCCCCCTGGTGGAAGGTGAGCGATCCCGAGGAGTTCAGCGTCAGGAGGTCTCCGACGCCGTCGGGCAGCGACGAGCCGCCGACGTGGTCCCGCCACACGGCCGTGCCACCCGTCAGCCGGACCGTGCCGGACTGGACCAGCGCCGCGCCCTGTCCGTCCGCCGGCACAGCCGTCAGCGTCCAGGTGTACGAACCGTTGGGAACCGGTCCGCCCGCAGTGTCACGGCCGTCCCACGACGTCGCGATCGAGTACGCGGCCCCTCCGCCCGTACGCGTGGCGACGACGCGGCCCGTGGCCCTGTGGCGGATCTCCACCTTCCAGGAAGCCGCCGGTTCGGACAGCCACCACTCGCCGCGCCAGGCGAGCGGCGTCGCGTCCGTCTCCACCCGCGCGCTGACGTTCCGGTAGGGAGAGAACAGCGGCGCCTCGGGTCGCCCGGTGTTCAGGACGTGGACGGCCTGGTCCGGCGTGGAGTACGCGAGATCACCGTTGCGCGGGTCGAGAGCCACGAGGCCCGCGGCGTCGGTCGTCCACCGCTGGACGGCCGCCCCGGTCCGCAGGTCGTAGACGCTCAGCCCCTGCCCGCCCCGGACGGCGACCACGCCGTCGCCGAGGCGGGCCTGCCCGGTGGAGGGAAGCGGGAAGCTCTTCCCGGACCGGAGGTCGTGGACGCCCGCGGCGAGCGGGGCGTCGCGGGCGTTGCACATCCAGTACAGCCATCGGCCGACAGCCTGGAGGTCGACCATGGAGGAGCACCTGGTGCTCACCGTGAAGGAGGTCAGCGAGGCCCCGGTGCGCGCGTCCTTCGCGGTCACCGTGCCGCCCGGGGCCGAGGACCACAGAGTGGTCCCCCAGATCGCACCCACGCGGTACGGCTCCTTGTGCAGGACCTTGCCGGAGCGGATGTCGACGACCCGGAGTTCCCGGCTGCCGCCGGCAGGCGTCCCGTCGACCAGCACCAGGTTCTCCGATGCCCCCAGGATCCTCGTCCGGGGCCCGGAGTCGTCGTAGGAATCCTCGAGGCCCGTCTCGACCGGGGTGCCGGGAAACGTCCCGCCCCTGCCCACGACGAACAGCTCGGGCCGCCAGTCGCCGTCCACGCTCATCGTCCCGCGGTACACGGTCCGGCCGTCCCCGGTGGGGTACAGCTCGGGGCACGGCACTTCGGTGGCGGTGCACTTGCCGTACGGAGCCGGCAGGCCGCCCACCCGGACCCGCTCGCCGTGTCCGGGCGCGGCTCCGGTCAGCGGGCGCTCGTAGACGGCGGTGGCTCCATCGCCGGACTCCAGGGTCCTGACGGTGCCATGGTCCAGCGTCAGCCGCTGGAGCTGCATCGGGACCGGCAGGACGCGGAGCACACGAGTCGCGTGCGGTACGGCGTCCGCCCCGGCGGTGATGTCCTGGTAGCCGTAGTCCTCCGCGGACCGGCCGCCGAGGACCTGGAGGCCGCCGTCCGGTCGGACGGCGACACGGCCCACGACCGCGCGGTCGAGAAGCGTCCGCTCGCCGGAACCGTCGAAGGGCACGGCCACGACCCTCCAGACGGACGCCTGGGACTCCTTCTGGCCGAGCGAGGGGTCATAGCGGCCCACGATCAGCGAGTCGCCGACGACGCCGAGGACCTTGGCGTCCTCGAGACCGATCCGAAGCTCACGCACGGGGGTGTCGAACCGGCCCTGCTCATAGATCCGCACGCCGTCGGCCTGGGGGGTGACCAGATGGAGGGCGGTCACCACGGAATTCCCGTACACCGTGCCGTAGGGCAGCCGCGTGGCCTCGGCGGTACGGAGATCGACCCAGACGTACTGTCCGACGTCCTGCCCGGGGACGCGCAGAAGCGAGAGGAACCCGTGGACGCCGGCCCGCCCGACGAGGAGGACGGAGGCGCCCTGAGGAAGGCCCGTCACGCGGCGGTCCACCGTGGTCCCGTTCTCATCGCTCAGCAGATGGAACTCGGTCCACTTCCCGTCGGTGCTCCCGCCCTCGGACACCACGGTGGTCCCGATCGTCCTGCTGTACTTCTGCCCCGCGGGGACGGTGACGGTCGTGGTCTCGTCGGTGGCCATGTTCCGCAGCAGCACGTCGCCCCTGTCCCCGCTGGGCGGCAGCGCCACGACGTCCGATGCCGTTCCGTAGTACTCCACCGGGTCGGCAGGCTGAG
The DNA here is from genome assembly GCF_043079345.1 of Streptomyces sp. NPDC015220. Taxonomy (NCBI): domain Bacteria; kingdom Bacillati; phylum Actinomycetota; class Actinomycetes; order Kitasatosporales; family Streptomycetaceae; genus Streptomyces; species Streptomyces sp. NPDC015220. The sequence goes on along the minus strand of NZ_JBIBUK010000004.1, from coordinate 326,449 downwards.
TGCCCTCGAGCTTCCGGGTCGAACCGTCCGCGCCCGTCCACTCCAGCCCGGAGGGCCCCTTCGTGGTGGTCGCGGCGTGCAGGAACCCGGAAGGCCCCACGCTCATCACGGAGCCGTAGCCCGGTGTGACGCGCATGGTCGCGGCGATCGTGGTCCCGCCGAAGGTCCCGGCGTCGGCTGAAGCGGTCCAGGGGGCCGGACCGAGGGCCAGCGCCAGGGACACGACCGCCGTGGCGGCGACAACGCTTGGACGTGCAGAGGCATGACGAGACAACTGGACCCTCCCCGAGTACCGAGACGTGGTCGTGCCCCGCTCTCCGGCGCTCCTGACCCCCCGGCCAACGCACCCGTCTCACAAGTGGGTTGATCTTACAGTCACCTCACAGGGTCTCGGCGAGGGTTCTCCGAGGGTGTGCGGCCGACGGCACCGACCGGCACCACGGCCCCGACCCGGAACGCGGGGCGGACATCCGAAGTGGGAGCCACGGGCACCTTCGGTGCGGTGCGGTGCGGTGCGGTGCGGTGCGGTGCGGTGCGGTGCGTTGCGTGGCGGTGCGGCGGGGCCGGCCCCGCCCCGACGCCGAGGGCGACTCCACGGACCGGAACGGCACTTCGGCGCCCCGTGGTGCTCATCGCGGCAGAATGCTGGTCAGCCGTGTGTTCCAGAACGGTGACATCGCCGGGGCAACGACCGCTGAGTGCGTGCTGTCTTCCCTTGCGAGAGGCCGCCGGACCGGTCGGGAGCCTGACCAGTCCCGCCCGATCCGGCGGTGAACACAGCGATCCCAAGAGGGAGTGGCCATGAGCATGCGTTATCGCCGTACGGCACTGCGGGGGACGGCCGTCGGCACGGTGGCGGCGGCCGCGCTCGGCCTGGCGGCGGCCGGTGCCTGGGCGAAGTCCGACATCTCGTTCACGGCCGGCCCGCACTCCGTGCGCCTCGGCTCGTCCGTCCACCTCGCCGGCCACGGCGCGGACGACAACTCCACCTACAACAGGTTCTGTGTGCAGGAACGCTCGGGCACGGGCAAGTGGGTGACGTCGCGTTGCTCGAGCGGCGCCTACAACGGCGGCGGCAGCCTGAAGTTCTCGGTGCGCCCGTCGCATCGCGGCCAGTGGCAGTTCCGCGGTGTGCTCACCGAGGCGTCCTCCCGGACGTCCCGGCACACCTGGATACACCAGGTCTCCTCGACGGTGACCGTCCGGGTCCGCTGACCGCCGGGCCGGCTCGCCCGCATCATGCCGGAGAGGCTGGTGCGGGCACCCGGAGGGGCGCGCGGGCATCGGGCTCGGCCTGGTCAGCAGGGAGGAACGGGTAAGGGCACTGGACGGCGAACTCACCGCGGGCCCGACCGGTGACGGCGGCTTCCGCGCCGTGGCCACGATGCCGTTGGAGCCTGCGGATGTCTGAGCAGATCAGCGTGCTCGTCGTGGACGACGAGCCGGTCATCCGCGCCGGACTGAGCGCGATCCTGGACAGCCAGTCGGACATCACCGTGGCGGGCACCGCGGACGACGGTGAGGAGGCCGTCGAGGCGTGCGCGCGGCTGCGGCCGGACGTACTGCTGATGGACATCCGGATGCCGCGCCGCGACGGCCCGTGGGCGCCGGCCGAGCTGGGCCGCCGGAGACCGCTCGGGCCGGGGCGCAGCCGGGTGCCCATGCTGACGACGTTCGACCTGGACGAGTACGTCGACGACGCGCTGGCGGCCGGGGCGTCCGGCTTCCTGCTGAAGAACGGTCGACTTCGAGGGCGGGGAACTGGCCGGTGGCGCGCGGCCGTCGTCGGGCCGGACGTTGATTCTCACCCGTTCCGGGACCGCCCGGCGCTGTTGTCCCCGCCGGAAGCGGTCCGCGGTGCCGTGGCGGTGGGGCCGCGCAGGCGGGCGGCGCGGGCGGAGGCGGCGGCCGGTCAGGCGGGCGGCCAGCTCCGCAGCGCCATGTCGGCCACCTGCCGCAGGTCCTCACGCGTAGCGCCACTGGCGGCCTGGACGGCGATGCCGTTCGCCACGGTCATGAGGTAGCGGGCGAGCTGTCCGGGATCGGTGCCCGGGGGCAGGTCGCCTTCGGTGACGGCTCGCCGGAACCGCTCGCGCAGACGCGCGGTGCCTTCGTTGCGCCAGGCGATGAGGGCATCGCGGGCGTGGGCCGCGGTGTCGCCGGCGGCGAGGGACGCCTGGACGCCGAGGCACCCGGTGGGGCGGTCGGGGCGGGTGGTGGCCCGCACGGAGCCGTCGAGGAACGCGGTGGCCACCTGCCGGGCGGTCGGCTCCTCCAGGGCACGGGCCGCATATGAGGCGGGGCCCTCGGTGTAGCGCTCCAGTGCCTTGCGGAACAGGTCCTCCTTGTTGCCGAAGGCCGCGTACATGCTGGTGCGGGTGATGCCCATGGCGCCGGTCAGGTCGGTGAGGCCGGCGCCTTCGTAGCCCTTCTCCCAGAAGACCCGCATGGCCTGTTCGAGGGCCTCGTCCGCATCGAAGCCCCTCGGCCGGCCGATCCGCGCCTGTCGCTGCGTTCCCATGCACTCCACTCTACTACTTCAGTACCGATCGGTCGGGAACTCTGCTACCTTCGTGTTCCGTACTGATCGGTACGGAACTTTACGGAGGTCATGCGCATGTACCAGCTCAAGGACAAGACCGCAGTCGTCACCGGCGGCGGCACCGGGATCGGCTTCGCCGCCGCCGCGCGACTGGCGGCCGAGGGTGCGCACGTGTTCATCACCGGCCGGCGCAAGGCCGAACTCGACACGGCCGTCGAGACCATCGGTGCGACGAGGGCCACCGCGGTGGCCGGGGACATCTCCGACCCGACCGACCTGGACCGGCTGTACGACGCGGTCCGCCTCCGCGGTCGGGGCCTGGACGTGCTCTTCGCGAACGCCGCGACCGCCTCGCTGGTGCCGCTTGAGCAGATCACCGAGAAGGACCTCGCCCACGTCTTCGACATCAACGTGCGGGGCACGCTGTTCACCGTGCAGAAGGCACTTCCCCTGCTCAACCACGGCGCCTCGGTGATCCTGAACGCCTCAACCGCCGCCGACAACGGTGCCGAGGGGTTCGGTCTGTACGCGGCGTCCAAGGCCGCCGTACGGTCCTTCGCCCGGGTCTGGGCCAACGAGCTCAAGCATCGAGGCGTCCGGGTCAACGCCATCTCGCCGGGTCCGGTCGACACCCCCGGGGTCACCAACCTGGTCGGGCAGGAGAACGCGGCCGGCCTCCGGGCCAAGCTCGCCGCGGACACCGCGCTGGGCCGGATGGCACGCCCTGAGGAGGTCGCCGCGGTCGTCGCCTTCCTCGCCTCCGACCAGAGCAGCTTCGTCCTCGGCGCCAATCTCTACGTCGACGGCGGCGAGAACCAGATCTGACCCGCCTACCCAGAAGCTCACCGGAGAGGCCCCGTGCCCGGCCACGGGACGGCCGGACCACTGAAGTGCGTGCGCTCCAGCAGCGGGTACCCGTGCTGTCCGAGGATCGGTATCACCCGTGCGTGGCCGGGACGGAGTTCCGAAGCGGCACATCCGTGCATGGCGTGCGCGGCTGCCCGGCGAGAGGGCCCAAGACTGTGACGGAGAGCAGCGCGGTGTCGCTGATGCGGTTGATGCAGGCCAGTCATACGGCCACGCTGGAGCAGCTCCCGCAGTTGATCGCCGACCATGCAGCCGTGGCGGGCATGCACGATGTGGCCCTGTTTCTGGTGGACGTCCGGGAAACGGTGCTGCGCCAGGTCACGGGGCGGGGGCTGGACGCCGGGGAGGGTGGGCAGGAGTTCACCGTTTCGGGCAGTCTGCCCGGCCAGGCCTACCAGCGTGTGGAGCTGATCCCCGAACCCGCACGGGGCCAGGCGGGCGAGGGTGCGCGGCGGCGGTGGTGGGTGGCCGTCACCGACGGCGTGGAACGGTTGGGCGTGCTGCGGGCCGACACCGACACCGACACCGGACCCGTCCGCCGGGCCTTGAGCGATCTGGCGTCGATGACGGCTCTGATGCTGCTGAGCAAGCGGTCGTTCAGTGACTCCTACGCGCGTCTGGTGCGCACCGAGCCCATGAACGTGGCCGCGGAGATGCAGTGGAACCTGACCCCGCCGCCCGCTTTCGCCGGGCACGACGTCACCGTCGGCGCGGTGATGGAGCCCGCCTACCAGGTCGGCGGGGACGCCTTCGACTACGCCGTGGCCGGCAGCGCCCTGCACCTGGGCGTCTTCGACGCCATGGGCCACGACACCACCGCCGGAATCACCGCCAACGTCGCGGTGTCCGCCTGCCGCAACGCCCGCCGCCAGGGCGCCACACTGACCGAGACCAGCCAGGAAGTGGAGCAGGCCCTGATCGAGCAGTTCCAGGCCCGCCGCTACGTCACCGCGATCCTGGCCGACCTGGACATGGAGAGCGGCCGGCTGACGTGGATCAACCGCGGTCACCATCTGCCGCTCCTGATCCGCGACAACCGCTGGACCATCGAACTGTCCTGCCCGCCGGCCGGCCCCATGGGCGCCGACCTGAGCCTGCCCATCACCATGGCGACCGAGCAGCTGGAACCGGGCGACCGTCTGCTGCTGTACACCGACGGCATCGTCGAAGCCCGCGACAGGCACGGGAACGAGTTCGGCCGGGACCGGTTCGTCGACTTCATCCGCCGCCACCACTCCGGCCGGCACACCCTGCACGAGGCTCTGCGCCGGCTGATGGCCGCTGTCATGGAATACCACGACGGCAAGCTCGACGACGACGCCACCGTCCTGCTCACCGAGTGGCGCGCCGGCCACCAGCAGGAGCTGACCCCGTGAACCGCCGCCCACGTGGAAAGAAGCGGTGATGAGCACCGACCAGCCGATCGCCGACGACCAGGACCACACCCCGTACCTGCATGTCCGCCCGCTGAGCACCGACCGCGACCTGGTCACCGTCCGAGGCGACCTCGACCTGCACACCGCCCACCGACTCGCCGACGCCCTGCACTCGCTGCTGCTCACCGACGGTCACAGCGTGCTGTTGGACCTGTCCGGCGTCACGTTCCTGGACTCCACCGGCCTGACCTGTTTGATCACGGGCTACCGCACAGCCAGGACCACCGGCGCCCGCCTGGCCCTGATCGCACCCAGCGAACGCGTACGCCGCATGCTGGCCCTGACCGGTGCCGACCAGATCCTGCACAGCTACCCCACCCCCGACTCCGTGCCCGACCGGCAGTGAAGAACCGGCGGGCGGGGCGGCATCCGCAACTCGCGAGGATGAGGCTGGGTGCAGCAGGTGCTCGGGAGGTACCGGTGTTGTGATCATCTCGCGTCGGCCGAGCTCGTCGCGGTTCCGGCGTTCTGGGCGGCGGTGCCGGACCTGCTCGCATCGGACCGGCTGCCCGGGCAGCAGGCCTGCACCGCACGAATGCTCGCGGACGCCCCGGCCGGCCGACCCCGACGCCTGGGCCGCGCTCCGCCCGCCGTCACCACGGTGCGGTGCGGGCGCGACGGCGGCATCAACGGTGTCGTCTCCTGCACCGAGCGTCCCAGCGACGCCACGTCAGTGATCTTGCGGCAGCACTGCGCGGAGCCCCCCAAACAGCGAAGACCCTGATCGCTCGGTCGCTGGAAGACGACGACGACCGCCCCGTGCAGGCATTCTCGCTCGCCTGCGCTCTCCCCCGGGGCCTGGCCGGCCTGCCGGAACGCCACACCCCCGCCGCCCGGCCGGATCTCCCGAGAAGAGCAGCGGCGCCCGGGCAGCGGCCTCGTCCGCCGGACTCATAGGGCGAGCGGGTCTGCTTCCTCTTCACCCCGGGATAGATGCCCAGGACCGGGGTAGAACCTTGGGCGGCTCCTCATGTCCCAGGAGCCGCAGCACGCCCGGCCGAGATCTTTCAGCCGGGCATGGATAGAGGAAAGACAGTATGGCCAGCGGTACCGTTAAGTGGTTCAACTCCGAAAAGGGCTTCGGCTTCATCGCTCAGGACGGCGGTGGCCCGGACGTCTTCGCCCACTACTCGGAGATCCAGGGCAGTGGCTATCGAGAACTGACCGAGGGCGAGCACGTCACGTTCGACATCGGCCAGGGGCCGAAGGGGCCGCAGGCGCAGAACATCGTCCGGGGCTGAGCCGCCTCCCGGCGAGCGCCATCCAGCCGAACAGCCCGACCTCGAAGGCGGTCAGGGACCGTAGGTCGGCCTTGACCGCCGAGATCAGGCCCTTGCGCCGGCCCAGCAGCGGCCCGCTCATCGGGGCTGCGCGGCAGCGGGACCAACGACGAATCTCCGGCTCAGGAGACCAGGCCGTGAGAGTAGCGCTTGAAGAGGGTGGCGAACCTGGCGGCGGCGGATGAGCCGGGCCGGCTCGCGGTTGGCGAGCCGGGCGTGCATCGGCCAGGTGCCGTGCGTCGTCGGCCTGCGCCGCCCGAGCACCAGGTCCGCTTTACCGTCCCGGACGGGCTGGGCGAGGGAGGGCAGCAGCTCCGGGTCGCGACGGCGACGCGCCACCTCACCGTCCGGGGCGACGCGCCACCGGTCCCGGTGGCCCGCGCCGTCACCGGTAGCGGCCCCCGTCGGGAACGGGTACTCGTCTGCGTATGGGCCTGTGGGGCAAACGGGAAGACATGGTGGTGCACGAGCGGGAGCCGTTCAACGCCGAGCCGCCGCGCGCGGCGCTGGCCGGGAGGCGGCGGACGCCGGTCGACGCCTTCTACAGCCGCAACCACGGACCGATCCCCGACATCGAACCGGCGGCATGGCGGTTGCGGGTGGACGGCCTGGTCACGCGGGCACTGGAGCTGTCGCTGAAGGATCTGCGGGGACAGTTCGAGACGGTGGAGGTGCAGGCCACGCTGCAGTGCGCGGGGAACCGGCGGGCCGGCCTGGTCGCGGTCCGGGACATCCCCGGCGAGGACCCGTGGGGGCCTGGCGCCACCTCGACCGCCTGCTGGTCCGGGGTACGGCTGGCCGATGTGCTGGACGCGGCCGGTCTGCGCCCGCAGGCCGCGCACATCGCCTTCGAGGCCCCGGACGTCTCCCGGCTGGCCGACCCGCCACAGCCCTACGGAAGCTCCATCCCCACCGCCAAGGCCCTGGGGCCGGAAGTGCTCCTGGCGTGGGCGATGAACGGCGGACCGCTGCCCCGCGTCCACGGCGGACCGCTGCGCGCGCTGGTGCCGGGCTGGATCGGCGCCCGCAGCGTCAAGTGGCTCACCCACGTCACCGCCCGGGCCCAGCCGTCCGGCAACTACTTCCAGGCCGTCGCCTACCGCGTCCTGCCCGCCGAGGCCGACCCCCGGCAGCCCGGGCCCGCCGATGGCATCTCGCTCGGCCCGATCACCCTGAACTGCGACTTCCTGTACCCCGACGACGGCGCACACCTGCCGCCCGGAGAGACCGGGATCACCGGCTACGCCCTGGCCGGCGACGACCGAACCGTCGCCCGCGTCGACGTCTCCCTCGACGGCGGCCGGAGCTGGCGGCAGGCCGCACTGGACCGGCCGGACAGCCCTTGGACCTGGCAGCACTGGCGGACCACTCTCGTCCTGCCCGTCGGCGACACGGAGGTGATCGCCCGGGCGTGGGACTGCACCGGCGCCGTCATGCCCGAGTCCCCGGTCCACCTGTGGAACCCCAAGGGCTACGCCAACAACTCCTGGGCTCGAATCCGCGTCCTCTGCCGCTGACAAGCACTCCGGCGGCGTCCGACGCGACCAGGCGAAAGCGCGAGCGCCGCCCGCGCCGGGAGGGACGGCGCCCCGTCGGACGGGGCAGGACGGCGGCGAACGTCATTCGATCGCCGAGGCTTCGCCGCCCGCCGACTCGCCGGCAGATCCACGACGACATCCACGACGACATCCACGACGACATTCACGAGGGCTCCTCGCCCGCCCTCGCGTGTGCGCTGATCGGCCGGCGGCGTCCGCACGCGTTGAAATCCGGACCGGAGGGGGAGTTGAGTTCTCCGTCATGAGCCACTACGTCAAGACGTTCCATGCCATCGAGATCGGAGACGGCGGTGACGGGCGGTGGGCCGAGCACGTCCGCCCGGCCATGGTGGGCGCGGAGGACTGGCTGACCGAGGAGGGGAGGACACCCGAAGGCGCGACCCGCGCCCGGCGGCTCTTCGAGGAGCACATGCCCGAACTGGTCGCGCCACTCGACCGGCTCGCCGGCCAACTGACCTCTCCCCGGGCCAGAACGTTCCTCACCATGGCAGCGGTGCGGCCGTTCTTCTCCGGGTGCACCCAGATCGGCCGCGAGGGCGCTCTGCTCAGGAACTACGACTTCGCTCCCGAACACTGCGAAGGCACCATCGTCTCCTCCCGCTTCCTCCTCCCCGTGATCGGTATGCAGGAGGCTGGGTGGGGTCTGCTGGACGGCATGAACAACGCCGGTCTCGCGGTATCGCTCACCTTCGGCGGGCGGTTCGTCCACGGGCGGGGCTTCGCCATGCCCATGGTGCTGCGCTATCTGCTGGAGACCTGCCGGACCGTCGACGAGGCGCTGGACAGACTGCGCACCATACCCGTCGCGATCCCGCAGAACGTCACCCTCGTCGACCCGGGGCGGACCGTGACGGTCCACGTCGGACCCGACATCCCGCTGACCGAGACGCCGGACCGCTGCGCGTCCAACCATCAGCACCTGCCGGTGTCGGACGAGCAGGAACGGGCCACCCGGACACGGACGAGGCTGGCCGCCGCACAGGCGGCCGGCATCGACGTCACGGCGATGCTACGACCGCCGCTGTACCAGTGCGCGTACGACGAGTGGCTGGGCACGGTCTACACGGCCCACTACCGTCCCGCCGAGGGCCGCGTGGCGTACCACTGGCCCGGGGAGAGCTGGGAGCACTCCTTCGCCGGCTTCTCCCCAGGATCCCGCACCGTCACCTTGGGGCTCGCGGAAGGGAGCGGTGACCGCTGACACACGCGCGTCGACGGTGGAGTCGAGGCCGTGGAGGCGGGCGGCGCGGGCCGTGGCCGGGAAACTGACGGCCGAACTCGGTACACAGCCCCGACCGCGGCACGGTGCCGTCGGCACCCGCGGACGACACATCCTCGACCGAGGAAAACGGCAGTTGGGCGGCGCTCCACCGGCGGACCGCCGAGACACGCAGGTACGAGGGGTCGCGCCCGTCGCCGCGGTGACCGCGGCCCGCCACAGGACTCCTGTCCGTGAGCGGGTCAGGGCTCGTCATGCCAGCGCGTCGGCGTCACGGTGCCGGTTGCCCAGTCCCGGCGCAGTATCGCGTACCCGACCGAGTCGTGGCGGCGCCCTCCGGCTCCGGGCCAAGCTTCGCGATAGTGGGCTTCTTTGTCATAGCCGCACTTCTGGAACGTCCGCCGCATGGCCACGTTGTCCTGGCGAGCTGATCTCCACGGCCGTACCTCACGAACCTGTGAGGGCTTCGGCGAGCCGCGCGACCGGATCACCGATGAGTCGGTGCTGTGACCGTCCGGTGGGCCAGGTGGAGATGCCGTCGGCCGGCCATCGCGGAACGACGTGGAAGTGCAGGTGGGGCACCGACTGTTCGGATCCTGGGCCACTGGCGTTGAGGATGTTCACTCCCGAGGCGTTCAGAGCGGTGCGCATGGCGCCTGCCAGGCGCTGGGCCAGCTTCACCGTTTCGACCAACACCTCGGCGGGTGTGTCGAAGACATCCGTGTGATGGGAGGCCGGCGCCACCAGGGTGTGTCCCGGAGCGAGCGGGTTCAGTGGGGCGAAGGCGCAGACCGAGGAGCCACGAACCACCCAGTGGGCGGTTCCCTCGTGGACGAGCCGGCAGAAGAGACACTCCATGCGGCGGACTCTGTCACACACGGTGACCACCGTCGATCTGATTTCGTCGCGCGGACTCCTCGACGGCATCGGCCGAGCCTCACCGGCACGGGACACCGACGATCGTGGGACAGCGTTCGCACGGTCACTCCGGAGCGGAGTCCTCCTGCCCCCTCTCCTTCTCCTCGGACAGGGCGAAACCCGAACCGTCGTCCGGCAGCATGACCAGACGTACGGCCATACGGCGAGAGCCGGCGGCGCGGTCACCTGGCTCCGTCACGTACTTGCGCAGCAAGGTCTGGTACTCCTCGGCGAAGGCCGCTGCCTGGTCCTTCGTCATCCACAGACCGGAGCGGTAGATCTGGTTCCAGCCTGCCGAAGTGTCGTATCCGGCATAGGCCTTGACGACCAGGCTCAGATCCTGCGTCATCTTGAGCGTGCCGATCTTCAGCGCGGCCTCGCGCTCGGCGGCTGTCATCTCCAGCCCCGGGGGCGTGAAGATGTCCGTCATCAGGGATCTCCACCAGCGTTCCCTGCCGTTGGAGCGCTCCTCGACCTCGGCGATGAGCTTGAGATCGGCGAGCTTGCGCAGGTGGTAGCTGGTCGTTCCGGTGCTCTCGCCGAGCGCCTTGGCGACGCTGGTGGAGTTCGCTTCGCCGTGCTCGCCGAGGTAGCTCAGGATGTCGCGGCGCACCGGGTTGGACAGCGCCTTGTAGAAGGCCTTGAGGTCCGGGCCCGTCAGCACTCTCGTCTCGGAACGCTCAGCCATGCCCTTCACCCTACTGCAGAGACTCTCTGCGATGATTGCAGAGACTTTTTGCAGAGAATCTCTGTCATGGTTAGGATGGAAGCAGGCGGGCGCTCGCACCTGCTGGCACACCGCGGGCGGCGGCTACCGTTTCGACGTTCTTCGGACTGGAGGGGGCCGGCCGTGGCCGACTCACTGGATGCGCGGATATGTGACGAGATCGATGACCAGGTCGCCGAGGCGTTCGACGCCTACCTGGCGGACCGTCTGGCCGAGCCAGGCCCCCTGCGTACCGCGCTGGCCACCAGGCGCAGTGCGGGGGTGGTGCTGGGCACGGTGGGTCTGGGCGCCCTCGCCACGGCGTTGGCGCCGACCGCGGTCCCGGTCGTCTGCTGGATCTGGGGTGCCATCGCCTTCGTCGACGTGGCTTGGCTGTTGACCGCTCAGCGTCATTGAGGCGCCCGTCGGCGCGGAATGGCTCGTTGCCTCCGGGTTCCGCGGAGGGTGGCGCCGGCAGCCGGCCATGCGTCGTCCCGCGCACCCTTCCCCGGGCATCCGACCGACGCCCCCGGTCGAGCAACCTCCCGAACGGAAGACGGGTAGCCCGTATGTGCCGACCGCTTCGTTCCGGGCGGCCGTGTACGCCCCGTGGCCGGGACGCGGGGCTGTCGTGCCCGCGGTCCCGGCCATGGCGTGCTGCGGAGGCGGCGACTCGCACCGGGGCACCGCGGCCGACGCCGGGCCGGCCGGCCTGCCGGACCGCTCCGCCCGGCCGGCCCGGCATGTGATGACCGCCCCCCGCCCGTACTCACGGCAGGTGCCGTGCGGTTCGGATCAGTCGACGTCGTCGCTCTTGCAGATGGCGACGTCGTCACTGGTGCCGGGGACTGCCGCGGCGCGCACGTCCTGGAAATTCCCCTCGAAGGCGTCGTACACCGAGGCCGTGGTGACGCGGAGCATGGCCTCGTCGTTGTTGCGCAGCGCCGGGCCGCTCCAGTTGTGACTGCCGGTCCACATGACCTTCTGGACCGTGCCCGCGTACATGCCGTCGACCAGCAAGTTCTTGGAGTGCACGATCCGCCGGGGCGTCGAGGCGTCCGCGTCGTCGTCATGCTGGTAGCAGCGGTTGGTGATGCCGGAGACACCGTGCAGGGCACTCCAGGTGCCGGCGTCGGTCTCGCTGTAGACCAGGTCGACCAGGCATCCCGCCCCGGCCAGCGCACGCAGCTTGTCCGCCACGGCCTGCCGGGTGATCTTCAGCATGGCGGCGTGGACGGTGGTGCGGTGCGCACCGGCGGAGTCCGACCAGCGGCAGGTGATGTTGTCCAGGGCGTTGACCACGGTGTCGGTGCTCGCGTCACTCCCCGCCCGGGGGAAGAAGTAGTACTTGTAGTCGCCCGCGTTGCCGTAGGTGTAGGACCAGGCGGAGCGGTTCTGGGCCGGCAGGCGCGTGAAGTACCCGACATAGCCGTCGTAGAGGTCGGTGATCCCGGCGACGGTGAGCGAACTGTTCCAGTAACGGCTGTAGTTGGACGGCGTGAGGTTCGAGGTGAGCTGGACGACGACGTTCTTCTGCGCGCCGCCGCCCACACTGCTCGCCAGCAGGAACTTGTTGTGGTTGATGCCCGTGCCGGCCGGACCGAGGCACGAGGAACCGGACGTGCACAGGGCGACCCAGGACGACGCGGAGGTGCTGGTGCCGAGCGCCGCCTTGAGGGTGTCGTAGGAGGACGGGTAGTCCAGGGTGCTGTGGTCGAGGACGACCCGGACGCTGACGCCCCGGTCCTTCGCGGCGAGAAGGTCCGCGGCGATCGTGTCGTCCCACAGGTGGTACATCGCGAGCCGGAGGATCGACCCGCTGTACGCGTTGGCGACCACGGAGCGGACCTGGGCGCGGATGGTCTGCTGGTCGACGGTGGTGCCGGTGGGCCGGTTGAAGACCGGCCCGGTGGTGACGGTCGCGGCGTCGGCGGTCTGCGCGGGTACGAGCAGCGCCGCCACGCAGGCGGCGGCGGCGAACAGCACCCCGGCCCCGCGCCTGCCCGACACTGCCCTGACGAGCGATGGTCTCATCGTCGGCTTCCCCCGTCCTTCCGTTGGGTGGGTTGGTCAAACGTGGTTCGGTCAACCCGGCCCAGCAAAGCACGACTTCGCGAAGGAATCCGCCCCTTCACCATGCCGCTTCACGGCGCGTGCCTGCATTCGGTCGGTGGACGTGAGGACTTCGAGGAACCCGACGTGCCCCAACGGGGACAGGTCGGCTCCGCCGGTGAGGGGACGGAGGGTGTCGCCGAGCGGGAAACGGCCGCCCCCGAGGCCCGGCGACGGTACGAGAAGACCGGCGAGGTCGTCGACGTGCCTGTGCTCGGCGGCGGCGATCCGGAGGCGGTGGTGTGACACGCTGCGGGACGCGGCGGGTGACCGGTGCTCGCGCGGCGGGCCCTGTTTGACCTTGACACGGTGACAGGGTCTTCACTGCTCGCCAAGGAGGTGGTCCTGATGACAGGGCAGGACACGGCTGCGGTGCGGGTGCTGGAGCGGCTGGAGGACGGCCGTTCGTCCGTCAGACTGCGAGCCGCTCTGGCGCTCGGCACGACACCCGACCCGCGCTTCGTCGACAAGCTCGTCGAGCGATGCGCGATCGAGCCCGAGTTCTTCGTGCGCGACATGCTGACCTGGGCGCTCACCCGCCATCCGGCGTCGTTGACGCTTCCCGTGCTGCTGGCCGAGGTCCGCTCGGAGCGTGCGCAGGCACGGAGCCAGGCGCTGCACACGCTGTCCAAGATCGGGGACCGGCGGGCGTGGCCGGCGATCACCCGGGCGCTCCTGTCCGACGCCGACGAGGAGGTGGCGCGCAGCGCCTGGCGGGCCTCGGTCCTACTAGTGCCGGAAGGTGAGGAGTCCGCGCTGGCGACCGCGCTGGCGACGCAGCTCGGCCGTGGTGGGCGGGCTACGCAGCTCAGTCTCAGCCGGGCGTTTGTCGCGTTGGGAGAGGTGACGGTGCCGGCCCTGCTCGCCGCGACGACGGCCCCCGACCCGCGCACGCGCGCCCACGCGCTCGCGACCCAACGGCTGCTGCGTGACCCGGACGCCGGATTCGAGTACGCGATCGAGGAGGCGAAGCGCGTCGTGGCCCTCGGCGACTTTGGCCAGGAGGGACGATAGAACGTGTTGATCGGTGAGGTGGCGCGACGGTCCGGGGTCAGTGCCCGCATGCTCCGGCACTACGAGTCGCTCGGTCTGGTGCGTCCTTCGGAGCGCACCGGCTCCGGCTACCGGGAGTACTCCGGGGAGGACATCCAGCGGATCTTCCACATCGAGAGCCTGCGGTCGCTGGGGCTGTCGCTGCGTGAGATCGGACGCGCGCTCGACGACCCGGGCTTCACGCCCTCGGCGCTCGTCGACGATCTCGTGCGTCGTACGCGCGAAAGCATCGCGGCGCAGACCGCGCTGCTCACGCGGCTGCGCCGGATCGACGCCGCGGACCCGGCCGGCTGGGAGGACGTCCTCCGGGTCGTCGCGCTCCTGCGTGCGCTGGAGTCGGGAAGCGCCGGCGCGCGCCAGCGCGCGGCCCTCTCCAGCGTCGACGGGGTCGCGGCGCCGGTGGAGGCCCTGGTCGAGGCGGTGCTGAGCGAGCGGGACCCGATCGTCGCCGGAGCCCTCCAATGGGCACTGGCGCGACTGGGCGACCGCGGCCCAAAACTTCTGGCGGAGGGCCTCGGCTCGCCGGTGGCCGCGGTGCGGGAACGCGCCGTCCGGGCCCTGGCCGAGATACCCGGTGGCGAGGCCGCCGCGCGTCTCGGGGACGCCCTCGCCGACCCCGACGTCGTGGTGCGCGGGTACGCGGCGCTGGCCCTCGGGGCACGTGGCGTGGCCGATGCGGTCCCGACGCTCGTCGACATGATCGTGCGGGGGAGGAACGACACCGACGCGGCCGACGCTCTGAGCGTGCTGGCGAGCGACCCCGCGACGGCGGATCGGATCGCGAGCGGGCTCGTGGACCGCCTCGCCCACGACACCTCCGGTGCGCCGGCTCGCGGACGGCTGACCCAAGCCCTGGCGGGCATCCCGGGGCCGACGGCGTCATGTGCCCTCGCGGAACTGTCGCATGACGCGGACCGTGCCGTCGCGCTGACCGCGACGTACCTTCTCCGGCTGCGCGACGCACGGTGACGCGCCTCCGCCCGGGGCGCCGCCCACGAGGTCCTCGGGGCGATCACCATCCCCTGAAGGGGAACGGCGGACCTCCTTGCGACCAGTTGCGCGCAAGGCTCCGCCACGAAGCCGTCCGGCGACACGCCGAACCCGTACGGCGACGACCGCACGGCCTCCGCCACGGGGAACGAACTCGGCAACCGGTCGGGGAGGTTGGGACGGACCGGCTCCGCACCGGGATCGACGGCGTACCGATGGGACCGCCGGGCCGCGGACCTGGCGTGGCCGGGGCCGGCGGAACCCACCGGTCGCCGATGTCGGTGATCCACGGCTGACGCGGCGCGACGGCGGTCACGTTCCCGAGCGGCGGGCGGTAGGTGCAGCCCTGCGACGGCCGGTCCCGGTCACGCGCCTGCCGAGCGATCGGTTCAGGGCGACGAGGCGCCGCACGCCTGCCCTGTGCCGTCTTGGTGGAGGCCGCGCGCGGTGACCGGGGAGGCCGTCGCGCGCCCCGCGCCGGCGGGGCGCGGGGCACACGGAACCCTGGCGGGCGCCGTCACCGTGAACGACTGGCGTCCTCGAGCCGCTGGGGAGGATGGTTCCCGCCCCGCGCGCGCAGGGAGACGTCCGTCTCGGTGAGCACACGGTGCACGAACCCGTACGACCGCCCGTGCGCCTCGGCGATGGCCCGTATCGACATGCCCTGGTCGTACTGCTTCTTCATCTCCTGCGCGAGCTTCTCGCGGGCCGTACCGGTGATCTGCTTGCCCTTGTCCGCGACTCGTCCCTTCGCTGGTCGTCGGCCGGGTGTGGTCGTCGGCCGGGTCTGGTCGTCGTCTACCCCGAACTGCGGGCCGGTCACGGCCTGGACGCCGGAACCCCCGGCCGTGGCGGACCGTCCCGACAATCTCGTCCCCGGTGGCCGCACCGTCCCGTGCGCAGGCCGCGCACCGCCCGAACGCGGAGAAGCCGGCCGACCCCGGCGGCCAACCCGCCGCGTTGCGGGAACGGACCGAACCGGCGGGCCCCAGGGCCGTGGTGGGGGTGCGCCGGCGCAGGCTGTCACCCGTCCGGTGCGGCACTGCCGGGCACGGTGTGAACCGCACGGGCGGAGAGCGGATCACGGCCGGTGGCCGGGGCCCGGCCGGCTTCTGCTCCGCGCGCGTTCGGTGGTGTCGAGGCCGCACCGACGCCCCGCGCGAGTGCTTCGCCGGACGCTGTCCGTGCGCGCGTCCGGCCGGTACGGCTGGGGCAGTTGCCGTCGCGGCACGGCAGCGGGGGCGTGCCGGACGAGCCAGGAACCGGCCAGTCCGATCACGGCGCCCGCGGCGACGTCGCTGGGGTAGTGGGCGCCGCGCTCTGCCCACGCTCGATCGCCACCATGGCGGCCGGAACCGCGCACAGGACGCCGGCGAGAGGCCAGGTGGCGAGGACGGCCGCGGTGAACGCCACGGCGGCCGCGGTGTGCCCGGAAGGGAACGACGACGACTCGGGGCGGTCGTCCACCTCGTCGTGCGGGATCCATTCCTTCGGGGGCCGGGCCCGGTCGGCCAGATGCTTGCACAGCCCGTTGGAGGCCAGTTGTGCCGACGCCGACGCCGCCCGCCCCGCCGCCGCACGTCGCCCCCGCCGGCCCCCGGCCGAGGCCATCACCACGGCCGCGCCGCACCTCGGCGCGGTCCCGGCCGGATGCGTGCCCCGGACCTGCGCGGGCCGGGGACGCCGCCCCTCACTCACCGCCTACTGCACACCGTCTTCAGAGTCGCCCTGTGCAGGACGTCCCGCGCGGACTGCGCGTCCTGCACCCTCTGCACGTCCTTGAGCAGACCCGGTATGTCGGCGTCCTGACCGGCGGCGACCCTTGCGATGGTCAGCAGGACAGCCTCGTAGAAGGCGTCCCGCACGGCAGGCGGCATGACATCCGAGGCGTCCAGGCAGCGGGGCCCGGCACCGAGCCGCTGCGCGATCTCGTGTTCGAAGAGGCCGTCCTTGGGTTTCACCTCACGGTTCGCCGAGAAGATTCCCCCCTTCTCGGCCCAACTCCTCTGCCCTTCCATGGAGGCCAGCCGCTTGATCAGCTCCCGGGCCTGGGGACGCTCGCTGAACAGCGCCGCGAAGTCGCCGGTCACCTCATGGGCCCGGACCCGGCCGCCGCCCCCGGGCAGCAGCGGAGCGGAGTCCGTCAGACCCGCGTGCTTCGCTTCATTCCGGTAGAAGGAGCTCGCGAAGGAGCCCTGGTGCTCCAGGGAGCACCCGCCCCAGCCGTCGAACAGCAGCCCCTTGCTGTTCGGGGCGCCACGGTGGTCGGTGAGCAGGGCATGCTCGGCCGCGCCCCTGTCCTGCCGGAGCAGACCGGCCCACGCCTCCCAGGCGGTGCGCACCGCGGTGCTCCGCCACCACTTCACCGAGCCCTTGGCGAGCGCCCACTTCTCGTAGACGTCCGGGCCCTCCCGTTGCAGGACGAGGTCCTCGATCCAGTCGGTGCCGGGCCAGCCGGAGGCGCCGTCGTCACCCACGCCCATGCACCAACTCCGCAGCGGGGCGGGCGAGGTGGCGGGCTCTTCGCCCCGGCGGTACCAGACGATGCTCTTCAGGTCCGCCTTGACCGGCACCCAGTAGACGTTCTCGGAGGGCGTGCCGGTCGGCTTCCAGGGCGCCCCGTACTCCTGCGGCTCGTACAGGTCGTTCAGCGGTTTGAGGCGGTTCTGGTCGGCGTACTCGGCGAGTTCGCCGATGCCCGGCATGATCACGATGTCCGGGGGCTCGCCCGACTGCACCTTGGAGAGCAGCACCTCGCGCTGGGCCGCCGTGCCCTGGTAGCGGAAGGGGATGCCGAAGTCCCGTAGGACGGCCTCGAACTGTTCCGCCTGCTTGGCCGTCCACGTCCCGAGGATGGTCACCGGCACGTCGTCGTCGTGCTGCGCCCAGACCACCACCATGCCGCCGGCGCCGATCAGCAGCATGACCACGATGAGGACCAGCATCCTGAACCGTCGGGTCACCGCCGCCTCCAGTAGTCCTTGTCGAGCCGCAGACCGAGCCCCAGCGCGGGCAGGACGATGACCAGCAGGCCGCCGACGAGAGTGCCCCGGTACACCTTGTCGGTCCAGGCCTCGTCGGCCAGTTCCAGCCGGACGCCCTCGGACTCCGCCGTGACGCGCTGCTGCGCGTCGGCCGGCCCCGCGCCGCTCTGCCGGGACACCTCGGTGATCTGCCGCAGATTCCTCACCGCCCCGGCGAGGGCGTCCTCGGTGGAGGAGGTCGTCGTCAGCGGGACCACCGCGAGCAGTACGGTGAGGACGAAGGCCACGAGCAGATACGGGTTCCAGTCGCGGCCGCAGCGGTCGCGCAGCACGAACAGGGCCGAGAGCAGGGTCAGCGCCACCACGGCCAGGGCGAGTTCGGCGAGCCACCATCCGGCGTGCTGCCACCGCCCCATGGTCGCCGTGGCCTCGGCGTGCTCCATCTGGACCCGCTGCAGCGCGTCCAGGCGGGGTGCGAGGCCCACCGTGTCGCGGGTGAGCAGCGAGTCCGCCTCGCCGAGCTTCTGCTTCCGCATCAGGGGCTCGTCACGGTAGAGGGAGGCGCCCAGAGTGAGCGAGTTGCTGTAGGTGGCGAGCAGACCCTTGACCGTGCCGAGGTCCTGGTCCGTGCGGTCGGCGATCCGGGACAGTCCCTGGTCGGCGGCGGAGAGCTGGGACCGGTAGGTCTCGCCCGAGCCCGCGACGTCGACCAGGTTCAACCTCAGCAGGGCGTGGGCCTCCTGGTCCGCACGCAGCGCCGCGAGCCGGGTGGCGGCGAGCCCCTGCACGGCCGGCGCCTCGCGGGAGGCGAGTGTCTCGGCGCTGCGCTGGGTCTGACCGAAGGAGAGGAACAGGGCGGTGGCGGCCACGGCCGCGAACACGAACAGGACCAGCAGGTGCGCCTCCAGCAGTCGGCGGGTCCGCCAGGGCCGCAGGCGCTCGCGCCAGAGGGCCGCCGGCAGGTACCGGCGCCAGGAGGCGGTGCGTCCGGTCCTCACAGCAGCTTCTCCCCGCACGTGACGCAGTACCGCGCATCGTTCCCGGCCGGGGTACCGCAACCGCCGCAGCGCGGGCCCGGCCGCACACCGACGGGGTCGGCCGGCGGTCCACCGGGGCGGGACCCGGCGCGCAGGATCATCGGACCCAGGGTGCGGGCGTCGAAGGCGCGCAGGCGCACCAGCCCAGCGGCCGCGTCCTCGATGTCGGCGACCGCGCGGATCTCGTTCAGCACCCATTCCGTGCCGAACTGGTGCGCCAGCCGGGCGGCCTGTGCCAGACAAGCCTCGGCGGTGCCCCGCTGGTGTTCCCGGAGGGCGAGGAGTCCCCGGCGAAGGGCGCTGCGCATCCTGGCGGTGGCGTTGAGGTCGCGCACGCTGTCGGCCCCCGCCGGGGCATGGGGCGGCGACTGCTCGGGCAGGTGCCAGCGGGCGAGGACGGGCTCGTGGACCTCGCCGATGGAGACCATGGCGAACTGGAGCTCGGTCTCCAGTGGGTCGGCGTCGGCGTCGGCGACCAGGGTGAGCAGGTAGTCGCGTCTGCCCTGCTGCCATTGGTAGGTCGGGAAGCTCCAGTGGTGCGGCCGGCCGGGCTGGGACAGCCCACCGAGGCGGTGCGGCCGGGGCGCCTTCTCGTTGAGCGAGACCTGGCGCACGGAGGGCCGCACGGTCACCTCGATCGGCAGCTGGGGAGCGTGCACCCGGCGCAGCCGCTGGATGGCGGTGGTGATCGCCCCGCTGAGCCCGTCGTCCACGAACTGGGCGGTGCCGTGCAGCCGTTCGGCGAGGGTCAGCAGGGGTTCGGGCGCCCAGTCCGCGCCCACGGCGAACACGTCGCAGGTGAACTGCCCCGCGCAGGCGTCCAGTTCCCGCTCCAGTCGGGTCTCCGCGGCGGCGCTGCTGCCGTCGGTGATCAGCACCAGGTGGCGTACGGACGCCGGCCGGCCGGCGAGCAGGGCACGCGCTCCGGCCACCCAGGTGGCGTACCCGGCCGGACGCGGACCGTCCCGGTGCAGGGGGAGGGAGCCTGTGACGAAGGCGGCCCGGCGCCTTTCGTGCTGGTCGGCGACGGCCCACTCGTCGTCGCCCCGCGGATAGCACCGGACGGGCTCGGGGCCGCTGCCGAGCACGGTGAAGGAGATGCGGTCGGGCAGGGCGCGCAGGGCGGCCGGCAGGGCGTGCCGGACGAACCCCCGGTTCGGCTCGGCGACGTCCACCGCGATGATCACGGCGAGCTGGACCGCGGGCAGGTCGGTGGGAGCGCCGTCGGCGGCCACGTCGACCCGAAGCCGGGCTTCGATCTTCGCGTTCCGGTGGGGACGCAGATCGTGGTCGAGGTCGACGTGCAGGCGGATGCCCGGCCGCGGCGGCCGGGTGTGGCTGCTCATGCCGTACGTCACGCTCCTTCCCTTAGTCGCCGTGCGTGCCGTGTGCCGTGCGTGGCGTGCTGTCGTGTCGCGTGGCGTGTGCCGTGCGTGGCGTGTGCCGTGTGTCGTGCGCGGCGTGCCGTCGTGTCGTGCGCGGCGTGTGCCGTGCGTGGCGTGTGCCGTTCGAGCTCGTGCCGTCGTGCCGTGCGCCTCAGAACACCGTCTGGGGCCGTACCGCATGCGAGAGGTCCATGAGGTGTTCGTGAGCGGCGGGTGATTCCCGGTGCCGTGCCGCCAGGTGCCGGTAGTGCGCCTCCAACTGCTCGCGCAACGCGCGCTCCGGCGTGCTCAGCCGCCGAAGGCCACGGGCGTCGAGCCGTCCGGCACTCCTGCCCGGGGAGCGGCGGTGGTCGCTGAGGCCGTGCACCGCGTCGAGTTTCCACTCGTGCAGTTCCGTGCTCAGGCGCAGCGCCTCGTCCTCCGACAGGCTCGGTTCCCCGGCGCCCGGCCGCTGGGCCACGAGGCCGGGCAGTTCGGCCAGCGCCGCGTCGACCTCGGCCGGTGCGGGCAGCGGGTCACCGTCTCCGGGCAACCGGGCCGCGCGTATGCGCAGCGAGGCGATCCGGGCGACCGTGTGGTCGAGGGTGCCCTGCCGGACCCGGCCGAGCACGTCGATGGCCGCCCGGCGGTCGCCGGCGCGCAGCGCGAGCCGGGCCAGCCCGAGTGCGGCGCCGCCGTGCGCGGGGTTGCGGGCGAACACCGCCTCGTACAGTTCCCTGGCGGTGGGGCCGGGCGTGTCACCGCCGAGCCGCTCCTCACAGTAGGCCAGGGCCAGTTTGGGCGCGTACTCGCCGGGCAGTTCGAGCTGGACCCGCGTGAAGTGGGACTTGGCCCGGGCGACCTGCCGCGGGTCGTCGTCGAGGCCGGCGCTGCGCAGCGCGAGCAGGGCGCGGTGCCACTCCAGCCGCCACCGGCGCACGGCGGGCGGCCCGGGGATGGAGTCCGCGATGTCGAGTTCCTCCTGCGCCTGCTCCAGGTCCTGCCGGGTGTTCCGGCCCAGCAGGACCCGCACGTTGTGCAGGCGGATCTCCACCGAGGGAGGCTTCTCGCCCTCCTGGCCGAGGAGCTGGCCCGGGTCGTAGCCGCTGCTCACCTCGAACCGCGCGGCCTGCGGATCGCCCGGGTACGGCCTCGGCACCGGCAGGCAGCCGGCGATCTCGGTGGGCGTGGGGGCGCCGAGGTCGAGGGCCGGTGCCGCGGGGGGCTCGTACCGGTCGCGGCGGGGGCGGCGCAGCCAGTGCTCGATGTCCGGCACCGTGCCGAGCCGGGCGCCGAGGAGCTGAGCGGAGGGACGGAAGTAGTCCGACGGCTCGGGCGGGTCGCTCTTGCCGCGCAGCGCGCGTATCTCCCGCAGTGCCCCGCGCAGTTGGCCGACCATCTCGCGGGCGTCGGTGAAGCGCCGGCCCGGGTCGGGCCGGACGGCGCGGTCCACGACCTGCCGGAAGGAAGCGGTGCCGAGGCCGGGCACCACGGCGACGGCCCAGCGGGCGAGTCTGTCCAGGGTGACGCCGACGGTGTACAGGTCGTGGGCGACGGTGGGTATGTCCGTGGCCCCGGTCTCGGGCGCCATGTACTCGTCCGTGACATGGGCGGGCGGCTGGCTCTGGCCCTGTTCGCGCATGCCGCCCAGGTCGATGACCTTGACGCCGTCCTTGTGGTGCACGACGTTGGACGGCTTCATGTCCCCGTACACGAAGACCCGTTCACCGTAGGCGTGCAGGTGGACGAAGGCTTCGAGGATCTGGCAGCCGTACGCCGCGACGTGCTCGATGTCCAGGACGGACTCACCGCGCCGGACCTCCTCGACGACTTTCGCCAGGGTGCCGTCACCGACGTCGTCCATGACTATGTAGCCGCCGGTGACCTGACCGGTGCCGTCGATCCGGGCGACGAAGTCGCGGATCTGGACGATGCGGGGGTGGCGGATGGCGACGAGGTTGCGGCGTTCGACGTCGGCGAGCCGGGCGCCGTCGTGCTCGTAGCGGTTGAGCAGCCCCTTGACGGCGACGACGTCACCGAGATGGGTGTCCTCGGCGAGGTAGACCCACCCCTGGCCGCCGTGCGCGATGGGCCCCATGATCTTGTACTGGTCGCGCAGCATCTCGCCCGCGGTGAGTTCGGGCTGGTACGAGTAGCGCTCGCCGCAGGCCGGGCAGAACCCCTTGATCGGCACCGGGCCCTCGGTGTAGGGCGGGGCGAAGGTGATGCCGCAGTCGGCGGACGAGCAGCCCATGCGGATGCGCAGCGGCGCGTCGGGAGGGAGGAGGCGTTCCCCGGCGGGACGCGGCTCGCGCTCGGGGAGCGAGAGGAGCTCGCGGGGGCCGAGCTCCCTCGGGTCCCCGGGCAGGGCGGGCAGCCCGGGGCCGTCCTCCGCACGGCCGCATACGGCACAGCGGCCGGTGGCCAGCACGGCGCCGCCGCAGGGGGCGCCGTCGAAACGCCGGTGCGGGCAGGTCGTCATCCTCTCGTGGTCCTCCTCACCTGCCCGGGCCGGGCAGAGCGGCGCGTCACCGGCCACCATGACGGCTGAGGTCGGTGCGCAGGGTCCTGATCAGCGTGCGCAGTCGGTTGAGCTGCTCCTGCGGGTCCCGCACGGTGTCGATCAGACGGCGCTCGGCCCCGCGCCGGTCGGCCGTCTCGGTCACGGAGCCGAGGGACTCGCTGTCGACGACGTCGCGGAGGACCGCCTGGCCGAACTCCACGATTCGCAGGCGCTCCAGCAGCGCGTCGGCGTGGCCGAGGAGCGCGGGCCGCAGCAGCCGGTCGCGGGACGCGGTCCAGCCGGTACCGCCCTCATGGCGGAAGACGAGCAACAGCCGGAAGCCGAACCCACGGAGCCGGTCGAGGAGTTCGATCAGCGGACCCGGCTGGGGTTCCTCGTCGAGACCGTCGACGAGGACCGTGACCGGCCGGACGGGCGCGCGGTCGGCCGCCTGCGCGGGCCGGGGTTTGGCGCCGCGCAGCCAGTCCCAGTACGCCAGGTATTCGCCGGCCGGGAAGGCGACCTGGCCCAGGGCGTGGTCGATGAGATCGGGCCTGCTGGCGCCGCCGCGGTGGACGACGTGGGCGCGGTGCAGCAGATGGCGCAGCGAGCGGTCCTTGCCGCTGCCCGGAGGCACCACGGTGATCTTCACCGGGTCCTCGTCCGGGTCGTCGAACCACCGGGTCAGCCGTTCCTCGAAATCGCGGTCCCAGGCCCACGGACTGCTCAACTCGGCTATCAGCGGCGACAGTTCGGCGATGCGGCTGACGGGAACCAGATACGAGAAGGCGAGCCGGTTGTCCTCGGGCAGCGGGCCGCCCATGTCACCGCGCCAGCTGACGACGAGGCCGACCACACGGGCCGAACGGTCCTCACGCGGCCGGGTGCACACGGCCGCGCCGCTGAAACCGGGCCGCACCACCTCCCCCTTGGTGAAGGCGTCGAGCTGCACCAGTTCACCACTGGCGCCGCTGATCCGCCCCCACAGGGACATGCCGTCGTCGAAGCCGTTCGCGTAACCGGTCGCGTACACCTCCATCCCGCCCCACAGCGTCGCTTCCAGCGGGGCCGGGCGCGCCTGCGGACGCGGGCTGTCCAGGCGCAGCACCGCGACGTCCTCGCCGCTGCCGGCCTTCGGCAGCCAGCCGCCGGGCAGGACGCGTGCGGAGACGGCCTCGAGCCGGCTGTTCTCGGCGAACTCCAGCCACATCACGGCGTCCGGGTGGCGCACCACGTGTGCACAGGTCAGTGCCGTGTGCTGGTCGACGAGTACGCCGGCGCCGCAGATGGGACCGTGCGCGCCCTCGCGCCGCAGCCTGAGCCTCCAGTCCGCACGCAGTTCCCCCATGCTGTCCCACACTACGTGCAAAGCAGCGCGCGTCCCTAGACTCGTGAGGAGCTTGAATCGGTCAATCGACAACAACCGGGGGTGTGTTGACATGAGGGATGCGCAACCGATCGGTCTCGCGGAGGCCATCGGCACGGTCCGTGCGGAGCTTGCCCGGGCCCAGGCGGAAGGCGCGGAGAGCGACTGGCGGTTCAGCGTGGAGCAGGTCAGCCTGGAGTTCGCGGTGCAGTTCCACCGGGCCGGCGAGGGCGGGGCGGGGCTGCGTCTCGGTGTGGTCGAGGCACGTCTGGGCGGTTCGGTGAGCCACGACTCCACGCACCGCATCCAGGTGGACCTCAAGCCCCTCCCCGGCCCCGACGGCCGCCACCACCAGGTGAGCCGGGAGGACGCCGCCCCCCGCCACCGGCCGGACCCCTACGACGGGTCGCTCTCGCGGGACTAGACCGTGTGCATGCAACGGGTCGGGTGACTCGTCGGGCGGCGGACGTCCACCCACCCGACCCGACCGCCTCGGCGCAGACGCGGCCCACTCGTCCCGCCGCGGCCGCCGTCGTCCACGGTGGCGCCGGATCACGCACACCGTTTTCGGAGCCGCGGCACGGGGCGCGCCGACCGCCGACGTCGAGGCCGCGGGGGAGACCGGCCGACCGTATTCGCTTCCCGGGGCTCGCCGGACAGGGCGTGGACCCTGGACAGGTCGTGGACCCTGTCGCCGGGCCCCTGCCCGCCTGGCGTGATTCCGACGCCGAACCGTGGGCGTGGCGCGGGGAACGCCGTCAGTGCCCTGGGCCGCGGTCGGGTGTCCCGCGGGACTGTTCCGCTCTCGCCTGGCCCTGTTGCGGCCAGGCGAGAGCGGTGATGCCCGCTCCCCGTCTCGGCACGGGAGCGGCTCTCCCGGATGGAAGACCGACACCATGGGTGTCCTGATTCCATTGACGCGGGTCGGCCGTGCAATTGCAAGGAGAACCGGGAACTTCCCACCGAAAGCGCGTCCGTCGGCCACGCCCCGTGCCGCAACGGGCACGCGGCGATCGCCCTCCGGCTGTCCCGCGGCGGCGATTGTTCCGTGAATCGGTGATCACATCGCCTGGCAACTCCTGTTGTGGTCATGCTGGTTGCCCTCTCGGAGACGGACTCGGCACCCGTCCTTCCGGAGAGTCCCGGCCGCCTCCGGATGGGCCGTCGGGACGTGAACCGACCGACCCGTATTCCCAAGGGAGTCCTGCATGGCAGGAAAGCAGATAGCGGTCATCGCGGCCACGGCGACGGTGTTCGTCTGGAGCGTCGTGATGGCGGTGATCGGTCAGGTGGCCGCGGTCGCCACGCTCGCCCCGGCCCTCGGCCTGACCGTGCAGCAGATCGCCGGCGCCACCCGCACACGGACCGCGCCCGCCCCGAGGCCGCGCGTGGCGCCGACGGCGGACAAGGAGGACGGCGCCCAGTGACGACGCCCACCGAGCCTCCCGTCCCACCCGCCAGACGAGCCGCCGCACGGCCCGGACGCAAACTCGGACCGATCGCCGACAACGTGAGCAGCGCCCACCGGGCCTGGCTGGAACCGATGCGCGACGCCTACCTGAACAGCGGGCTGACCCTCAGCGAGCTCGGCGGCCGGGTCCGGTTCGCCAAGTCGAAGATCTCCGAACTGCTCAGGGGATGCGGTCTGTACCCGCGCTGGGAGATCATCCTCAGCCTGTCCGCCGAACTGCGGATGCCCCAATGGCCCCTGTACCGGCTGTGGCGCCAAGCAGCGCTGGAAGCCCAGAAGAGCAAGGAGTGGGTGGAACGCTCCAGCGAGAAGGCCGCGCTGACCATACTGGACACCGCCGCCCCGCTCGACCACCGCGCCTTCCGCGAACTGGTGGAGAACGACTACTCCCTCTACGCGCAGGTCTTCCTCGACGACGACCAGCGCGACACCGCCGTCTCCGACACCTTCGACATCCTCTGGCTGTGCTGGAACAGCGCGCTCGCCAGCCCCGACACCCGGCGCTTCGCCTGGCAGGTCCTGCGCACCACCGTCATGTCCAGGACACCGCACCTGGACGGCCGCCCCGAGTTCGCCGAGGCGGCCTTCGACACCGTCGCCCTGCAGTCACTGACCGGCCCCACCGCACGCATGAACCAGATGACGGAGAGCATGCACCTGTTCAAGGCCATGAGCCGGCTGCCCGACCACCAACTGGACGTCATGGTGCTGCGCCGCCTGTGCGGACACGACGCCGAGGACGTCTCCGACCTCCTCGGTGTCCCACTGGCCACGGTGCGGTCCGACGAGCGTCACGCAGTCCACTTCCTGGAAAGCGTCATCTGCCCGCCGCCCGAGACCGAAGGAAACGCCCCATGACCCACATCGAAGAGATCCTGTCCCGGGCCCTGCTGGTCCGCGACCGCGCCGTGCCCCGCGACATCGTCCCCACCACGGCTTCCGCCGCCCCGCCCGCCGGCGACCCGCCGCCCGCCACGGGCAGCACCCCCAACGCCGCGGCCGAAGACCTGCGCGCCCTGTGCGAAACCCTCGTCACCCACACCCCCGCCACCACCGTCGCCCAGTTCGTCACCGACCAGCTTCCGGAACCCCGCAGCGCCCTGATCCTCGCCTGCGTCCTGCAGTTGACCGACACCGACGACGGAGCACGTTTCTGGTGGCAGTACGCAGCCGGGGCCGGACAGGCCGCCGCCGCCTACTGTCTCTACCTCCACCACCTGGCCCAGGGCGAGAGCGACGCGGCCGACTGGTGGCACCGCCAGACCGACGACGTCCAGCCGCCCCCAGAGCCCACCCGCCAGGAACCCCAGAACCCACCGGCGGACCACTGCTGGTACCCCGCCAACCACAGAGTCACCCACAGCTCCACCACCACCATCCTGCGCATCCTGCGCCACCTCGCGAAGACCACCACCCGCCCCCGTACGGCCGCGGTCAGCGAACTCATGACCTACGTCCCCACCGCGGTCGCCGCCGGCTACCTCCGCCAGCCGGAGATGGAGCTCCCCATGCCCGGAGGCGACTTCGCGCACCGCATCCGCACCCTGCTCACCGCGGCCGCCAACCGCCCCGCCGCTCCTACCAGCCTCCCCTCGCGCCCGGACCCCGCCGAACGCCCTCGCGCCATCGGCCGCCCCGCCTCCCACCGCTCGCCCATACCCGGGTCGGCACGCCCACAGATAGGACAGACCGCGAAACGATGACCACCCCGGGACGCGGCCGGGGCCGGCCGGCCACCGGCGCCGGCCGGCGGTCCGTCCCCGGCCGGGACCGGGGACGGACCGCTCGGGGTCAGGCGCGGCAGGTCAGCATGGTCAGCGGGGGGTTGGCGGCGTAGTCGTCCCAGAAGGCCTCGCCGTACTCGCGCACACCGGCGGCGGAGAAGCGCACACCCAGCGGGTCGCGGTCCTCCAGGGCCCGGGCCGCGTCGACCATCGCGGAGGAGATGTCGACACCGAGGACGTCCGATGCGCCGCGGCGCTTGAACTCCCGGCTGTAGAAGCCGGTTCCGAAGGCCAGGTCGAGGACCGACCCGCCGTTCACGTCGCCGACGAGGGCGAGGAAGCCGGGCACCTCCGCGTAGCGCGCGAGAGGGAGCGTCTTGAAGCCCTCGAACGCCTCTCCGATCTCGTCGTACAGCTGACCGCTCATCGTGCTGTTCCCCCTCTGCCGTCGGCGTCGGCGTCAGGGACGGGCCGACGCATCCGGCGGGAAGTCCGCCTCCCGCCGGCCGGGGCGGCGTACTGGCGGAAACCACGAAGATGCGGTGGCCCAGGTCGGTGCATGCCGCGTATGCGCATCGGACGACCGGTGCGACCGCCGGCCTGGTGCCGGACGGGTCGAAGAGGTGAACACCGGTCGATGAACTACCGTGACGCTCGGCAGGCCCCTCGCGGCCTCCGGCGGAACCGGCGCACGGCGATCGGGGGATGCGCCCGTCCGGCGGCCTGCCGGTGCCGTGCCGGCGACATCCCTCCGCGGCCGGGTCAACGGCCGCTCGGGGAAACCGTCCGCGAACGCGTCTCCTACGCGCGGTACTTCGCCGCCCGGCGCGGGCAGCTCCCTCCCTCCCGGCCGGCCGCTACCCGGCCGGACCCCGCGGCGCGGGAGTCCTCCCCTCCGCCCGGTGATCCGCGGGGAACCGCCCGGGCGGTTCCCCGGGTCCGGCGGAGCGCGGTGCGTCGTCCTGCCGGGCCCGGCGGTGCCCGGCCTGGTGCCGCCGCGTGGTGCCGGTCCCCACGGCCCGGCGTGTGCGGTAGTCGCCGGGTGTCATGTCGTACTCCTTGCGGAACGCGAGGTGGAAGCCGACCTGGCTGCGGTAGCCGATGCGCTGCGCGATGTCCCGCTGCGGCACGGACGTGTCCGCGAGCAGCCGCCTGGCCTCCCGCAGACGGCGCACCGTCAGGTGCCGCATCGGCGGCTCGCCCACCAACTCCCGGAACACCTGCGAGAACACCGACCGGGACATGCCGGCCTCACGGGCGAGCGACTCCACCGTCCACGGCTCGGCATAGGAGCCGTGGATCGCCGTCAGGGCCGTGCTGATCCCCGGGTGGCGCAGCGCTCGCAGCGCGGGCGACTCCTCCGCCAGCTCCTCCATGGCGATCCGCAGGGACAGCACGAAGACGGTCTCGAACGCCCGCAGCGTGACCAGGCGGGACCCCGGCGCCGTACGCCCGATCTCGGAGGGCAGGGAGTCGAGGGTGCGCAGCAGCAGCGGTTCGCCTTCGAGCATGTGGCGGCGGAGCACGATGATCCGGGGCAGGGCCTGGTAGAGGCCCGGCTCACCTGTCGCGCTGTAGTGCAGACTCGCGCAGAGCATGCGCGTCCGGTAGGGCGGTGTTCCGACCCTGACGACGCCGGACCCGGATCCGCCCGGGTCGCAGCGGGGGACCAGGGCGGACAGCGGCGTCGTCCGCGCCCCGTGTTCGGCCGCGAAGGTGTGAGCGGTGCCGTGCGGGAAGATCGCCAGGTCGCCCTCGTGCAGTTCCACGGGAGCGGAATCGTCGCCGAAATCGATGACACAGCCGCGTTCGACCATGTAGTGGACGATCGCGCAGTTGTCGTCGTGTCCCTTGACACCCCAGACCCCGCCGGCCTGCCACATGCTGTGGAAGATGTCGATCAACCACAGGGGACGCAGGAGTTCACTCAGCACGTCGTCATGCACGGACGATCCTTAAAGCGATTCGGCTCTTGATTAATTGATCGTAGCCACCGCGCCGAGAACGATGGGACCGAGCCGGGCTCATTGGCCGGGTTACGGGGGTCGAAGTTCTGGGGGACATGTGCCATGAGGATCGTGATCGCCGGGGCGGGCATCGGCGGCCTGCCCGCCGCGCCGAGTCCGCATACCGTCGGACTGCGCGACATCCGCATCCTGGAGGCGGTTCGGCAGATCCGTCCGCGGGGAGCGGGGGTGAACCTGCTGCCCGACGCGGTGCGCGAGCCGGCCGCCCTGGGACTGGCCGGAGAACTCGCGGCCCTGGGCTGCGATCTGACCGAAATCGGCCACCACAACCACCTCGGACGGAAGATCCGGCGTGAACCGTGCGGCCGGGCGAGCGGCTCCCGCCGGCCCCAGTTGGCGCTGCACCGCGGTGTCTTGCGGACGGCCCTGGCCGACAGGGTCCGCGCCCTCCTCGGAGACGGCGCGATCACCACTGACGCGCGCCTCACCGGCTTCACACCCCTGCCCGGCGGAGGCGTCGAGGCGACCGTCGG
The DNA here is from genome assembly GCF_043079345.1 of Streptomyces sp. NPDC015220. Taxonomy (NCBI): domain Bacteria; kingdom Bacillati; phylum Actinomycetota; class Actinomycetes; order Kitasatosporales; family Streptomycetaceae; genus Streptomyces; species Streptomyces sp. NPDC015220. The sequence goes on along the minus strand of NZ_JBIBUK010000004.1, from coordinate 296,818 downwards.
CCACAGCACCGGCGACCGGCCCGCCGACCGAATCTCAAGGCCGTCACCCTGCTCGGGGACGCCGCGCACGCCATGGCGCCCGTGGGGTCGAACGCGACGACCCAGGCGGTGCCGGACGCCCGCGGTCTCGCCCGCGCCCTGGCCACCCACGACGACCCGGTCGCGGCCCTCGCGGCCTACGACCGGGACCGCCAGGCCGCGGATGAACCGGTTGTAGCTGCTCAACCGTGCCAAGGGCACCGAGGTCGTGATCGACCTCGTCCACCAAACGGGCCCCGGAGGGCTTCGCACGGGTGCAGGACGTGGTCCCCGCCGCCCGGCTGGCCCACGTCGCCCACACCTACGCCCGCGCCGCCGGCTTCGTCAGCGCGTCGGTCAGCGCCCCCTCCCCCCACGGCCACCCGAGCCGAGCGCACCATTCGGGCGCCGCGGTGGGCGAACGCCGACACCGCCGCCGCCCCGCGGACGCACCCCCGGTTCCACCACCCACTCATCACACCCCGTGTCAGGAGAGACATGACCCGCAGCGGCCAGGAGTACCTCGGATCCTTACGCGACGGCCGTGCCGTCCGGCTCGACGGTGAGCTGGTCAAGGACGTCGCGGAACACCCCGCGTTCCGCGACACGGCCTGTTTCATAGCGCATCTGTACGGCATGGCACGGGGCGAGCAGCTCCGGGACGTCCTGACGGTACGTCCCGAGGGGGAGGACCGCGCGGTGCTGCGCGCCTTCCACGTGCCGCGCACCCGCGCCGAACCGGTCGAGCGGCGCAAGGCGTTCAAGACCTGGTCCGAGGCGAGCCCCGGCTTCCTCGGCAGGTCCCCCGACTGCACGGCCGTCGGCCTCGCGGGCTTCGTCTCGGTGCCCGAGGTCTTCGCGGGGGAGACCTTCGACGGACGGGACAACCTCGCCGCCTACTACCGGCGTATGGCCCAGGGCGACCTCTACCAGTCGTTCACCACCACCAACCCACAGATCGACCGCACCGAGGCGGTCGGCGAGCGGGAGGAGGACGACCTGTACGTGCGCGTCGTCAAGGAGCTGGCCGAACTTCCGGGCGGCGGGGGAGGCCCGTATGGCGGCCGCTGACCGCCGGCGGGCCCTGGTCCTGCTCGCCTGCACACAGTTCGTCCTGCTCCTGGACACCTCGATCATCAACGTGGCCGCCCCCTCCATCGGCGACAGTCTGGACATCTCGCCCGCCCAGCTTTCCTGGGTGGCCAACGCCTACCTCGTCTCCTTCGGCGGACTGCTGCTGCTCAGCGGCCGTGCCGCCGATCTGCTGGGGCAGCGCGGGGTGTTCATGGCCGGGCTGGGCGTCCTCACGGCCGCCTCGCTGCTGGGCGCCCTCGCCGACCACGCCGCCCTGCTGATCGCCGCCCGTGCGGTCCAGGGCGTGGGGGCCGCGATGGCCGCGGCAGCGGCCTTCGCCTTGATCCTCACGCTCTTCGAGGACGGGCCGGAGCGTCATAGGGCACTGGGCGTGTTCGCCGCGATGGCCGGTGCCGGGGGCGCCGCCGGCACGGTGTTCGGCGGTGTGCTCACCAGCTGGCTGGGCTGGGAGTCGACCTTCGCCCTGAACGTGCTGGCCGGAGCCGCCCTGATGGTGCCCGTGCCGCGGCTGCTGCCGGCCGGAACGCCGGCCGGGCGCGAGCGCGGCTTCGACGTGCCCGGCGCGGCGGCTGTCACCGCCGGTCTGGGGCTGCTGGCCTACGCGGTGGTCAACGCGGGCGAGGCCGGCTGGGGTTCCGCGCCGACGCTGGTCGCCGGGGCCGCCGCCGTCCTGCTGCTGGCCGCCTTCGTCGTGATCGAACGCAGGGTTCCGCACCCCCTGGTGCCCCTGGCGGTGCTGGGCCGGCCGACGCTGCGGCTCGCCAACGTCCTGGCCGCGCTGTGGCAGATGTCGCTGTTCCCGATGTTCTTCCTGGTGAGCCTGTACCTGCAGGCGGTGCTCGGGTACGAGCCGGTTCTCGGTGGCCTCGCCCTGCTGCCGCTGTGCGTGGTCGTCGTCGCCGTGGCCTTTGTCGCGGACCGGCTGATCGGCCGGTTCTGCCTGCGCCCCGTGATGGCCGCCGGGTTCGCGCTGGTGGCCGTGGGCATGGCCTGGCAGTCCCTGCTGTCGGCCGACGGTTCCTTCGCCACGGACGTCCTGCCGCCGAGCCTGGTGCTGGGTGTCGCCCTGCCCCTGGTCTCCATCACCGCCAACGTCGCGGCCACCTCGGACACCGGCGAGGGGGAGGCGGGCCTCGCCTCCGGCCTGCTCAACACCAGCCAGCAGTTCGGCTCCGTCCTGGGGCTGGCCGTCCTGTCGGGGGTCGCCGCCGCACGTACCGGCGCCTCCTCCGCGGCCCACGACATCGCGCTCACCGAGGGCTTCGGCACCGCGTTCCTGGTGGGGGCGGTGCCGGCCGTGCTGGCACTGCCGCTCACGCTGCTGCTGCGGCTGCCCGCGGCGGACGTCCCGGCCCCGCCGGAGGCGGACACCGTCGTCGAGCACCGCCGGGCCGTGCCCTGATCGTGTCCGGTCCGGTCCGCCTGGACCGGACCGGCGCCGGGCGCCCACTGAACCCGACCCACCACGAAAGGCACGACATGACACAAGAGCACCGCAAGCACGTCCTCGTGACCGGAGCCAACGGTTTCCAGGGCGGTGCGGTGGCCCGGTTCCTGGCCGGCCAGGGGCACTCCGTGCGCGGTCTCGTCCGGGACGAGGCGAAGGCCGCGGAGCAGGCGGCCGCCGGGGTGACGCCGGTGTGCGGCGACCTGGGCAACCTCGAGGACATGCGCGCCGCCTTCCAGGGCGTCACGCACGCCGTCGTCGTGATGCCCCTGGAGTACGACCCGGACACGGTGGCGGGGTACGCCCGCAACATCGCCGATGCTGCGCGCGAGGCAGGTGTGCGGCGCCTGGTCTACAACGTCAACACCCCGGTCCCCGAAGAGACCACACCGTACGCGGGGTTCGAGACGCGCCGGCTGGCGGAGCGGGTGCTGCGGGCCGGCGAGGTCCCCGTGGTCGTGGTCAGGCCGCCGGTCTACCTGGAGAACCTCTTCAGCCCCTGGAACGGCCCCGCCATCGTCGGCGACGGTGTGCTGGCCTACCCGCTGCCCGCCGAGCAGCGCGTGGCCTGGATGTGCCACGACGATCTCGGACGCGTGGCCGCCCGGGCCCTGGACGACGACGTGCCGGCCGGCCAGGTGCTGAACGTCGGAGGCGCCGACGTGTTCACCGGCCCCGAGCTGGCGGCCGTGTTCGGCCAGGCCCTGGGCCGCGAGGTCCGCTACCTCCCGCTGGCCGTCACGCGGTTCGAGCAGGCACTCGCACAGCTCCTCGGCGCCGGCGCCGCGGCGGGCGTTGCGGGGATCTACCACTACGCGGCCACGGGCCGGGCGGGCGATCTGCTCGCCCCGTCGCCCGCCGCGGTGCAGGCCGCACTGGGTGTGACCCTGACCCCGGTGGTCGAGTGGGTCAAGGCGCAGCCCTGGGAGCACTGGACCCGGTCCGCCGGGTGATCACGGCCGGCGCCCGGGGCGCGGGCCCGCGCGGTCGCGTCCCGGCACACGGCACGCAGCTGGACGCAACACAGGGGGGAGAGACCGTCGCCCGCCGGCGCCTCGGGCGGCGTGCGGCATGCCGTTTCCCGGGCGCACGCACGACAGCGGTCGTGCGGGCGCCCGGGAAACGGCCCTGCCCCGCGTCTACGCCTGCACGGGCTCCTTGGCGGCGGCCGGCTCGGGTTCGCCCTCCGCCCCGGCGGTGTCCGCGCCGCCCGCCTTGGCGGAGTACATCACCGATCCCTGCTGGTTGGCCTTGTCGATGACCTTCTTCTTGAACAGGGCGTCCAGGCTGTTGCGCACCGTCTGGAGCGAGGCGGTCGCCCGCTCGGGGTGTGCCTTGACGACCTCGTCGTGCACCTCGCGTGCCAGGCGCGGCTCGCCGGGAGTCCTCAGCAGGACGTCCAGGACCAGCTGGTGCAGCGGCGGCTGCTTCGCCTCGCCGCCCCGCGCCTCCGGCACGCCGCCCCTGGCCGCCGCCGTCTTCCTCGCGGTGGACTTCGTGGTGGACTTCTTCGCCGCCGCCGTCTTGCCGGCGGTGGTCTTGCCGGCGGTGGCCTTCCCGGCCGTCACGGCCTTCTCGGCCGCCGCTGTCTCGTCGGCCGTCGCTGTCTTCCTGGCCGCTGCCGTCTTCCTGGCCGTCGCCGACTTCTTGGCCGGCGCCGACTTCCTGGCGGAAGTCTTCGCCTTGGCGGGGGCCTTCTTCCGCGCGGCGGGCTCGGGTTCGACCCTGCCGGCCTGTTCCTCCTGCCGGGGCTGGGGGACCGGCGAGGCGGCCTCCGCGGCCGTCGCCGGGGCGGCGTCCTCGGACCCTTCACCGGGGAGCCGGTCGTCCGCGGGGGCGGCATCCTCCTGGGCCTCGCCCGCGGCGGGCAGCGTGGGCAGCATCCCCTGCGCGCCCACCAGCCACTCCTCGTCCTGCCGCAGTTGTGCCAGGCGTTGCCGGAGGCTGGAGATCTGCGCGGTGAGGGCGCTCTGCTCCTTGCGGTTGGCCTCCAGGTCCTGGGTGCATCGTTGCGCCCACACGCTCTGGATGGGGGTGGTGGTGTTCTCGGGTTCGTCAGCCACGGCTGCACGCTCCTTGTACCTGGGGGTGTTGCTGCCGGATGCTACCCACACCGGCCCGGCGGCAGTTGTGCCTCGCGAACCGTGGAGCAGCCCCGCGGCTGTGGATGTTCGCATCGTAAGGGCGGGATGCCCGGTTCCGGGCGGCGGGCCGGACCACGATCTCGTTCACCGCGACCGGGAGGGGCTGTACGATCGCGAACGCGATGGCCCGGCCGATCGCGGCGGACGGGACCGCGACGCGGTCCCGCATCCGCGTGATCGCCACCGCGACCCGGCCGCCGGCCGACGCCTCGGCGAGGTCGGTCGCGGTCGCACCAGGTGGGGCGGGCGCCGGCCGCGGGGGAGTCGTCGGCTTCCCGGCGCGGTCCTTCGCGGATGGCCCGGACCGCGACCTCGGCGCCGCAGCGGACCGCCATGGACGGCCCTGAGGAGGGCTGTCGAGGCGCGGTCCCGCCACCCGGCGGCCACGGTCACGACGGGCTGGGCGCCACGGTGGACGAGCCGCGCACGACGGTGGAGGAGCCGCGTACGAGGGTGGACGAGCCGCGCGTGACGTTGACGGAGATCCGGTCGCCCGGGGCGGCCAGTACCCGTGCCCGGCCCGCCGTGCCGCGCCGCACGGTCGCACTCCCGCGGACCGTGATCCGCCACCGCCCGGGCGGCAGGGACAGCTCGGTCACGTGTGAGCCGTGCCGCGCCGCGGTGTACGTCAGCCGGTACACACCGCTCGTGGCGTCGTACGAGGCGGAGTGGACCGTACCCGCCACCGCCTCGGCGTACGGTTCGGCGGTCAGCTCCTTGTTGGGGCGGAAGGCGCCGGTGCCGTCGAGGGCGCAGTACCCGCCGCCGCGGCACCACACATAGCCCGCCCAGCCCGAGCCGTAGCGGCCCAGGGAGGCCATCGCGTCGCGGTAGAAGCGGTTCATGTGCGGCAGTTCGCTGTTGAGCGGCCCCCACTCGCCGACCACCACCGGCACCTTGTACTCCTTGGGGTACCGGGTGACCGCCTCCTCGTACGCCTGGATCCAGCCGGCCGCGGGGTCGTAGTCGGCGCCCGCCTCCATGGCCGTGTTGTAGAAGTGCGGCGCGTACACCACCTTGGGGTCGTCGACGCGCCCGAGACCGGTCGGTACGCCCTCGCCCACGATCGGGGTGGGTTCGACGAAGAGCCAGGCGTCCGGGTCGGCCGAACGGACCGCGTCGGCGAGGCGGTTGTACATCGGCGTGAGCTGGTCGTGCTCGATCCGGCGGGCGGCCGTCGCCAGGTCCTCGCCCGGACGCGGCTCACCCATCGGCTCGTTGATCAGGTCGTAGCCGAGGACCGCCGGGTGGTGGGCGAAGCGGGTGGCGAGCACGTGCCAGGCGCGGGCCTGGGCGCGGCGCAGGTCCCCGTCCTCGTAGAGGTGGGTGAAGGCGCGCTGTACGGCAGGCTCGAAGTACTCGGCGAACCAGTCGTCCGGGTGCGCGGTGAACGGCAGCGAGTCCGTCCTGGTCGCCCACTCGGGGATGCCGCGGTGGCCGAAGGCCGGTCCGAACACGTCCTGGTGGAGGTCGACGACGACCCGCACGTCGTAGCGCGCGGCCCAGTCGAGGACGCGCCGGACGCGCCGCAGGTACTCCTCGCTGTACCGGCCGGGCCGCGGCTCCAGGTCGTCCCAGAAGACCAGCAGCCGGGCGAAGTCGAAGCCCTTGGCCCGCAGGTCCCGGAAGTCGCCTTCGGTGATGGCCGTCAGGGCCTGCTCGCCGCGGTGCGCCTTGTCCTCGACGTTCCAGCCGCGCAGGGTCAGGACCCGTCCGTACCGGTCGGTGAGGCGGGGGACGTCCTGCCCGGACGGGTGGGCGTCGGCGTTCGTGGGGGCGAGCAGCGCGGCGACAACCGCGCCCGCGGCCAGGGTGGTTCTCAGCACGGGGCCCTCCGGTTCGTCGGTGTGCACGGTGCCGCGCATCCCATCAGCCGCCGGGGAGTGTCTTCAAGACGTCGTACGCGACATCCTGCGGCAGTTCTCGCCGGAGGTATTCCCAAAGTCCCTACCGACCAGTAAGAACCGTGGGTAACCCCACGTCCAGGAGGTGCCCATGAGACGACACTCCCGGTACGGACTCCGGTGGACCCTGGCCACCGTCGCCGCGACCGCCGGCCTGCTCGTCACGGCGTCGGCCGCCGTCCCAGCGGTGGCGGCGGGCCCAGCGGTGGCCGCGGGCCCGGACGCCGCCCGGCCGGTGTCCGTCACCGCGCTCCCGCCCGACCTGGAGGCCGTCCGCGCCGCGGAAGCCACCGCGCTCTACGGCGACTCGGCCGTGCGCCCGCTCGCCGAACGCAAGACCTCCCTGATCTCGCTGGGCGACAGCGAGATCTCCGGTGAGGGCGTCGGCACCTACCAACCGCCGACCAACGGTCCCACCAACTGGTGCCACCGTTCCCCCGACGCCGCCATCCACCGCACCGGCATCCCCGCGGACCTGACCTACAACGTGGCCTGCTCCGGCGCCTACACCGGCAACATCCGCATCGGCGGCGCGAAGCAGTACGCCGACGAGCTGGTGCAGAGCGACGCTCTGGCGGTCAAGGCGCGCAACACCCGGATCAAGATGGTGCTGCTGGTGGCGGGCGCCAACGACGACCTCCAGTTCGGTCCCGTCATGACCGACTGCGTCGAGCGCTATCTGCTCTCCCAGGGCCCCTGCGAGTCCAAGTACGCGCCGGGCTGGCAGGCCCGCGTCGACGCCCTGGTCCCCAAGGTCGAGCAGACCGTGCGCGACCTCAAGTCCGTGATGCGCGACGCCGGTTACGCCGACGGGGACTACAAACTCGTCGTCATGGGCTACCCGAGCCCCATCGGGCCGGACTTCCGCGACAACCCGGACTTCCCCGGGAAGCTCGCCTGCGGCGGTCTCGGCTACGACTCGGACACGGCCTGGGGCCGCGATGTGGCGGTGCCCGCCTTCGAACGCGGCATGCGCAGGGCCGCGGCCGACACCGGCGCGCTCTACCTCGACAACTCGCGCCTGTTCCACGGCCACGAGGTGTGCACGGAGAACGCCTGGGCCCGCGGCCTCTACATCGACCTGTCCAAACCCGGCCTCCCGGACGAGAACTCGGTGCGGCAGTCCTTCCACCCCAACGCGCGCGGGCACGCGGCCTTCGCGTCCTGTCTCACCCAGTTCTACGACTCAGGGCTGCGCGAGGGCGCGTGCGCCGACGTCAACTCCTCCGGCAGCCCCACGCTCTTCCCCAGGGCCTGGGACGACGCCTACCAGCCGGTGCGCAACCAGGCGACCGGCAACTGCGTGGACGTCGACTCCTCGAAGAGCGCCGACGGAACCGCGGTGCTCGGCTGGGACTGCGGCGGCACCCGCAACCAGGACTGGTGGTACGACTCCGCCCGGCAGACCTTCCACACCGGACTGACCCAGGACCGGTGCCTGGACGTGCCGGGCGCCCGGTACCAGGCGGGCACCGCGCTGATCATCTGGAACTGCTCCGGTGCGGCGAACCAGAGGTTCGTCCGTGACGGCGGCACCATCCGGCCGTCGGCCGCGACCGGGCTGTGCCTGACCCAGAGCGCCGCCCGGCAGCCCCTGCGCCTGCAGAACTGCGACGGCTCGGCAGGTCAGCGCTTCACCCCGTGACCCGGGGGCCCCGAGGCGGGGTCGGCCGGCGCCGGTCCCCGCGACCAGGCTGACGACGGCCGCCAGGACGCCGGTGTCGAACACGTACGACCGCGAGGAGTGCCGCCGCGCCATGGCACGGGCCGTCGTACCGGAGACACCGGCGTCCGGCACCTGGTACGTCATGCCCAGGGGTTGGGGTCGTGGCCGAGGCACAGGAAGTCCCGGTGGGCGGGCGGTTGCCCGAAGCCGAGGTCGGCCCCGCATGCGCACTCCTGGCGCTCCCGATCGCGGGAGCCGTCTGCCCGGCGGGCCGCGGGCGCATCGTGGCCGCCGACCGTTCAACGCGCCTCCCGGCCGCCCGTCGCCGCGACCAACCCCCGGGCGGGTCAGCGGACGTGAAACCTCGGGGGTGCCACAGCACGCACGACGGCGCCGGTCCACGACCGGTGGCCACCGGCAGAGGGTCACCACTACGGTGGGCCGATGCCACCGACGCCGCACCGCTGCGCGCTCCTCGTCATCGACATGCAGGACGACATGGCGCCGATCATGCACCGCCCCGACCGAACCGTCCGGACCATCGCGGCTCTCGGCCTGCGGGCGCGTGCTTCGAACGTTCCCGTCATCACGGTTCGACAGCAGGGGTGCGGCGACGTCCTGCCCGAACTGGCGCCCCTGGGCGGAGATCCGGTGGTGACGAAGTCCTCCGCGGACGCCTTCTTGGACACCGACCTCGACGAGACGCTGATCCGGCTCGGCGTGACCGAGCTCCTGGTCACCGGTTTCGCCACGGAGAACTGCGTGGAGACGACCGCCCGCCAGGCCCTCAGCCACGGCTACGACCTGGTGCTGGTGGCGGACGGCCACACCACGTCCGTCCGCTCCCAGCCGACTGACTTCGTCCCGCCCGACCAGTCGATCGCCCATCACAACGAGATCTACCGGCACATCGCCTTTCCTGACCGCAGCATCCGGGTCCTGCCCGCCGCAGAGGCCGACTTCATGGCGCCCCCCTCATCGCAACGCCGCGTTCCATAGCCGGGACACCGGGCGCCCACTCCCGCCGACGTTGCGTTGCCGGAGCGGGATCGACGACGGACCGTCGCTCCCGTGGCCGCCACCTTCCAGGACTTCGCCTCCTCGCGGCCAGGACGTCGGCATCCGACGGCGACGTGTCCCGCCCGGCGGCCACCCCGGTCCACACGTGTTCCGAGGCCGACGCCGCCGTGCCCCCCGAATCGGAGGGCACGGCCGTCCCGACGGGCGCCGCAGGCCCGCTGCCGCTGTTCGACCTCGCCGACCGTACCTCGGGGGGCGTGCGGGAGTTCGGCCCGTGCGGCGAGCCGGACACCAACTGACGGACAGATCCGCATCGCGCCGGTTATGCTGTCGGGGATGAAGAACTCCTCCTCTTTCGGATTGGGGGAATCGTCCGCGCAAGGTGAGTGCTGATGGCACCTCACTTCGCGAAGGACATTCCGTCCCACCTGTTGATGTGGCAGCGCGTCCGTGAGTACGCGGTGCCACCGTCCATGATCGAGACAGCGACCGCACGGCGTGCGGCCGGAGACTGGGCGGGGGCCTGCGCCGCCGCCCGGATCGACGTCGACCTCGATCTGCGCGCCGTGCGCGAGAGCCACGGCACCGAACTCGTCACCCGTCTCCGTGCGGATCTGCGCCGGCTGGCGCCCGATCTGCTGCGCTGGCACATGCCCCGGATCGCCCCCGACGGGCGGCTCCGGCCCGGCCTCACCCTCTCCCTGGCCCGTTACCGCGGTTCCGGTGCCACGCCGGTGCAGTTGGTGGTGCGGACGCCGCCGGCCCGGGCGGACGCCGGACAGCGCATGTCCCTGACCCTGTGGGAGGGGGCCGGGAACGACACCGCCCGGCACCATCCGCATCCGCACCCCGACCGGCGTTTCCGGCTCGACCTGCACCGGCATCTCTGGGACTTCGGGCACAGCGGCGAACTGGCGGCGCGGTGCGGTGCGCACCTCGCGCACACCGCGGGCGGCGCGCTGCCCACGGTGCCGCCGGACCTCTCGCCGCAGCGGACCGGACCACCCGGCCCGCCCGGTGTGTCCCAGGCGTCCGCCGGCCACGATTCCCCGTGGGCGGTGGCCCGTTGGGCCGCCGAGGCCGAGTTGCTGTTGCGCGCCGAGGGGCGTCCTCGCGGCGCCTTCACCGTGCGGCTCGATGCGCGAAGGCGCGCCGTGCTCGAACTCCTCGCCCCCGACGACAGTCACGTCCCGATGCTGCGGCCGCTGCGTCAGGCGCTGCCGCCGCAGGAGGTCGCGGCGCTTCCGGTGCTGCCGGAGGCGGCAGCCCGGGTCCTTCCCGATCTGGAGCTGCTGCGGGGCGGCCTGATCGCGACCGGGCGGCTGCATCCGCTCGTCGCCGCGGCACTGGCGGCGTGCGGCTCGGCGATGCGGTCCGGCTCGGCGCCCGTGGCCGGTCCCGCCCCCGCACCCGGTGATCCGCACCGGGTGGAGTGCCGGGGCGAGGTCCACCGGATCGCGCTGCGCGACGGGGTGCTGACGGCGGTCGACCACGACCCGGCCCAACTACGCCGGGAGGAACTGCTGGCGGCGCTCGGCGGTCCACCGCTGCCGTGCCTGCGGGCGATCGACGCCGTGCACCGCGACCCGGAGGCACTGCCCGCGGTCCGGGAGCGACTCCGCCACGGCGACGTCACCGGGGCGCTGGCCGTGGTCGAGGGGCTGCTCGGTCCCGGCGCGGTCCTGCGCGACGGGCCGCTCCGGGAGGAACTGGAGTCGGCCGCGGCTCGCCGCATCGACCACGGGCTCTTCCGCTCGGGACTGGTCGCCGTGCACCCCGCCGCCGGCGCGGTCGGGGACGGCGACACCTCGGACACCGGGTACGCGAAAGCCGGCCACCGGCCTCGACCCGGCCGTCATACGCCCTTCGAGCTGCACCGAAAGCGCAGCAGCCGGGCCCGCCCCCGCACCGGTATGGGCCGCTGACCGGTCGCCCCCGTCCAAGTCCTGTCCATACACGGCGCGTTCCGCGCCGCGCCCCCATGACATCCGGAACGGCGGCCTCCTCCCGTGCGTTCCGCTCCCTCGTCCCACCCAAGGTGATGCCCATGACTTCCAGCACCGTTCTGCCCACCCCGGTCCCGCCGGCCGGCCCGTCCGCGCCCGCCGGCCCGTCCGCGCCCGCCGACGCATCCGCGCCCGCACCCGCGCCCGTCGGCGTGAGCGCATCCCCGTCCGTGGACGCGTCCGCGACCGGCGCCCAACTGGCTGTCGCCGGCGATCTGCTGGCCCGTCTGCGGACGACCAGCACCGAGCCGCGGCCCGACGAGCAGCTCGAAGCGCTCACCCTGGCCGTCGCGGCCGACCTGCCCGTGCTGCTCTGGGGCGAGCCCGGCATCGGCAAGACCGCGGCCCTGACACAGCTCGCCGCCTCCCTCGACCTGCCGCTGACGACCGTGATCGCCAGCGTCCACGAGCCGTCCGACTTCTCCGGGCTGCCCGTCGTGGGGGACGACCCCGCGGTGCAGGGGGTGCCGATGGCGCCGCCGCAGTGGGCCGTGGAACTCGTGCGGGCCGGACGGGGACTGCTCTTCCTCGACGAACTCTCCACCGCCACCCCCGCCGTCCAGGCCGCGCTGCTGCGGGTCGTCCTGGAGCGGAGGGTCGGCGCGCTGCAACTGCCGCCGGGGACAAGGATCGTGGCAGCGGCCAATCCGCGCGCGTCGGCGGCGGACGGGTGGGAGCTGAGCCCACCGCTGGCCAACCGGTTCGTGCATCTGTACTGGGTGCACGACAAGGACGTGGTGGTGCGCGGGCTGGGCGGGGTCTGGCCCCGGGCCGAGCTGCCCCGGCTGGCGCCGGAACGGATGCCCGAGGCGGTGGCGTTCGCCCGGCGCGCGGTCTGCGGCTTCCTGACGGCCCGGCCGGCGCTGGTCCACCGGCTGCCGAGCACCGAGACCCGGCGCGGCGGTGCCTGGCCCTCTCCGAGGAGCTGGGAGGCCGCACTGACCCTGCTGGCCTTCGGCACGGCGGCCTCCGTCTCCCGGGAGGTGCTGGCGATGCTGGTGCGGGGCGCGGTCGGGGACGGGCCCGGGCTCGAACTCCTCGCCCATCTGGACCGGATGGACCTGCCGGACCCGGAGACGCTGCTGGCCGACCCGGCCGGCGCCGAGCTGCCGGTGCGGGGCGATCTGCGTCAGGCGGCACTGGAGGCGGTCGTCGCCGCCGTCGGTGCGCGGCCGGAGCGGGAGAGGTGGGAGGCGGGCTGGGCGGTGCTGGTCCGGGCGCTGGAGACCGGGGCACCCGACCTGCTGGTCGCCCCGGCGACGGCCCTGGCCGGGTTGCGGCGCGACGACTGGGAGGTGCCGGAGGCGGTGGAGCGGCTCGCCGGGGTGATCGGCCTCGCCTGGCGGGCGGACCGGTCGGTGGGACGGGCCACGGCGGAGGCCGGCGCCGGGCGCACGAGCGGGGAGCGCCGATGACGGGGGCCGCGAAACAGCCGCTTCCGCACCCGGAGTCGCGCCCGCTTCAACACTCGGAGTCACGCCCTCTCCCGCACTCGGAGCCGCCCCCGCCTCCGCACCCGGAACCACGCCCGCTCCCGGATCCGCCTCCGCGCCCGGCGTCGGCGTCCCGACCCGGGCCGCAGCACCCCTTGTCCCGGCCCGCGCCGCCGCGTCCGCTCCCGCGCCCGATGGCTCCGCCCGCGCCGCCGCGTCCGGTGCGGGCCGCCGTGCCGGGGCCCCCGGGCGGTTCCGCCGATCCGGATGGCTCCGGAGGGCCGGGCGGTCCGGGCGGTTCAGGCGGGCCGGGCGGTTCCGGCGGTCCGGGCGGTTCCGGCGGTCCGGGCGGCGTGCCCGGACTCCCGTTGGACATGGAGAAGTTGCTGGCCGCCCGACTGCACGCGGTGAAGGTCCGCCCCTATCTGGCCGACGCGCTCTTCGCGCTGCACGTGGTGGAGGACCGGTCGGTGCCGACGATGGCGGTGGACGCGCACTGGCGCTGCTACGTCTCCCCGGGCTTCGTGGCGCGCACCCCGGTGGGAGAACTGGCGGGCGTCTGGGTGCACGAGGTCTCCCACCTGCTCCGCGACCACCACGGGCGGGGCGAGCGGTATGCGCGGGAGCACGAGGAGCACGGGCCGGGCGAGCGGAGCGGGACGGGGGCCCTCGCGACCGACGGCGCGGGGAGGCTGCGGCGGAACATCGCCGCAGACTTCGAGATCAACGACGACATCTACGGCGACGGCCTGCCCCGGCCCACCGGAGCGGTGCTGCCGTCACTGCTGCGGCTGCCGGACGGACTGCTGATGGAGGAATACCTGCGGACGGCGTCCTTGTCCGGGCTCGCCGCGGACCTGACCTGGCTGGACTGCGGCAGCGGCGCCGACGGGCAGCGCCGGCCGTGGGAGCTGGGGCCCGACGGGGCACACGGGCTGAGCAGGCAGCAGCGGGACGCGGTCCGCTTCCGGGTCGCGGAGGGGATCAGGGGAGGGCCGGGCGACGCGCCCGAGGGGTGGCGCCGGTGGGCGGACCAGGCCTTCCATCCGCCGCAGCCGTGGCGGCAGTTGCTGGGGGCGGCGGTCCGCTCGGCGGCGGGCGCGCCGGGAGTGGGCGAGAACCACAGTTACCGGCGCCCGTCCCGGCGCTCGGCCGGCGTCCCCAAGGTGCTGCTGCCGAGCCTGCGCCGTACACCGCCCCGGGTGTGCGTCGTGATCGACACCTCCGGGTCGGTCAGCGACGCCGAGCTGGGCAGCGCGCTGCTGGAGGTGGCCGCGATCTCGCGGGCGGTGGGCGGGCGGCGCGACCTGGTCTCGGTGATCTCCTGCGACGCGGCGGCCGGGATCGCCGTCCCGCTCTGCCGCGCCGAGAACATCGACCTGGTCGGCGGCGGGGGAACGGACCTGCGCTCCGGTTTCGCCCGGGCGCTCCGCTCCCGGCCCCGTCCGGACGTCATCGTGGCCCTGACCGACGGCCAGACGCCGTGGCCCTCCGCGCAGCCGCCCTGCCGTACCGTCGTCGGTCTCTTCCCCCGCCCCGCCCGCGCCGTGGACGAGGACGAGCCGGACTACGCCCCCGACGCCCCGCCGCCCTGGGCACGGGTCGTCGCCATCGGCTGAGAGGACGGGCCGGAGCCGCAGACGGCGACCAGGCGTACCCCGATGTCCACGTGCTTCTTCGGCAGCACAGGATGCGCCCGGCCCGTCCCGGCCGTCCCGGCGAACGCGCTGCCGCACGGCGGCGCCGAAGGGGCGCCCGGGCACGCCGGCGCTCAGTGCGTCAGCAGGTCGTCCAGTTCGGCTGCGAAGAGCCGGGCGGGGTCGAATCCCATCCCGTTGAAGTGGCCGACGGGTTCCAGGGACAGGACGCCGTGGATCCGGGTCCAGAAGCTCAGGGTCCGGTGCAGGGCCGCGGGTGGCGCGGGATGGTCCGCGGCCCACTCCCGGTGGTCCGCGAGGTAGTCGTCCGGTGGCCCGGCCGTGATCGAGCGTGCCGGCCGGCGACCGCGCGCCCCGGCAGTGGTGCCTGCCCGCGCGGCGGGGAGCGCCGCGCCGAGTACGGGTCACGAATCGAGAAGCGCCGTTCACGCAACCCGGTCTAACCTGCCCGCCATGGACATCACCATTCATACGAGTACGCTCCCGCACGACGACCCGGACGCGTCCCTCGCGTTCTACCGCGACGTTCTCGGTTTCGAGGTCCGCAGCGACGTCGGGCAGGGCAGGATGCGCTGGATCACGGTCGGCCCGGCCGGTCAGCCCGACACGTCGATCCTCCTGGCGCCGCCGGCCGCCGACCCGGGAGTCACCGAGGACGAGCGCCGCACCATCACCGAGATGATGGCCAAGGGCACCTACGGATGGATCCTGCTGGCCACCCCGGACCTCGACGCCACGTTCGAGAAGGTGCAGGCCGGCGACACCGAGGTCGTACAGGAGCCGACCGAGCAGCCCTACGGCATCCGCGACTGCGCCTTCCGCGACCCCGCGGGCAACCTGGTCCGCGTCCAGGAGCTTCGCTGAGCCGTGGGGGCACCGGCGCGGCCGTGCGGGCGGACACCGCGACCACCCGTGAGGAACGCGGCGGCGCACCGTTGTGGAGGTGCCCGCCCGGCCGGCCGCCCAGCCGGACCGCGCCCGGACCCTCGCTGAACCGGGCCGCCGGCCCGGCCCGGGTCCCGTCGCAGTCCGGCAGCCGCTCGACCGGCCGGCCGACTGCGGCGGGGCCGGTCGTCACCACCGAGCGCCCGGGGCGCCTGCCCCGCCCGGCGCCCCGGGCGTTGGTGGACGTCGTTGGAAGACGGAGAAGGGGAGTGTTCTCATGTGCCGGCCCGAATGGCGGCGTGCACGCGTCCAGGCGCAGCGCCTGGCGGATCTCGCGCGGCTGCGCCGCGTCCGCGACCGGATCGACCGGGAGTACGAGCAGCCGCTGAACGTGGAGGCGCTCGCCCGCAGTGTGAACATGTCCGCCGGGCACCTCAGCCGGCAGTTCCGGGCCGCCTACGGCGAATCGCCCTACGCGTACCTGATGACGCGTCGCATCGAGCGCGCGACGGCGCTGCTGCGGCGTGGCGACCTCAGCGTCACCGAGGTCTGCTTCGCGGTCGGCTGCGCGTCGCTGGGCACGTTCACCACGCGCTTCACCGAGCTGGTCGGCATGCCGCCCGGGGCCTTCCGGCGCCAGGCGGCGGAGGCGGCCGACCGCGTCGACGCGGCGGGTGCGGCCCATGACGCGGGGCCCGCGGTCGCGGTGGACGGGATGCCGGCGTGCGTGGCGAAGCAGGTGACGAGACCGGTCAGGAATCGAGAAGCCCCGGCCGCCCGGCAGCCCCTAGCGTGATGGCCATGGCAGTCACCGCTCCCACCGCATCGACCATGTCCATCGCGTCCGTCACCCTCGAGGTGGCCGACCCCGATGCCGCCCACCGCTTCTACACCGCCTTCGGCGTGGACACGCGCCTGCGCCTGCGGGCGTCCGAGGCGCCTTCCACCGGATTCCGCGGCTTCACCCTGGCGCTCACGGTGTCCGGGCCGGCCACCGTCGACGGCTTCCTCGGCGCCGCCGTGGAGGCCGGCGCCACGGTGGTGAAGCCCGCCGCGAAGTCGCTGTGGGGCTACGGCGGCGTCGTGCAGGCCCCGGACGGGACGATCTGGAAGGTCGCGACCTCGGCGAAGAAGGACACCGGTCCGGCCACCGGGGAGATCGACGAGATCGTCCTCCTGCTCGGCGTCGGGGACGTGAAGGCCGCCAAGCGGTTCTACGTCGGCCGGGGCCTGACCGTGGCCCGGAGCTTCGGGGGCAAGTACGCCGAGTTCGCCTCCGACGAGTCCAGCCCGGTCAAGCTGGCGCTGTACAAGCGCAGCGGCCTGGCCAAGGACCTCGGCGTTCCCGCCGACGGCGCCGGCTCGCACCGCATCGTCCTCGGGAGCACCGCCGGCCCCTTCACCGACCCGGACGGATTCGCCTGGGAGACCGCCGCCTGACACACTCCCGCGCCGCCCCGACTTCCGGCCACGTACCCGTCCGACCCGCCACACCCCGCACGGAGGAGACCCGTCATGCACGCCACGAAGCCGTCCGCCCAGACCCCCGACACGCCCGCCGAGGAGCACAACGGATTCACCGCCGAGGAGCGGGCCGCGATGAAGGCCCACGCGCAGGAGGGGAAGAAGGCGGCCGCGCGACGCGGTCTGTCCCGGGCGGAGAAGGAGGCGGCGGCGGAGCAGGACGTGCTCGCCAAGATCGCCGAGATGCCGGAAGCGGACCGGGTCCTCGCCGAGCGGATCCACGCCATCGTCAAGGCCGCCGCTTTGGACCTCACCCCCAAGCTCTGGTACGGGATGCCCGCGTACGCCCGGGACGGCAAGGTCGTCTGCCATTTCCAGAGCGCGCAGAAGTTCAAGTCGAGGTATGCCACGCTCGGCTTCAGCGACCAGGCGGCGCTCGACGACGGCGCCCTGTGGCCCACCGCCTACGCGGTGAAGGAACTGACCGCAGCCGATGAAGAGCTCATCAGCGCGCTCGTGAGGAAGGCGGTCGGCTGAGGCCGGCCGGGACGGAACCGGCGGCCGGAGCGGCCATGCCGTGGGATCCGCCGGACCCCACGGTCGGGCCCGCTAGGCCGTGGCCCCTTCACCTGAGCCGGCCGAGGACCGTGGCGGCCCGGCGCAGTGCCTCCTCGGGGGAGAGCCGGGCACCGTGGCCGAAGGCATGGTCGAAGGCCGCGTCGCCCAGCGTGGCGCGGGCCGCGTGGGTGATCCGGTCGACGTCGGCGCGTTCGGCCGGCGGCAGGGGTGCGGCCACGCTGCGGCGGGCCGCGTCGGCGGCGCCGAGCAGCAGCGCCGCGCAGCCGGCGGCCGGCTCGGTGCCGTGCAGGGCCGCCGCGCCGGCCAGGCCCTCCAGGGACAGCGCGAGGGCGCGCGGCTCGCCGAGCGCGCGGGCCACGTCCAGGCCGCGCAGATGATGCGCCGCGGACCGCTCGGCGTCGCCGCGCAGTTCGGCGATGAAGCCCAGTTCGGCCAGCAGCAGGTGGTCGCCCGCCTGCGAGGACACGTCCGCGTAGCCGTCGCGCAGGTGCCGCAGGTGTGCCTCGGCGGCATCCAGGTCGCCGGAGCGGCGGGCGCCGAGCGCGAGGCCCATCCCGGCGTGGATCTCACCGTATGTGTAGCCCTGTTCGGCGGCACTGCTCCGGGCCTGCTCGTGCAGCTCACGGGCCCGGTCCCAGTCGCGGTCCAGCAGCGCCAGGCGGCCCAGACCGGACAGCCGCGCCGACTCCTCGGCCGCCAGGCCCAGTTCGCGTGCGATGCGCAGCCCCTCGTGCTGGCGGCGCGCGGCCTCCTCGTACTCGCCCTTGATCTCGGCGAGCGCCGCGAGCGGCGACACGGTCTGCAGTTCGCCCCAGCGGTCGCCCACCTCGCGGAAGAGTACGGCGCTGCGCCGCCCGTCGCCGCCCACCCCGGCGAGATCGCCCCGGATCAACGCGAGCGCGGCCCGCAACCCGAGCGTGGCGGCGGTGCCCCACCGGTCGCCCGCCGCGGTGAACAGCTTCAGCGCCCGGTCGTTCGACTCGCTGCTGTCGTCCGCCGCTCCCGCGCTGAACAGGCCGTACGCGCACAACCACAACGTCCGCGCGCGGCGCGCCGGGTCGGGGACCGCGTCAGCGTCCGGCATGCCGGCGGCCGCGTCGTGATCACCGGTGAGCAGTGCGAAGGCGGCGTGCAGCAGGACCGGTTCGGCGTGCTCGGAGTCCGCCGTGGCGGCCGTGGTGGCGTCCAGGACCGCGCGCAGGCCGCGGCGGGCCTGGTCCAGCCGGCCGCGCAGCAGCCACCACCAGGCCAGCGCGGCGGCCAGGCGCGCCGCCTCGGTCGGCGTCCCGGCGGCGGCCCGGCGCACCGCCTCCTCCAGGGCCGCCCGCAGGTTGCCGGAGTCCGCGTCGAGCCGCGCGAGCCAGGACCGCTGTCCGGCGCCGCGCAGTTCGCCTTCGGCGCGTTCGGCGAGCCCGAGGTAGTGGCGCAGGTGCCGATCGCGTACGGCGGCGTGGTCCTCCATCTCGTGCAGCCGTTCGGTGGCGTACGCGGCGACGGACTCCAGCAGCCGGTAGCGCGGGCCGGTCGGGCCGCCCACGACGGCCACCAGCGACCGGTCGACGAGCCGGGACACCAGGTCAGGGACCTCGGGTCCGGCGACGCCCTCGCCCGCGCACACCACCTCGGCCGCCCGGAGGTCGCAACCACCGCTGAAGACGGACAGGCGGCGCAGCACGATGCGTTCGGGTGCGCTGAGCAGTTCCCAGCTCCAGTCGATCATCGCGCGCAGGGTCTGCTGCCGCTCGGGCGCGCCGCGCCGGCCGGAGGTGAGGAGCCGGAACCGGTCGCCGAGCCGGGCCGCCAACTCGCGCACGCCGAGGGCGCGTACCCGGGTCGCGGCCAGTTCCAGGGCGAGCGGGATGCCGTCCAGGCGGCGGCAGATCTCCGTGACGGCGGCGCGTTCGGAGGCGTCACAGGCGCTGGAGGCGGGCGGGCGGCCGGGTGCCGAGGCGGCGGCGCGCTGTGTGAAGAGCCGTACCGCGTCGGCGGTGGGCAGCGGCTCCACCAGGAACACCTCCTCGCCCGGCAGGCCCAGCGGCTCCTGGCTGGTGGCCAGTACGCGCAGCCCGGAGGCGGTGCGCAGCAGCAGGGCGGCGAGTTCGGCGGCGGCGTCGACGACGTGCTCGCAGTTGTCCAGGACCAGCAGGGTGCGGCGGTCGCGCAGTACGTCGGCGAGGTGTTCGACGGGCGAGCGGGTACCGGTGCCGCAGACCCGTACGGCGGCGGGCGAGTGGTCGCTGATGCCGAGGGTGGTGGCGACGACCTGGGCGAGGTCGGCGGCGGTCCCGTCGCGGACGCCGGAGAACTCGACGAACCAGGTCCCGTCAGGCAGGTCGGCGCCCCACTCACCTTCTCGGACCGTGTCGGCCGCCGCCACGGCCAGCCGGGTCTTGCCCACTCCGCCGGGGCCGGTGAGGGTCACCAGGCGTGCGCCGCGCAGGAGTCGCGAGAGGCGGGCGCGGGACTCCTCCCGGCCGATGAGCGGGGTGAGGGAGGCGGGCAGGTTGGACGGGGCGGGCGTGGCGCGCGCGTTCGCCTCCGTGGTGGGCCGGGGGTGGCCGGCGGCCGGCTCCGGCTGTGAACGCGGGTGGGCCGCGTCGCGCGGCGCCGGGGCCAGCTCGGGGGCCTGGCGGAGCACCGCCTGGTGCAGGGCGGCCAGTTCGGGGCTCGGATCGACGCCCAGATCGGCGAGGAGAAGGGCGCGCAGGTCCTCGTACGCCGCGAGCGCCTCGCTCTGCCGGCCCGTCGCGTACAGCGCTCGTATCCACAGCGCACGCAGCCGTTCCCGCAGGGGATGCCGGGCCACCAGGTCGGCGAGCTCCCCGGCGAGGAGCACGTGGTCACCGGCGGCCAGGCGGGCCTCGGCCTGCTCCTCCCGTACGGACAGCCGCTGCTCGGTCAGGCGCCGCGCGGCCCCGCGGGCGAACTCCAGGTCCGCGAAGTCGGCGTAGGCGGGACCGCGCCACAGGCCGAGTGCCTCGGTGAGCAGCGCGGCCCGGGCGCTCGGGGCCGCGATCTTCCGGGCCCGCTCCGTCAGTTCGCGGAAGCGGGCGGCGTCCACCTCGTCGGCGTCTTCCAGCCGTAGCCGGTAACCGGGCGGCTGGTGCTGCACGCGGTCCCGGCCCAGGACCCGGCGCAGCTGTGAGACCTTGGCCTGCAGGGCGCCCGCGGGCCGGGCCGGCGGCCGCTCGCCCCACAGGTCGTGGATGAGGCGGTCGGTGGAGACCGGGCCCCCGTCGTGCGCGAGCAGATCGGCGAGCAGGGCCCGTACCTTCGCCTCGGGAACCCGGACGGCGACCCCCTCGTCGTCCCACACCGTCAGTGGGCCGAGCACCCCAAACCGCATGGGCGTCACTGTACGTCACGTACACCGTTGCGCCAGGCCGCCGCCGAGGCCGGCCCCGTGAGCCGGACGTGAGCCGACCGTCAGCGGACCCGAAGGTTTTCCCGAGCGCCCCCGCGCACAGTCGTGTCCACCGGGCAGCGCCACGCGCCGGGCCCAAGTGACCGGTGCGGGGGAGGAAGCGGCGGCATGACCAAGTACGCGGGCCGCACGGCCGTCGTCCTGACCGGGGCCCCCGGGATCGCGCTGGCCATCGCCAAGCGCCTGGTGGAAGGCGGCGCCCAGGTCGTGCTGACCGCCCGCACCACCGAGGAGCGCCACCGCCGGTGCGCCGAACTGGGGTCCACCGCCCGGATCGTCGCACCGGCCGATGTGCCGGCCTGCCTCGGCGGCGGCGCCGACCTGCTGTTCGCCGACGCCGCGGACACCGTCCGGCCACTGCTGCCGTGCCTGGGCGACGGCGGCGCGGTCGTCCTCACGGCGCCCGGCGCGCCGTCCGCTGCCCTGCGCGCGCTCGCCGCCGAGCTGGTCTCGCGCGGCATCCGCGTCAACGCCGTGGCGCCGGGCTGTATCAGGGCGCCGGGCGACGACGCCGTCCCCCTGCCACCGATGGGCCGTCTCGGCGCCGCCGAGGAGGTGGCCCGGGCCGCGCTCTTCCTGGCCACCGATGCCACCTTCACCACCGGTGTCCGCCTCCCCGTCGACGGCGGCCTCGGCCGGCCCTGACAGCGCACCGGCCCTGACAGCGCACCGGCCGTGCGGGGACCGCCCACGGCGACCGCCGCGGCCCGGGCCCCGCGATCCACCTCACCCCGACCCGTCCCCACGACCCTGGAGCACACCATGAGCACCGCACCCGACACCGCGGCCGGTTCGGCCGCGGAACCCGGCACCGCAGGGCGCCGTCACGGCGCCGGCGGGGAACCGCGGAAACTGCCCATGCCGGCCCTGCTGGCCCTGGCGACCGCCGTCTTCGTCACCAGTCTCACCGAGAGCCTGCCCGCCGGTCTGCTCCCGGCGATGAGCCGGGACCTGCACGTGAGCGAGTCCGCCACCGGGCAGACGGTCACGATCTACGCGCTCGGCACCGCGCTCACCGCGATCCCGCTGACCGCGGCCACCGCCGGCTGGCGCCGCAAGCGGCTGCTGCTGACCGCCATGGCCGGCTTCGCCGTCGCCAACACCGTCACCGCGCTGTCCTCCCTCTACGGGCCCACCATGGCGGCCCGTTTCGTCGCCGGGGTCGCGGCGGGTCTGGCCTGGGCGCTGCTCGCCGGGTACGCCCGCCGACTGGCCCCGGTCCCGCTGCGGGGCCGGGCGATCGCCGTCGCGATGGCGGGCATCCCGGTCGCGCTCTCGCTCGGTGTGCCCGCCGGCACCTTCCTCGGCAAGGTCACCGACTGGCGCGTGGCCTTCCTCGCGATGACGGCGCTGACCGTCGTGCTGCTGGCGTGGATCGCCGCCGCCGTGCCGGACTTCCCGGGCCAGGAGCGTGGCGGGCGGCCCAGGATGCTGCACGCCCTGCGCGTCCCGGGGGTGACCCCGGTGCTGTTCGTCACGCTGGTCTTCGTCCTCGCGCACACCGTCGTCTACGCGTACATCGCCACGTTCCTCGACGACCTCGGCATCGGCGGCAGCACCGGTCTGGTACTGCTGGTGTTCGGCGCCGCCTCGCTGGCGAGCATCTGGATCGTCGGCGCGCGGATCCACCACCGGCTGCGGGTGCTGACCATCGCCGGTTCACTGCTGGTGGCCGTGGCCGCCGCGGTGCTGGCCGTGCTCGCCGACCACACCGCCCTCGTCCACCTGGCCGCCGCGCTCTGGGGCCTGGGCTGGGGCGGAGTGCCGACCCTGTTGCAGACCGCGGCCGGTGACGCCGGTGGCGAGTCGGCGGCTGACGCGGCCCAGGCGATGCTCGTCACGCTGTGGAACGTCGCCATGGCCGGCGGTGGCGTCATCGGCGGCGTGCTGCTCGACCTCAGCGGCAGCGGTGCGCTGCCGTGGAGCGCGCTGCTGCTCATGCTGCCGGTGATCACCGTGATCGTGTTCGCCCGCGGCCACGGCTTCCCCGCCAGGAGGCCGGCTGCCTGAGCGGGGCCGCGCGGCGGCGAGTTGCGGCGGCACCGGGCGGTCGGCACCGCGTACGACGCGACGACACCGCGCGGCCGCCTGCGGCCGGCGCGCCCCGACGACCGCTACGCGCGGGCCGACCTCACCGGACAGCGGTGATCCCCGCCTCCCGCGAGGACCGGTCCGCTCCCGCGACGGCCCGACCGGCACACCGCGAGGACGTTCGGGCCCGCCGGAGTGCGGGGCGGTCCGAGCCGGCCCGGCGGACCCGTTCGGTCACAGGCCCTGGGCCCGCGCGCCGGCCGGGCGCTCCGGGATCGCCCCGGCACACGGGCCGGCGTCCGGCAGATGGGTCTTGGCCCACTCCGCCAGTTCCCTGAGCGCGGGCTCCAGGGCGGCCCCGGCCTCGGTCAGCCGGTAGGAGACACGCAGCGGCGGGCCCTCGTCGACCTCGCGCAGCACCAGGCCCGCGGCGCCGAGTTCCGCCAGCCGGTCGGAGAGCATGCGCTCGCTGATGCCGGGGATCGCCCGGCGCAGGTCGGCGAAGTACGCGGGCCGGCCCACCAGGACGGCCACGATCGGGCCGCTCCAGCGCTTGCCGAGCAGCTGGAAGACGCGGGTGATGCCATCGTCCACCCGCTTGCACGCCGCGCTGTCGTGGGTCTGCTCCGCCGCCATGTGATCAGGGTACTACCTCGCCATAGGGAGGTGAGAAAAAGTAAGTACCTGTGTTAGATATAGCTGAGTACGAAAACTTAGCCCCGCCCTCGCCGGTGTCGGGCTGCCCCGTTCGTCTGTCTGGAGACACACATGGCCACCCTGCTGCACATCGACTCCTCCGTGTTCCCGGGCGAGGCATCGGCCTCGCGCGCCGTGACGGCGGCGTTCCGCGCGCACTGGCAGGAGCGGCACCCGGAGGGCACGGTCGTCTACCGCGACCTGGCGGCGCGACCCGTCCCGCACATCACCGCCGCGGCACACACGGCCGGCTTCGTCGACCCGGCCTCGCACACGCCCGAGCAGGCCGCGGCCTTCGCCGAGCGCGTACGGCTCATCGAGGAGCTGGAGCGGGCCGACGCGGTGCTGATCGGCGCCCCGATGTACAACTTCACGATTCCCTCCACCCTCAAGGCATGGCTGGACAACGTGATCCTCATGGGCCGCACCGCGGGGGACACCCAGTCCGCCAAGGGCACTCCGGTGACCGTCGTCGCCAGCCGGGGCGGCTCCTACGCGCCGGGCACCCCGCGCGAGCCGTACGAGTACGTGCAGAACTACCTCGCGGCCGCCCTCGGCGACGGCCTGGGCCTGGCGGTCGACTTCATCGTCCCGGAGCTGACCATGGCCCCGCACAACCCGGCGATGGCCCAACTGGTCCCGCTGTACGAGGCCTCCCGCGACCGTGCCCTGGAGGATGCCGCCGCGAAGGCGAAGCGGCTCGCGGAGCGCCAGGCAGCCTGAGCTCCCCCGCGGCGCCGGTGCGCCGCTGCCGGCCGAGCGATGTCGCTCGCCCGGCCGGCAGCGGTCGCGACCTGCCGGAGTGTCCCCGGCAGCGGTCGCGCGGTGTCGCGGTGTGCTGAGAACGCCCGGCGGATCCGGCTCACATCCGGGCGTACGGCTGCGGCGCCAGCGTCTCGAACGGGAGCCGGACGGTGGTGGCCGTCCCGGTGTCCGCGTTGGACGTGCGCAGGGCCGTCAGCTCCTCCGCCGTCAGCGCGCGCCGCACCAGGCGGAACTCGTCCAGGGAGCCCTTGAACCGGTCGTAGCCGTCCGGCCTGGCCCCCAGATGGAGACCGAGCACGGCGAAGCCGTCCTCGTACGTCACCGAGCCGGCCGGAGCCGTGGCCTCGCCGGGCGCTCCACCGTCCACCGACAGGCTCAGCCTTCCGCCCGCGCGCTGGAGCACCACATGGTGCCAGGCGCCGTCGCCGAAGGCTTGGGCCGGGCCGGCGTCGGTGACGTGGACGGTGGTGGTGGCCGTGTCCGTCTGCAACAGGGCGGCGATCCGGTCCTGGCCCGGCTGGGCCCGCAGCCACAGTTGGCGTTCGGCGCCGCCGACGCCGTACGCCCAGAAGAGGACCTGGTTGGCGCTCGTCTGACTCGCCGTGTAGCGCATCCAGGTCGCCACGGTGAAGTCGCCGGAGCCGAGGGCCTCGTCCGCGCCGTACGGCAGTTCGACGGAGTCGTCCGTGCCGTCCAGGGCGAGTCCGGCGCCGAACCTGCCGCCGCCCGCCGAGGTCGTGGGCCGGGCTCCGCCCCGCACGTAGGCGTGGTCGCAGTGCACCGACGAGTCCGGGGTCGCCGGGCCCGCGGTCGGCCTGACCACCAGGTGGGATTCGGTGTGGTCGTTCTCCATGGACCACGACAGGGCGGGCCCGTCGGCCGGGTAGCCGCCCGTGGAACCGACGGCGGACCGCGCGGTCCTCGTCAGCTCGTCCGTCGTCAACGCCCGCTTGTAGAGCCGTACCTCGTCCAGGGAGCCGGTGAACACATCGAGGTCGCCCGGCTTGGAGCCGACCCTCAGCCCCTCCGGCGTCGCCGTCGAGGTGAGGGCGCCGGACAGCCCGGCCGTCTCGGCTGCCGTGGTCCCGTCCACGCTCAGCCGCAGCGTGCCGCCGCTCCGGCCGACCGAGAGCAGGTGCCAGGCGCCGTCCCCGAAGGCGGCCGACGGGCCGGGATCGGGCAGTGCCACCTGCACCGCGCCCGCGGGTGTCTCGGCGTACGCGAGCAGCCGCCGCTGGGACGGCTGCGCGCGCACCCACAGCGAGGGTTGGCCGGAGACCGAGCCGTAGGCCCACAGCAGCGCGGCGTTCGGGTCGGTCTCGGTCAGGGTGTGCCGGAACCACAGGACGTAGGTGAAGTCGCCCGAGCCGACGTCGAGGGCCGGCAGATGGGGGACCTCCACGCCGGGCCGGGGCGCCGACACGGAGATCGCGCCCGCGCCGACCCGGCCGGGCACCTCACCGGGCACCCCGCCGAGCAGGGTGCCGTCGGCGCAGTGACCCGAGACGTCGTCCTCGATCGCGACCGAGGTCAGCGCGGGCACATCGGCGGTGTCGACCACCTGGAACGGCAGCCGCACACCGAGCGAACCGTCCGCGGAGGGGGCCGCGTTCCCCGTGCGCAACTCGGCGAGCTGGGCGTCCGTCAGCGCGGCGCGGTACACCCGGAACTCGTCCAGGGCGCCGCTGAAGGGGTCACCGGCGGTGGCGTCGGGCTTGGCCCCGAGCCGGATCCCGTCCACGCCGTCGACGCGGTCGGCGCCGACCGGCCCGGCCACGCCGGTGGCCTGCGCCGAGGACGTGCCGTCCACCGAGAGCGTGATCCGTCCGCCGTCGCGCACCAGCGTCAGGTGGTGCCAGGCGTCGTCGCCGAAAGCGGTCGACGGGCCGGCGTCGGCCAGCGCGACGGAGGCGGTGCCGCCGGTGCCCTGCACCCAGGCGTACAGGCGGTCCTGGCCGGGCTGGGCTCGCACCCACACCTGCGGTTTCGTCGCGCCGTACCCGTAGGCCCAGATCAGTACCCGCTGCTGGGTCTCGCCGGGCTGCGCCGTGTACTTGAAGAACAGCGAGTAGGTGAAGTCGCCGTCGCGCGGGTCGATGCCCGGCGTGTACGGCACGTCGGCGTACTCACCGGCGGCGTCGAGGGCGAGCCCCTGCCCCCAGCGGCCGGTGCCGAGCGCCGAATCCCCTGCGAGATAGGCGTCGTCGGCGTCCGGCGTGGTGTCGGGGGTGGTGCGGCCGGCGGCCCGGGAGGCCTGCGGGTGGACCGCGCCGGTGAAGGTGCCCGGCACGCCGGCCGCCGCCGGGGTGAAGCGGTTGAAGTAGACGTTGGCCGCGGAGAAGCTGTCGCCGCCCTCGTAGACCAGGCCGATCTCGCCGTCGGTCAGCTCGGCCAGGTCCGAGTAGCCGGCCCGCTGGGCGTTGATCTGCGCGGCGTCGCGCCAGGTGGCGCCGCGGTCGGTGGAGTAGCGGATCCGCATGTTCCGGCGGTCCGTCGGGTGCGAGGGCGCCGAGAGGACGAGCGTGTCACCGGGCGTGGCCCGGTACGTCTGCTCCAGCGCCAGGACCGACGCCTGGACCTGGGGCGTGGTCAGCGAGGGCACGACCTGCTGCGCGGGCACGGTCGCGCCCGCGTCGGTGCTGACGGCGTGCGTACGGTGCCCGGACGAGGTGCCGTTGTTGTTGCGGGCGTTGATGTAGACCTGCCCGTTGTCGAGTTCGGCGACGGTGGGCTCGCCCGGCAGCAACCCGGGGCCGTAGGAGTCGGCCGTCTCGCTCGCGAACCAGTCGTCGCCGTTGTCGCTGTAGAGCACACCGACGAGCTGGCCGTCGTGACCGGGCCGCGGAGGGGACTCGTACGCCCCCACCACCAGCCGGCCCGCCTTGTCGCCGCGCTTGAGCTGGATGCCGTGCCCGGGGCCGGTGCCGAACCAGCCGTCCTGCGGGTTCGCCAGCCGGGGCAGCGGCTCGGGCGCGCCGAAGGTCAGCCCGTCGTCGGTGCTGTGCTGGATCCGCGGCAGCCGTTTGCCGCCCGGCTCGGCCGGTTCCGCCGTGGAGAGCAGATGGACCTCGCCGGTGCGCAGGTCGGCGACGGGGGAGGCGTTGCCGCGGGTGAAGGGCGTCTCCGGGTCGGTGTCGCTGCCGGCGAGCGCCACGCGGACGGGGCCCCAGGTGCGGCCGCCGTTGGTGGAGCGGCGGACGACGATGTCGATGGCGCCGCGGTCGCCGCAGGAGGGCGAGCGGCGGGCCTCGGCGAAGGCGAGCAGGGTGCCCGCCTTCGTACGGACGATCGCGGGGATGCGGAAACAGCCGTATCCGGCGGTCCCGGAGCGGAACAGGATCTGCTCGGTCCCGATGAGGCCGTCGGCCGACGGCTGGGTACCGCCGGCGGCGGCGGGCGGAGCGACGGCTCCGAGCAGGATCAGGGGCAGGGTGACGAGGGCGGCGCCGAGGGCGCGCACGCGTAGTCGTAACACGGCGGTGCAGACCTTTCTGGTGCGGTGCGGACCCGCGGTGCGAGCCCGCGGTGCGGACCTGGCCGTGAGCGGAGCGCCGCCCGGCTCCGGCCCGCCCCGGCTCCGTGCCTGGTGGACGGAAGGAAGCGGGGCGGAGCGGGCGGCGGTGGGGGGCGCGGGCCGTGGCGGCCGTCGGGCCGCCACGGCCCGCGCTACGGCGCGGTCACTCGGCCGGCGGGGCGGGCAGCTTGTGGCCCTGGAAGTCCGGTGCGTCGGCGGCGGCGCGCATCGCGCTGAGCGAAGAGGTCTGCCGGACCTGGTAGATGCGGGTCTGGTTGTCGGCGGTACGGAAGGTGTAGGCCCAGGTCGCACCGGTGGGGTTGGTGTAGGTGAAGGCGGTCGGCTCGGTGGCCGAGGTCTCGTAGGTCTCCTGGTCCCAGGCACGCCAGGCACCGCTGCCCTGGGCGGTCTCGCCGGTGTTGTGGATGTAGCCGTCGGCGCCGAGGACGACGACCTCGGTGAGGCCGGTCAGCGGGGAGATCACGGCGCTGGGGGAGCCCTGCGCGGTGACGCCGGCGACGGTCTCCCAGGCTCCGTAGGCCCCGCCCTCGGCGGACTGGCCGGTGGTCAGCACGTTGCCGCTCGGGTCCGTGGCGAAGACGCGTATGCGGTAGCCGGGGTAGACGACGACGGACGGCGTGCCGTTGGTGGCCTGAGCGCCCAGGCCGGTCCACGCCGAGAGCGTGCCCTGTTCCTTGAAGAGGGCCGTGGAGAGGGTGCCGTCGGCCTTCCTTCCGAAGAGCTGGATGCCGTCGCGCACGGTGACGGCGGTGAGGGGGCCGGTGAAGCCGGTGCCGGAGAGCGGCATCCAGCCCATGAAGTCGACGTTGGCGCGCTGCTGGACGCGGTACCAGGGCTTGCCGTCCGCGTCGAGGGCGAACTGGGTCATGAGACCGGAGGGGGTCTTGCCGGTGACGGCGTGCTGCTTCATGGCACCGGCCAGATCGATCCAGTTGCCCCAGTCGGCGCTGCCCACGGCGCTCTGGTTGCGCTGCCAGACGCTGCCGGAGGTGTTGTGGGCGGTGACGACGACGCGGCCGTCGGTGTGCGCGGAGAGCGAGGGACGGCCGGTGAACGCCTCCTGGCCGGAAATGACCGTCCACTGGGCGCCGTTGATGTCGGCCGGGTCGGTGCGGCCGTGGACCAGGCGGCCGATGTTGTCGGTGTAGGCGAGCTCCAGCTTGCCGTCGGACGCCTGCATGACGGAGTTGGGGGTGTACGACTCCAGCGGCACGGGCGTCGCCGCGGGCGTGTGGTTGACGTTCAGCTTGCAGATGTCGGGCCCCGCCGAGACCGAGACGTAACCGGCCCAGCCGGACGCCGCGACCTGCTTGTTGTAGACGGCCCAGTCGCGGATGTCCTCGTCGAAGCGGTAGTACGTGACCGCGCCGCCGCCCTTGACGCGGAACAGCGTGTCACCGCCGTACGACGGCATGAACTTGGTGTCGCTCCAGTCGGCGGCGGACTCCAGCACATGGCGTTCGATCCAGCGCTGGCTGGTGTAGTCGTAGCGCGAGCGGTAGAGCTTGCCGTCGGTCGCGTCACGGCCGTATATGACGCCGCGGTCGCCCGCGTAGATGGCGTCGTAGTTCCAGCCCTGGTCGACGATCTTGCCGCCGCCCTCGACGAAGTCGTTGGCGGTCGCGTCGTAGCGGTACCAGCGCAGCTCGTTGTTGGCACCGGAGAGCGTCCATATGTAGCCGCCCCGGTCGATGGTGATGTCGTCGGTCCGGTCGGCGGCCTTGAACTGGGCGAAGCCGGAGCTGATCTTCCGGTGGTGGACGTCCCAGGTGTTGCTGGAGCTGATCCGGTGGCTGTAGTACAAGCCGTCCGACTTGATGCCGTAGAAGGTCGCACCGGGGCCGGCGAGCATGTGGCCGTAGCCGGTCCAGGTGGTGTCGATGGTGCTGCCGGCGGGCAGGGCGTTGCCGGTCGCGGGGTCCGGCATGTCCATTCTGCTGAGCTTGCCGGCGGAGTCCAGGGCGTAGGTGGCCCCGTTGGAGCCGCAGGTCAGCGACACGGCAGCCGACGCGGTAGCCGAGGGCAGCGCACCGGTGAGGGGGAGGGCGGTCACCAGGGCCGTGGCCAGAGCAGTGGCGGAGACGAGTGCGCGAGGTGAGATCCGGTTCATGACGTGGACGTTAAGCGTCCGATGGTGAACGCTGCCCTTTCAAGCAGGTGAACAAAGATCTTCAATAAGGATCACCAAGGTAAACGGCCGGGCTCAACGCGGCTCTTTTTCTTACTTTTTGCAGGTCCATCAATGGAACGGTGATTTCGGCGGTGATTCGGCGCCTTCCACGGTGCGAGGTGCACGGAAGGTTAACTCTGATCGTATTCCTGTTGAACGACGCCCCAGAAGCGATCGCCGCCGACTCCCGGCGGAACGCGCGGCGCCTTGGTTCGGTGTCACCAGTGCCACCTAGGGAAACGACGTGCCGCCCCCGAGGTAAGGATCACGTAATGATCACGCCGAGATGAATGGTCTTGTCATGTCGTCGACATGGTGATGGCGATCCTGCACGCTCCCTGTGACTATCCGTTCGTCCCGTGGGGGAACCGTGCCGGCGTACCGGACACTCGCGCGCTCGTTGCTGCTGCCGAGGCTTCTGCGTTCACACTGGGGCAAGGCCGTCGCGCTCGCCGTGGCCACGGTCATCGCCGTCGGCTCGCTCGCCGTCGCGGGCGTCGGGATCCACCTCGTTCCCGCGAAGCCGGCCGCCGCCAAGGGCCCCGCACAGCGCTGGGGCAGCGCCGAGGGGCTGAGCCACGTCGTGGGCGGCCGGCGCAACAACAGCGCACCGCGGTCCCTGCGGGCCAAGTACCCGTTGAAGAGCCCGCCCGCCGCGCGGCCCGCGGTGCGCGAGAACGCGGTCGAGGTCACCGCCCCCGCCCCCGCGAAGGTCAAGGGCTTCGACCGCGGGACGAGCAAGGAGATCGTCTCGGAGCGGGACGCCCGCAGCCGTACCTACGCCAACGAGGACGGCACCCGTACCAGCGAGATCTCCACCGACCCGATCAACTACCGCGACCCCGGCGGGAACTGGCGGCCGATCGACAGCTCGCTCGTCGAGGACCGCGGCGGCTGGTCCAACACCGCCGACTCGGTGGCCCTGCGCTTCGCCGGCCGGGCCGACGCGGGCGTCCTCGCCTCCGTCACGCTGCCGTCCGGTGAGTCCTTCGGGTACGGGCTGAGCGGCGCCGCCGCCGTGGCGGGCAGCGCGCAGGGCGCCCGCGTCAGCTACGAGCAGGTGCTCCCCGGGGCCGACCTCTGGCTGGACTCGCAGGCCGGCGGGGTCAAGGAGACCCTCGTCCTGAGGTCCGCCACCGCCCCCAACAGCTTCCTCTTCCCACTCCAGCTCCGGGGCCTCACCGCCAAGGCCGATGGCGGATCGATTCTGCTGACCGACGCCGAGGGCCGCACCCGCGCCGTCGTCCCGGCCGGCTTCATGGAGGACGCCGACCGGTCCGTCTCGCACGCCGTGTCGTACGAACTGATCCGGCGGCAGGACGGCGGCCAGGCGCTGAAGGTGACCGCCGACCCGAAGTGGCTCGGCGACCCGGCCCGTGCCTTCCCCGTCCGCATCGACCCCTCCGTCGACACCACCTCCGCCTCCACCTCCATGACGGTCCGCGGCGGCGGCTCCGTCGTCGGCTCCAGCGAACTCCAGGTCGGCAAGGGCCCGGACGGCGCCTCCGCCGCCTACCTCGGCTTCCCCGGCCTCGACGAGGAGCTCCGGTACCACCAGATCTTCGGGGCGCAG
Source organism: Streptomyces sp. NPDC015220 (assembly GCF_043079345.1). Classification (NCBI taxonomy): domain Bacteria; kingdom Bacillati; phylum Actinomycetota; class Actinomycetes; order Kitasatosporales; family Streptomycetaceae; genus Streptomyces; species Streptomyces sp. NPDC015220. The sequence goes on along the minus strand of NZ_JBIBUK010000004.1, from coordinate 265,305 downwards.
CTCCAGGTCGTGAACTTCGACTCGGCCTCCTGCAAGCCGCGTTCCGTCTCCGTGCACCCCGTGACCCAGTCCTGGACCGCCGGCACCGGCACCGCCTACCCGGGCCCCTCGGTCGGCGGCGCCCTCGCGTCCAAGTCCTTCGCCTACGGCTACATAGGCTTCGGCCAGTCGAAGTCCGCCTGCCCCACCGCCGGCGAGCTCTTCGACCTCGGCAAGGGCGGCCGCGACCTGGTGCAGCGCTGGGTCAACGGCACCCAGGCCAACTACGGCCTGTCGCTGCGGGCCTCCGCCACCGACTCGCTCGCGTTCAAGAAGTTCACCGGACACGCCTCGGCCAACCCGCCCAAGCTGTTCGTCACGCACTCCCCGTACAACGCCTCCTACGCCTTCCCCAAGCCCGTCCCCGACCCGCCGGTGCTCCAGAACCAGGCCGGACAGGTCAAGGTGGCCGTCACCAACAACGGCGCCGAGACCTGGACGCCGTCCACCTACTACCTCGCCTACCGCGCCTACGACAAGAAGGGCAAGCTGGTCACGCAGCAGCGGGCGGGCAGCCTCACCGGCAACGTGGCCCACGGCGCCCGGGCGACGGTCGACGCCACCATCAAGGCGCTCCCGCCGGGCGTCTACATGCTCGACTTCACGATGGTGCGCCAGGGCGGGAAGGTCTTCACCGACGAGCAGGTGCCGCCGGGCCGGCTGACCATCCAGGTCTTCGACATCGCGCCGGTGGTCAAGGAGCAGTTCCCGCCCAACGGCTACCAGGCCCAGACCCTGACCCCGCAGCTCTGGGCGGCCGGCGTCGACATCGACGCGCCGCCCGGCTCCTCGCTCCAGTACAAGTTCGAGATCTGCGAGGCGGACAAGGACGGCAAGCCGACCGCCTGCACGACCTCCGCCTACCAGACCGGCTCCGCCTACCCGGTGCCCTCGGGCCGGCTGAAGTGGGGCAAGACCTATCTGTGGCGCGGCTTCGTCAAGGACGCGTCCAACGAGGTCCCCACCCAGCAGGTGGCCCTGGTCGCCACGGTTCCGCAGCCCGAGATCACCTCGCGGCTCTCCGGGGCGCAGGGCAAGGAGTTCGACCCCAACGTCGGCAACTTCACCTCCAGCGCGACCGACGCCTCCCTCGCCGGCGTCGGGCCCGACCTGACGCTGATCCGCACGTACAACAGCCTCGACCCCCGGCGTGACCTCGCCTTCGGCGCCGGCTGGACCACCCGCTTCGACATGCGGCTGACACCGGACGACGACGGCAGCGGCAACGTCGTCATCCGCTACCCCGACGGCCAGGACGTCCGCTTCGGCAAGAACGCGGACGGGACGTACGCCCCGCCGCCCGGTCGCTTCGCCAAGCTGACCTTCGACTCCACGGCCAACACCTACAAGCTGCAGGACAAGTCCGGCACGACCTACGAGTTCAGCACGACCGGTCTGCTGGCCAAGATCACCGACGCGTACTCCAACTCGGTCACCTACACCTACAGCGCCGGCAAGCTCGCGACCGCGACGAACAACCGCACCTCCCGCTCGCTGACCTTCACCTGGACCGGCGCGCACGTCACCAGGGTCCAGACGACCTCCGTCGACGGCGCCCCGCCGGCCTGGACGTACAGCTACACCGGCGACCTGCTGGACAAGGTCTGCGACCCGCTGAACGGCTGCACCCAGTACACCTACGGCACCGGCAGCCACTACGCCACCACCGTGCTCGACTCCCGCCCCGAGTCCTACTGGCGCCTGGGCGAGGAGGAGGGCACCGCGGCCGACAGCGCCAACCAGGCCAACCTCGGCAAGGACCGCGGCACCTACCAGAACGTCACCCTGAAGGCCGCCGGCGCGCTCACCGGCGACCCCGGCACCGCGGCCTCCTTCAACGGCACCACCTCACGCGTCGATCTGCCCGCCGGCACCCTGAAGAAGAGCCGTGACCAGGCGGTCGAGGTGTGGTTCAAGACGATCGCCGGCGGCGTCGGCGGCCCGCTCCTCGGCTACCAGGACAAGACCTGGGGCACCACGCCCGGCACCGGTGTGCCGATGCTGTACGTCGGCACCGACGGAAAGCTCCGCGGTCAGTTCTGGACCGGCACGGCCGGGCCGGTCACCGACGTCACCAAGAACGTCAACGACGGCCAGTGGCACCACGCGGCGCTGTCGATGTCCGGCACCACCCAGAGCCTCTACCTGGACGGCAAGCTCTCCGGGACCATCACGGGCAAGCAGCCGTTGCAGACCGACCTCACCTACAACCAGATCGGCGCCGCCCACGCCACCACCCCCGCCTCCTGGCCGGGCTGGGGCTCCACCGCCGCCAAGTCCTTCGCGGGCGCCATCGACGACGTCGCCGTCTACCACCACCCGCTGGGCACCGCGGCCGTCGCCGCCCACTACCGCGAGGCCGGCCGCGGCGCCGACGTCCTGACGAGGACCACGCTGCCGAGCGGCCGCGTCGCCTCGGAGGTCCAGTACGACACCGCCCGCGACCGCGTCCAGGAGTACACCGACCGCAACGGCGGCACCTGGAAGGTCGGCACGCCCGCGGTCTTCGGCAACGACAAGGACCTGCGCCGCACCGTCGAGGTCCGCGACCCGATGGACGCCCCCTACTTCTACGAGTACGACGGGCTGTCCTCGCGCCTGCTGCGCTACGGCGAGCCGATGGCGCTCGGCGCCCGCGAGCCCGTCACCGAGGCCCCCTCCCCGTCGCCGACCGGCCCCGGCCAGATCTGCACCCAGCCCGACCCGGGCGACCCCGCCTTCTGCACCGACCCGCCCGGTGGGAGCGGCGACGGACCGGACTTCATCCGGTACACCGTCGACGGTGTCGCCATCCGCTCCTTCGAGTACGACGACAACGGCTTCCAGACCGGCATCACCAGCGAGAACGGCGACAAGGTCACCCTCGGCTACGACGACCGCGGCAACGTGACCAGCCGGCGGACCTGCCGTTCGGCCGGCGACTGCCAGACCTCGTACACCACCTACCCGACGCCGGCCGGCGACTTCGACCTGCGGGTCGACCAGCCGTCCGAGACCCGCGACGGCCGCTCGACCGGCCCCACCGACAACCGCTACCTCACCAAGTACACGTACAACACCAGCGGTGCGCTGCTCACCCAGACGGCGCCCGACGGCGGCACCGCCAGGAACACGTACACGACCGGCGCCGAACCGGCCGTCGGCGGCGGCAACACGCCCACCGGCCTGCCGCTCACCACCGCCGACCCGCGCGGGAAGGTCACCCGCTACCAGTACTACAAGAACGGCGACCTGGCCTGGGTGACCGAGCCGTCCGGCCGGATCACCAAGTACACGTACGACGCGCTGGGCCGCAAGCTCACCGAGACCACCGTCACGGACGCCCAGCCGGCCGGCACGACGGCCACCTTCACCTACGACAAGCTCTCCCGGGTCCACACCCTCACCGACCCGGCGGCGACCAACGCCGTCACCTCCGGCAAGCACCAGCAGCGCACCACCACGGACTACGACGCCGACGGCAACGTGGTGCGCACCGAGATCAGCGACCTGCTGGGCGGGGACGCCGCGCGGGTGATGACCTTCGGCCTCGACGACCACGGTCGCCCGGAGCTCGTCACCGACGCCGAGGGCAACGAGACCTCGTACACCTACGACGTCTTCGGCAACAAGACGTCGATGGTCGACGCCGGCGGCAACCACTTCGACTACGTCTACACCGCGCGCAACATGATGGCCGAGACCCGGCTGCGCGACTGGGACGACGACGGGGGCGACGACGGCTACACCGTCCTCCAGTCGTACGCCTACGACATGGGCGGCCGGCTGGTCCGGCACACGGACTCCATGGGCCGCTCGCTGATGTACCAGTACTACGGCGACGACCTGGTCAAGTCGATCACGCTCAAGGACTTCCACAACCCCGACGGCACCAAGCGCGACATCGTCGTCGAGTCCGACACCTATGACGGCGCCGGCAACGTCCTGACCGAGACGACCGCGGGCGGCAAGCTCGTCACCGAGTACACCTACGACCCGGTCGGCCGGGTGAAGTCCGAGGCCACGGACCCCGGCGGGCTCGCGCGGCGCACGACGTACACCTACGACGTCGCCGGCAACGTGCTGACGACCGCCTCCAGCGGTTCCCCCTCCAACGTCCCCTGGCCGGTGAGCGTCAGCGGCGACTCCGTCCGCTACGAGTACGACGACGCGGGCAACGTCCTGCACGAGACGGTCGAGAACGGCACCGACTCCCGCACCACCGACTACACCTACGACGACCGCGGGCTCACCACCTCCAGGACGGACCCGGCGGGCAACAGGACCGAGTACGGCTACGACGAGCTCGGCCGGGCGGTCTCCGTCACCGCGCCCGCCGTGCGGACCGAGTCCGGCGGCAGCGCGCCCGCCACCTCCCGGCCCGCCACCTTCACCGGGTACGACACCTTCGGCGCGGTCACGGAGTCGGCCGACGCGCTCGGGAACGTCAACCGCACCGCCTACGACCGGCTGGGCCGCCCGGTCACCGAGACCGCGCCCTCCTACACGGCGCCGGGCTCCACCGGCACCGTCGCCCCGACCGTCACCAACACCTACGACCCGCTCGGCAACCTCACCGAGAGCACCGACCCGCTCGGCCGTGTGACCAGGTTCCAGTACGACCGCCAGAACCGGCTCACCGTGAAGGACGTCCCCGTCGGCACGGGCGACGAGCGGGGTCAGTGGAAGTACACCTACACCCGCACCGGCGAGATCCTGTCGGTCACGGACCCGAACGGCGCCCGCGCCGAGACGACCTACGACGACCTGGACCGCCCGGTCACCACCACGCAGATCGAGCGCAGGCCCCAGCCCGGCGCCTTCACCACCCGCAACGAGTACGACGACGCGGGCAACGTGGTGAAGCAGACCTCGCCGAGCGGCGCCGTCAGCCAGTTCACCTATGACAGCCTCGGCCGGCTCACCCGGACGCAGGAGCCCAGCGGCGTCGTCACCCAGCTCGGCTACGACGCCGAGGGCCGCGAGGTCCGCCGCACGGATGGCATGGGCCGCACCTCCGCCAAGCTGTACGACCAGCTCGGCCAGCTCGTCCAGGACCAGGACCTGGACCCGTTCAACAGCGTGCTGCGCAAGGTCGGTTACACCTACGACAAGGCGGGCAACCTGGCCACGTCGACCAATCCGCTGAACCGTACGACGACCTACTCCTACGACGCCCTCAACCGGCTGAGCAGCCAGACCGAGCCGGTCTCCGACACCAAGTCGATCACCACGTCCTTCGGCTACGACGCGCTCGGCAACCGCACCCGCTACACGGACGGCCGCGGGAACTCGACGATCTACACCGTCAACACGCTCGGCCTGGCCGAGTCGGTGATCGAGCCGGCGACCGAGCGGGACCCGTCCCCGGCGGCCCGCACCTGGACGACCGCGTACGACGCCGCCGGCCGGCCCGTGAAGGTCACCGCGCCCGGCGACGTGGTCCGCGAGCGCGAGTACGACAAGGCGGGGCAACTGGTCCGCGAGACCGGCGCGGGCGCCGAGGCGGCCACCCCCGAGAAGCGGTTCCGCTACGACCCGGCGGGCCGGCTGGTCGGGGCCACCTCCCCGGAGGGCGACGACACCTACGAGTACAACGACCGGGGCGCCCTGCTGAAGGCGGCCGGCCCGTCCGGCGACGCCACGTACGAGTACGACGGCGACGGCCTGCTCACCAGCCGCACCGACGCGGCCGGCACGGCCCGCTTCAGCTACGTCAAGCAGCAGCTCGCCTCGGCGACCGACCCGCTCACCGGCGTGCGGCAGAGCTACACCTACGACGGCGCGGGCGCGGTCAAGAAGGTCGACTACGGCGCGGGCCAGTCCCGGGGCCTCACCTACGACGACCTGGGCCGCCTCGACACCGACACCCTGAAGAACAGCGCCGGACAGACGATGGCGTCGGCCGACTACGGCTACGACGACGACGACCGGCTGACGTCGAAGACCACGACCGGTACCGCGAAGGCCGGATCCAACACCTACGGCTACGACCAGGCCGGCCGCCTCACCTCCTGGACGGCGGGCGGCACGACGACCGAGTACGGCTGGGACGACAGCGGCAACCGTGTGAAGAACGGCGCCAAGACCGCCACCTTCGACGAGCGCGACCGGCTGCTGTCCGACGGCGACTACACCTACGACTACACCTCACGCGGCACACTCGCCTCGCGCACCAGCTCCGGTCTGAAGGAGGACCTCACCTTCGACGCCTTCGACCGGCTGGTGAAGGCGGGCGAGTCCGGCACGGAGTACACCTACGACTCGCTGGACCGTGTCGCGTCCCGCAACGGTGTGGGCTTCTCCTACGCCGGCTTCGCACCCGACCCGGTCAAGGACCAGAACTCCACGTACGGCCGCGGCGCGTCCGACGAGCTCCTGTCGATCGCCGAGGCGGGCGGCACGGCCCGACTGACGGTGGAGGACAAGCACGGCGACGTCGTCGGGAGCATGTCCGCGGCGAACGGCGCGGCGCCCGCCCTGGACGAGTCCACGGCCTTCGACCCGTTCGGCCAGGTGCTCGGCACCGCCGACATGCAGGGCAACGTGGGCTACCAGGGCGACTGGACCGACCCGGCCACCGGCCAGGTCGACATGGGGGCCCGCTGGTACGACCCGGGCACCGGCGCCTTCGACTCCCGCGACTCCTACGGCTACAGCTCCGGCGCCTCGATCCTGGCCAACCGCTACACCTACGGCGCCGGCGCCCCGCTGGACTACACCGACCCCGACGGCCACTGGCCGAGCTGCGGCTGGTGCAAGAAGGCCGTGAGCTATGCGGGCAAGGCCGTGAGCTGGACGGGCAAGAAGATCAACCAGGGCGCGCACTGGGTCTCCAAGACCGCCCAGTCCGTCTGGCACGGTGTGCAGTGGGCGTGGCGCAACCCGGGGGCGGCGTTCAAGCTGGCCCTGAGCTACGTCGGCAAGGCCGCCAGCTGGGTGTACCGGAAGTCGGGTCTGAAGACGGTCGTCGACGCCACCGTCAACGCGGCCAAGTGGGTCGGCCAGAGGACGGGCGTCACCGAGTGGGCGCGTGAGAAGGCGAGACAGGCCGCCAGGGCGGCCTACCAGGCGAAGGTCTACCTCACCAAGAAGGCCAGGCAGGCGGCCTCGTTCGCGGCGCAGCACAATCCGATCCCGGCGATCCTCGCGGCCACCAAGCCGCTGATCGCCGTCGGCAAGGCGATCGTCACGGCCGACCCGAACCTTCCGGCGATCATCGTCGGCGCGGCCGTCCAGGTGGTCGCCGACGCCGCCAAGGCCGCGGACGCCATCCGCGACGAGGTCGTCAAGCAGGTCGGCAGCGTCGTGGAGACCGTCTCGGACGCGGTCGACTGGGGCGAGGTCTGGGACGACGTCAAGACGGTCGGCAACATCGTCGGCGACGTCACCGGATTCAACGACATCAAGAACTGCGTCACCACGGGCGACATGGAGTCCTGCGCCTGGGCGGCGGCGACCGTGGGCGGCATCGTCCTCGGCGGCGCGGGCGCGGCGGCGGTCCGCGCGGCCAAGGCCGGACGGATGACGGCGAAGGCGGCGAAGTACGCGGACGAGATCGCCAAGGCGGCGGAGAAGGGCAAGAAGGTCCTCAACGAGGCCGAGTCGGTGGGGGAGTGCGTCTCGACCGCCAGGGACGTGGCCTCACTCGCCAGCGGCAACAGCTTCGTACCCGGTACGGAAGTCGTGATGGCCGACGGCAGCCGCAAACCGATCGAGAAGGTCGAGGAGGGCGACGAGGTCCTCGCCACCGACCCGACGACCGGCAGGACCTCCAAGGAGAAGGTCACCGACACGATCGAGGGCCGGGGCGCGAAGAAACTCGTCAAGGTCACGATCGACACGGACGGCGACAAGGGCGACGCGACCGACACCGTCACGGCGACCGCGGGTCACCCCTTCTGGGTCCCGGACCTGAAGAAGTGGCTGAAGGCCGGCGAACTGAAGCCCGGCGAATGGCTGCGCACCGGCTCCGGCACCCGCGTCCAGATCGAGGCGGTCAGCGCCTGGACCCAGCAGGCGGCGGTCTACAACCTGACGGTCGACAGCGCCCACACGTACTACGTGGTGGCGGGGGCGACGCCGGTCCTCGTTCACAACTGTGGGGATGTCTATCGGAGCGACACCCGGCATCCCAGCGAGATCTTCGATCAGGGGTTCGCTCCCAAGGGGGACAACATGAACCTCGAAGAGCATGTCGCGGGTGTCTCCGGGACCTTTTCCCCCGACTCCGGATACGTGGCGACGACCACTTCGAAGTCTCACGCGCTGAGCCGGAAGGGCCACACTTTCGCGATCGACTCCCGAGGCGCGTCCGGCGGAATCGACGTGAACAAGGCGATTCCTGGGAACGTGCATGCAGAGGAGGCGGAGATCGCCGTGCCACGTACCATCGAGTCGTGTCACATACGCGGGTGCTGGCACGAAACAACAGGAGAATGGATCCCCAATCCGAACTACCGGGAGTGAGGTATGGAATCGGTTGAACTGTTGGCTGCGGGGCCAGGATCCTCGGTCGTTCCGGTTTCATTCGAGATCCTTGACGAGGACGGGGCGGGCCTGAGAATGAAGTTCTCGGGCCGGGACTGGCGGTCCTTCTCCGAGTCGAATCTGTTCAAGTGCCTCCTCAGCGCTCGAACTGACCTGGAGAAGGAAGGCCTCCTCCTCTGCTGCCAAGGCGCCCGACCGGACGTGTTTCCATCCGGGATGCAGCAGCAGATGGATAATGGCCGCTTCGCCGCGGTCCTCTCCAGGTCCGCCGAGAAGAGAGAGACCGTTGATATCTTCGGCGCGGCCGAACCGTCCCAGGTGACTTCTGTGGAAGGCCAGCGAGTGGCCGTGTACCAGTTCTTCAACTTGCCGCTTCCCGACGCGGGTGAAGACGCGTAGAAGAAGCTGGACGGGCGTGTGGCGGCGAAGCCGACGCCCGACGGAGACGTATGTCGGTGCCCCCACGAGACTTTGTGGGGGCACCGACGTCAATGGAGTGGATCAGCCGTCTACCGCTGACTGGGGCGGGCGGGCCGGGCATCTCCCTCGTGGTGCGTGGCCCAGGGCGTTGAGCCGCGACCGGGCGCGCCGACAGTCGGTGGCGTGAACGCCTGGCCGCGGCCGCCCGGGTGCCGTCACCACTCATCCGGACGCGGAACCGGCAGTGTTCACCGTCATGTCGGTGGCTGTTCATTTCCAGGCCATGGGAATCCTTCGGGAACGGATAGCATGCGCGGGTTACTGGAATGAAATCCCCGGGGGAGTCCCGCGCATGCCCACGCTTTCCGTCATCGTCCCGTGCCATAATGTCGAGGCCTATGTCGCGGAAACGGTGCGCAGTCTGGCGGTCAACGCGGACCCCGAGTTCGAGTTCCTGCTGATCGACGACTGCTCGACCGACCGCACCGGGCAGATCATCGAGGACATGATCGGCGCACTGCCGAACGCGCGGGCGATCCACCACGAGACCAACCACGGTGTGGCCCAGGCCCGCAACACCGGACTGGACGAGGCGAGCGGCGACTACGTGACGTTTCTGGACGGGGACGACTGGTACGCCCCCGGCCATCTGCGCGCCATGGTGGACCGCATATCCCGCCTCGACTGCGACTTCGCCCGCACCGACCATGTGCTGGCCACGGGCCGCAAGCGGCAGATCCGCTACGCCCCGGCCCGGATGCGGGACGTCGTGATGGACCCGCGCGACGGCATCGCGCCCGCCCACATGTCCACCATGGTGGACTACCCCTTCGTCCCATTCGGCATCTACAGTTCCCGGCTCTTCGAGGACGGCGAGGGCCGGTTCGAGACGCGGCTGCGCACCGCCGAGGACCGCCTGTGGGTGTGGCGGCTGCACCTGCGGGCCCGCAGCTACGCGGCGCTGGGACTGCACGGGGCCTTCTACCGGCGGGGTGTGCAGACGTCGCTCACCCAGATCTCCGACACCCGCCAGCTGGACTTCATCCCCGCCTACGACACCGTCCTGCGGGAGGTGGCCGCCGATCCGGAGGGCGACCGCTTCATGCCGAAGGCGATCCGCACCTACTGCGCGATGATCGCCTTCCACATGAACAAGGCCGACCAGTACGAGAGTTCGGTGGCCGCACAGCTCAAGCTCGAGTCGGCCGCCGCGTTGCACCGGATGCCCCAACAGGTCCTCGACGAGACCCTGGCGACGATGGACACCGCCCGGAGCACGCTGCTGCGCCGCCTGCGCGACACGGGCGAGGCCCGACCGGGCGGCACGGGCGCCGTGACGGTCGGGCCCCCGGTCTTCCGCACGCCCCGTACCACCAACGCTCCCCGCCCCGCCCCGGGCTCCGCGGACTCCTCCGGTCCCGCGAGCGCCCCGGACGCCCACGGCCGGCCCGGGAGCGAATCCGCGCCCCGGCCGCTGCCGGTGCAGATCTTCCAGGCGTCCACGCTGTACGGCGCCGCCACGCTGGCCGCGGCCCTGGACGCCGGCCGGTTCGGTCCCGCCGACCAGGCCCGGCGGGTGCTGCTGCTCACCAACAACGCGGCCGTCCCCGAGGTCGCGCCGCGCCTGACCGACATGACGGGCCACCAGGAGATCGCCACCCGCTTCGACCAGGTCGAGGACTTCAACGAGGCCATCGCCCCCCACCACCCGGGCGGCTGGCAGCCCCGCCCGGACGACGCCCCCCTGTGGGAGCGGGTGCTGCGCACCAGGTGGCGGCTCGGCACCGGACCGGTGACGCTCGTGGTGGAGTCCATCCAGGTCAGCCCGGCCCGCAGCCTCGCCACCGTGTTCGCCGGTGCTCCGGTGCACGTGTACGCCGACGGCCTGATGAGCTACGGACCGACCCGCGACGAGCCGCCGCACTCCGTCGCGGTCCGGATCCAGCGGCTCCTCCACCTGGACCTGGTGCCGGGGCTGCGCCCGCTGCTGCTCTCCGAGTTCGGCGTCGAGCCCGAACTCGTCCCGCACGACGCGTTCCGCGCGGTGCTGTCCGAACTGTCCCGGGCCGCCGCCGGCGACCCGGAGGTGGCACGGGCGGCCGAGGCGGCGCCGACCGCGCTGCTGCTCGGCCAGTACCTGGCCGCACTGGACATCCTCACCGCGGATGAGGAAGAGGACCTGCACGTGCGGATGCTGCGCGCCGCCGCCGCGGCCGGTCACCGGTCGGTGGCCTTCAAGCCGCACCCCACCGCGCCGGTCCGCTACGGCGAGGCCCTCGAGCGCGAGGCCGCCGCGGCCGGAGTGCGGCTGACGACACTGCGCGGGACGCTGCTCGCCGAGGTCTTCTACGCCCGCCTGCCGCTGGAACTGGTGGTCGGCTGCTTCTCCACCGCGCTGCTCACCGCCGCGGAGTACTACGGCATCCCCACCGGCCGCGTCGGCACCAGGACCGTGCTGCGGAAGCTGACACCCTACGAGAACAGCAACCGCGTGCCGCTGGTGATCGTCGACCACGTCGTCCCCGACCTCGAAGCCGGGGCCACGGCCGAACTGCCCGAAACCCCGCCCACCCTCCAGCCGCTGCTGGAAGCGGTCGGGTACTGCATGCAGTCCGCCCGGTACCCCTGGCTGCGCGCCGGGGCCGAACGGGTGCTGTCGCAGGCCGCGGGAGACCCGGACGCCTTCCGGGACGGGCCGTACGCCGCGTACTTCACCACCGAGCGGCTGACCGAGCTGCGTCTGCCCGGCGGCCGGAAGCGGCGCGCCCTGCTGCGGCAGGCGCTCGCACGCGGCCGGCGCGAGGCGGCGTCCCGGTCCTGACGACCGGGCCCGGACGGGACACGAGCGTCCGTCGACGGCGGGCGGCCCGGCCCCGTACGCCCACGACGGCCGACCCCGACCCCGTACGCCCAGACGGCCGGCCCCGACCCCGCCCGCCCACGACGGCCGACCCCGACCCCGCCCGCCCAGACGGTCGGCCACGGCGGCGGCCCGTCGCGGAGGCCGCCGGCGCGCACCCGTCCGGATGCCCCCGCGCGGCGCCCGGACGTCCCCTGCCCGTGACGGACGTTCCGACTTCCGTACCAGACGGCCTGCACCAGACCCCGGAGGAAACGTGTCCGCTACCGTCAGGCCCCCGTCCGGCCCCACGGCCCCCGATGGCGCCGGCGGCACCGGACCCGGGGGCGCGCGCGCCGGCCGCGTCCTCGCCCCGCTCCGCGGCCTGGCGGGCCGGTCGCGCGGCAGCGTGCCGCTGCGCGCGGCCCTCGGCGCCGGCGTCCTGTCGTGCGTGGTGTTCTGCCTGGGGAGCCTGCTCGCCGGGAGCTACCCGCTGGGGTCGCACAGCCGCAACGTCGTCGACATGGGCACGCAGTACGTGCCCTTCCACGCCTACTGGCGCAAGACGCTGCTCGGCGGCACCGACGGCGATCTGCTCATGAACTGGAACTCCGGTTTCGGCTCGAACTTCCTCGGCGACATCGGCACCTACCTGAGCAGCCCCTTCGACCTGATGGTGGTGCTCTTCCCGGCCGACCGCGTCGAACTCGCCCTCTACGTCATCAGCACGGCCAAGATCACCGCGGCCGGGGCGGCGATGGCGGTGCTGCTGCTGAGGCTGCGCCGCGGTCCGTGGCCGGTGGCCGCGGTGCTGGGGGCGGGGTACGCGGTGTGCGGCTGGACGCTCGACAACGGCGCCTACGTACCGATGTGGCTGGACGGGCTGCTCGCCTTCCCGCTGCTGTGCCTGGTCGGCGAGTGGGCGCGCACCGGGCGGCGCCCGGTGGTGGGGCCGCTCGTCGTGGGGCTGGCCTGGGTGTCGAACTTCTACACCGCCTACATGGCCACCATCGGCGCCGGGATCGTGCTGCTGGTACGGCTGCTCACCGACGAGGAGGGCCGCCGGCGGCTGACCGGTGTGCTGCACGCCGCCCGGAGCGTACTGATCGGCGTCGGGCTGGCCGCCCCGCTGGTCCTGGTGATCTACTCGGCCACCAAGGTCGCCCACCCCACTCCGCCCGTGACCTTCGCACCGGCCGCCTGGCCGGACGTCTTCGCCCGGCTGCTGCCCGCCACCAGCAGCACGGAATCGCCCGCGCTGTACATCGGCACCCCGGCGCTCGCGCTGGCGCTGACCATGCCGTTCAACCGCCGTCTGCCGGCCCGGACACGGTACGGCTGGCCGGCCGCGATCTGCCTCGTGGCGCTCTCCCTGCACTGGCGGCCCACCCATCTGCTCTGGCACGCGGGCGCCGAGCCCAACGGTGTCACCGACCGTCAGGCCTTCGTGCTGTGCGGCCTGCTGCTGATCGCGGCCTGGCTCTCCACCGCCGACGGGCTGCCCCGGCCGCGCGCGCTCGCCGCGGGCCTGGCGCTCCTGACCGCACTGGCACTGGCGGCGCGGGGCACCTACGCCGTCGACCGGTGGTCGTACCCCGTGTTCGCCGTCGCGCTGTTCGTCGGTGTGCTGGCCGCGGCCGCGGTGCTCGTCGCACCCCGCTTCGAGAACCGGGCCCGGCTCCTGCCGGTGCTGGCCGTGGCGCTGCTGGTGACCGCCCAGGCGGGCGAGATGGCGGTGGCCGGGATGCGGGTCTCGCGGCTGGAGCTGCAACACAGGTCCTGGTCGCCGCGGCTGGGAGGGCAGGAACGGGACACGGCGGCCGTCGTCGCCGCCAAGGACGACTGGCCGCGCTCGCGCACCGATCCCGGCGCGGACCCCGGCCGCAACGACCAGATGATCGTCGGCGGTCAGGGCGGCGGCTACTACAGCAGCCTGACCGCCCAGATCACCTACGACACCCTGTCCGCGCTGGGCCACGGCTACTTCGCCAAGGGCCGGCGCCTGGTGAGCCTGGACAGCCCCGTGACCGACGCCGTCTTCTCCATCGGCACCCGGATACGCCTGGTCCAGGACCCGGCGGGCGGGGCCGGCAAGGTGCCACGGGCCACCACCACCGCCGTACCGCCGCTGGTCACCGTCCGTCCGGGCCTGCGCCTGCCGGACAGCACGGCCCGCTTCGGCGCCTCCGTCTTCGCCAACCAGGAGATGCTGCTCGGCGCCCGCGTGTACGACCCGCCGGCCCGGACCACCAAGACCCGCCACGGCAAGGGATCGCTCACCCTCTCCACCACCTGTACGCCCGGCAGCCGGGCGTACCTCTCGGCGCTGACGTTCAACGGCACCGCGACCATGAACGGCGGCCGGCCGGTGGCCTTCGCCGGCAAGCTGCCCGCCGTCCGGCCCCCGGTGCAGAGCATCGGTGTCGTACCGGCCTCCGGAAAGGTCCGGGTCGAACTGCGCCACACCGGGTGGCTGGACCTGCCGAAGCAGCCGATCGGCTGCCTGGTCGCGAGCCGGCTGGACCAGGCCGTTCAGCGCCTGAGGGCCACCGGCGCCACCGACGTCCGTGTCGGCGGGCACTCCGTCACCGCCCGAATACCGGCCGGCAGCACCGGCACCGCGGTCCTCGCGGTGCCGCGGATCAAGGGCTGGAGGTGCGCGGCCGGCGACGGTCCCGCCCGCCCCGCCAAGAGCTACCTCGGCCTGATCGCGGTGCCCCTGGACGGCAGAGCCACCTCCGTCAGCTGTGACTTCCGTCCGCCCGGCCTGCTGCGGGGCGCGGCGATCGGCGCGACCGCCCTGGCCTGTCTGACGGCCACCGCGTTCTGGTACGGGCGCACCCGTCGGCGGCGGGAGGCGCCGGCCGCGGCGCCGGGGGTGTGACGGCACCGGGAGGCGCGCGGGCCGGCGGCAGGGCCCGGCGCGCGCCGAAAACAGCGTGCGCCGCTGCCCTCATGACGATCGGGGAGCCGGCGGGCGAAGGATGGTGCGCACCACGTCCGCGCCGGCACGGGCCGCCGCCGTCGCGATGTCGGCATCGTCAAGGCCCGCATACGAGTTGATCACGCCGCGCATGGAATCCGCACTCGAACAGGGGGCCGCGGAAGCCGCGTTGCGCACCGCTGTCCTTCGAACGCGTGCGTCAGCGGTGCAGAATGACGAGGGAGGCGAGAAGCAGCGCGGCCGAGACGGAGAGGCCAGGGATCCGGCAGGGGCGCCAGACCGTGAGCGCCAGGGCGGCGGCCCACACCGCCCCCACCAGGACGGCCGTCCAGAGGCCCACCGCCGTCCACGCGGCGACGAGTGGGAACGGCGCCAGCAGCAGCGTCGGCGGGATGACCGCCAGTTGGGGACGGATGCCCAGCGGGCGGTACACCACGATCAGCACGACGAGCGCGATGGCGAACGAGCCGGGGATCGAGATGATCGGCCACAGTGTCATGCAGAAGTCGGGTGCCCGGGCGCAGGTGCGGGTGTCGTAGCGGTCCGCCCAGTCCACGAGCTCGAATGACAGGTATGTGAGCGCGGCGCCGGTTCCGGCGGCGCCCATGGCGCGCGCGGCCAGGCTCGCGGGAGAAGGCACCGCGCGCCCGCCGGACCGCTCTGAGGTGGCAGCGTTCATGACAGCATGGTTCCTCGTCGTGGCGGCCGGGGCCTGAGTACGGGTACTCAGGCCCCGGTTCGGGCAGGGGGAGCCCGGCCCTCCGCGCACGCCACCCGCCGGCGGTGCGCTCCTCGGCCCCGGCACGGCGAGCGGCTTTCCGATCCGTGGCGCCGGGTGCCCGCGCGCGGACGATCCGGCAGCGCGGAGGCGATGCCTGCGGCGTCGGCCGGCGCCCGGCCGACTCCTTCGGCCGGTCGCGCTGCTGAGCGCCCGGAACCGGTTCGACGTCGGGCGCGGGGTGGTCGGGCGAGTGCGGCAGCGGGGGTGGTGATCGCGGAGCATGTCCGCAGCAGGCGAGGACGTGGCTCGATCCGTGTCCGGCGGTCTCAGCAGTTGGCGCTGTAGCGGACGCATCCGGGCGGCGGGGTGTGGCTGTGTTCCCACTCGTGCTGCGCGGCGGTCAGCGATCCGCCTGCCAGGAGGGCCACCAGGAGGTGTGCGGTCACCGTCCAGCGGGCACGGCAGATCGCCGCGACGACTGCCAGGACGAGTACGGCGATCAGCAGTGTCCGCAGCCGCCCGATGTGCGCGAGGCCGGCCGCGTCGATGCCCGCCCGGTCGCCTTGCGCCGCCCATACCTCCAGGCCGTAGCCGTACATCCAGTCCAGCACGAGCCACCCGGTCTCCAGCAGGAACAGCGGAATCGCGAGGGCGAGGTCCACGCCCGGGCGTGTGCGGTGCGACCAGGGACGTCGTCGTTCCGGGGCCGGAAGGGTGTCCGTCATGGGTGCAGGATGGCGCGGCCGGTGCTGACGCGCATGAGTACCCGTACTCACGCCTGGTCCGGCGGTGCGCGAGGTGGTGCGCAGTCTGCCGGACCTCAAGTGCGACGTCGACGTCGTCGGCGGCAGCGCACCCGGCCGGAGCGCGAGGCCATGACGAGTGCCACGTCAGGCCCCGGTGAACGCCCGGGTGAGCGGCCTGGGCAGAGGGGCGTCGCGACCACTCGGTACCCTTCCTCCCCATGACGCGCGCTTGGATCCTGCCGGTTCTGCTGGTGCTCTGCGGTTCGGTCGTCGCCACTGGGCGAGTACTCGACGGGGCCCCGGGGGCAGCCGCGGTACTCCTGTCGGTGTTCGTGCTGCTCGCAGGTGTGAGCTCGCCCCTGGTCTTCCCGAGGTCGATCGGCGCGCTGGAGGCGCAACGCCGCAGCGCGGTGGACGGCCGTCCGGTCGTCTACTGGCGGCCGGGCTGCGCGTACTGTCTGCGACTGCGCATCCGGTTGGGCCGCGGCGCCCGTCGGTTGCACTGGGTCGACATCTGGCGCGACCCGGCTGGAGCGGCGGCGGTGAGGGCGGCCAACGACGGCAACGAGACCGTGCCGACCGTCCTCGTGGCCGGCCGGCCGCACACCAACCCCGATCCCGCATGGGTGCGGGAACAGCTCTCCCGCCCCTCGTGATCGGGACGAGGGCGAGCATCGACGCCGGGAGCCCGTGCCGGCGCCCTTCGTCACCCGGGACCGCGACACCACCGTGAGCGGGCCCGCCGTCGCGGACTCCTCCGGCACGAGCACCGCCGGGCGGGAAACGTCCCGCACCACCGGTACGAGCATGAGCGCGGACCACCGATGCGCAGGCGCCGTTCCCGGAACCGCCGGCCGGCTACCTGGGGCGAACCACCACCCGGCTCCACCCTCGCCGGGCCCGCCGGTGCCGTGGCGGACGGTTCCCCGGCGAGTCCACTGCCGTGGCCGGCGGACGAACCCTGGCCGCTGTGCGCCGAGCACCACGGCCAGTCGCGTGGCCGGCGCGTCATCCCTCGCGGAGGACCTCCCGGGCGGCGGGGCGCAACGCGGGGTCGTCACGGAGCCGTAGGAAGGTCACGAGCAGGGTCAGCGCCTGGAGCAGGGCACACGCCCCGATGAGGTGGCTCAGACGGGGCGCCGGGGTCAGCGCGAGAAGGATGCCCGCGAGGGGGAAGGGCAGCAGCAGGAGCAGGACGCTCACGGAGAGGGTGGTGCCGAAGGCCGCCGGCGGGATGACCAGCGACCGCAGGGTGCGCAGGACGAGGGTGAGCCCTCCGTCGGCCGCCATGAACAGGGCGACGAAGGCCGCGTAGCCGGCGTAGGACGAGGTCTGCGCCACGGCGAGGCAGGCGGTGGCCGCGAGGGTGGCGCTGATCGCGCCGACCCCCCACAGGCCGAACCGGTTCAGGACGAACTGCCAGCACACCATGGCGGCGAGCGTGGCGGCCGCGGCGATGGACCACAGGGTGCCGACCGCGGCCGCGGAGTGGCTGAAGCGCTCCGTCACCAGGACGGGGCTGGCCGATTGCAGCAGGCCGAGCATGAGATTGGAACAGGCCAGCCCGGTCACCAGCCGTCGCAGGGCGGGCAGTGAACGCAGGGTCCGCCACCCCTCCCGCAGGCCCCCGCTCGGCCCCTGCCCGCCGTGGCGTCTGCCGCGCAGAGGAGTGGGCGGGGTGCGCAGGGCGAGTGAGGCGGAAAGGAAGGACAGCACGCTCAGGCACGCGAGCATGCGTGTCGGTCCGGTGAGCAGCAGGAGACCGCCTGCCGCGGGACCGATGAGGGTGGCCGTCTGGTCGATGCTGATCGACACCGACTGCACTGTGTGGGACCGGCGTCCGCCGTGACGGCCGACGGCCGCGCCGACCGCCTCGTTGGCGATGAAACTGAACTGTGTCAGGGTTCCGGTCACGGCCGTCAGCGCCAGGACCGTGACGGTCTCGGCCGTGCCCGGCGGCAGGACGGTCAACGCGACGGCTGCGCCCGCTACCACCAGGGCGCGGGCCAGCGAAGCCAGGAACCACACGATCGCCGCGCCGCTGCGGTCGACCAGGGCGCCGGCGAAGGCGAACGCGGCCACTCGAGGGGTCCATTCCAGCGCGAAGGCCAGGCCCGTCAGGGACGCCGAGCCGGTGGTGGCCAGCACGACGAGCGGCATGGCGTACGTGGTCATGGAATAGGCGAGCGCCTCGCAGGCACGCGGTGCGTAGACCCGGCCGAACAGGCCGCCGGTGGCGCCTGCCGCATGCCGGCCGGCGGGTTG
This sequence comes from Streptomyces sp. NPDC015220, assembly GCF_043079345.1. Taxonomy (NCBI): domain Bacteria; kingdom Bacillati; phylum Actinomycetota; class Actinomycetes; order Kitasatosporales; family Streptomycetaceae; genus Streptomyces; species Streptomyces sp. NPDC015220. The sequence goes on along the minus strand of NZ_JBIBUK010000004.1, from coordinate 246,862 downwards.
GGCGTCGGTCAAGGAAACGGTCACGAAGGGGCTTTCACTGAGCGGGGGAAGGGACGATCAGCCGGGGCGGTGCAGGCCGCCTATGCGGAGCAGAACGCCACGGATGTGCATGTCGTGGTCATGACGCAGCGCTGGGTCATGTGAACTCCGCTCCGAAGTCTCGAAAAGTGCGCAGGGGCATACCCGTTACGGGGACATGGGCCTCCCCCTGCCTGGTGCCGCCCGCGTGCCTCCCCAGGAGAGCAGGCGGCGCGCCCCCGTCCGGTGTAGTTACATCAGCGCAGTTCGGGAAGGGAATGTCACCGGCCGCAGCCGATCTTTCCAAGATCAACACATCCATGGGGGAGGTGTCGCCGCGTTCGGGGTACTCGCGCGCCCACCGGACGGCGCCACGGCGCCTTCGGACCCGAGCAAGCAGTGACGGAACCGAAGAAGCAATTGACGGGAAATCACCACCGTGACCAGTACACAACCGCACTACGGACCACAACGGCGGACGACAGGTTCAGAGCCGGTGGGTGAGCTGGTGCAACGCGCATCGCAGCAGCTGACGGAACTGGTGCGCGCCGAACTGCGCCTGGCACAGGCGGAGATGAAGGAGAAGGGCAAGCGGTACGGCAAGGGCGGCGGGTTGTTCGGAGCCGCCGGCCTGGTCGGGTTCCTGACGCTCGAGGCCCTGGTGGTCACCGCGATCGCCGCTCTGGCGGTGCCGCTTCCGGTATGGGCCGCGGCCCTCGTCGTCACCGCCGTGCTCGGGGTGATCGCCGCGGTGATGGCGCTCACCGGGAAGAAGCAGGTCACCCGAGCCGCGCCGCCCGTGCCCGAGCAGACCGTCGAGAACGTGAAGGCCGACGTGGCCGAGATCAAGGAGAGTGCGCACCGATGACCCAGCCGCCCCACGACGAGCCCACCGCCTCCAGCCCCGAGGAACTGCGGGTGCAGGTCGAGCGGACCCGCCACGAACTCGGTGAGACCGTGGAGGTGCTGGCGGCCAGGACCGACGTCAAGGCCCGAGCCCAGGAGAAGGCCGCGGAGGTCAAGGACCAGGCCGCCGCCAAGGCCGGTGAGTTGAAGGAGCAGGCCGCGCTCAAGGCCGGGGAACTGAAGGCCAAGGCCGCTCAGGCCGCCTCCCGAGTGCAGGACAAGCTGCCCGACCCGGTCAAGGCCAAGGCCGCTCAGGCCGCCGGGCAGGCCCGCGCGAAGGCGGCTCAGGCGGGCCAGGCATGGCAGGAGAGGACGCCCGAGCCGGTACGCGCCGGGACGGCCCAGGGCGCGCGGATGGCCCGGGACAACCGGAGCCTGCTTCTGGCGGCCGCCGCGGCGGGCGCCGTGGCGTGGCTGATGTGCCGCCGGAAGGCATGACGCCGCGCGGGCGTCCCGGACCGCCCGGGAGCCCGCCGGTCCCGCTCCGGGCGGCATCAGCGGCATCCTCGTCGGCGCACCGCTCGCGCAAGCCCGCCAGAGCGCCCGGACAGGACGCGGACGCCCGGACGCCGAGGACGCCCCGGCACCGCTGACGAGGGCCGCACCTGAGGAGAGGTACCGCTCGGGTGCGGTCGGCACGGGCGCCGAGGCAGCCGTCGGCCGGTCAGGTGCCGTTCCCCGCGGTCCGACCGGAACCTGGTCCGGCCGGCGCGCACGACAAGCAGGAGGAGCCGGTGGGGCATGGATACCGGCCCCCGGCCCGCTCCCACACGAAGGACCGTCACCACCATGTCCGAGCAGCACACGGCCACCACGCTGACAGTCGCCGCGGTCATCGCCATGATCCTGATCGCCAGGGCAGCGGTCCTGCACCGCGGCGGCCGGGGCCGTGACACCTGTCCCGCCCGCCCGCCGCGCCGTCGCGGCACACCCTCCGCCGTCGGCACACCGCCCCCCTCCGCCGGGTCGTCGAAGGACGCCGCCTCTCGGGTCGTGCGGGAGGCCGAACAACACGTCCGACGCTGCTGGCAGCGGCTTCAGGCACCGTCTGACCCGCGCGAGTGACCCGGGCAGCACCCGGTGCGAGCCCGCGGCGACATCCCGCCTTCTCACCGGGGCGGTTTCACGCAGGGCTCCGGACGAACCACGGCGCCGCGCCGCGCTTCCGGCACACCTCCACGTCCGGCCCGGCCGGCGCAGGGGGGCCGTCCGGCATCAACGGCCAACCGGTGGAGGTTCTCGCGGCAGCCACCCCGCACGGGCGGACCCACCGGATCCCGCCGGGGCGCCGACTTCGCCGGGGTGTCTGTCGCCGCCTCGGGGTACCCGCCTCGCAACACGGCCCATGGCCCGGTCCGGTACGCGGTGACAGCAACGGAGAACCAGATGAAGGCCCGCCGATCAGCAGCCCCCTCGACTTCCGCGCCGGTCCCGGCGGATCCGCGGGCCGCCGACGTCCTGTCCGGCCGCTACCGGTTGGGCGCGAGAATCGGGTCGGGAGGCATGGCCGACGTGTACGAAGGCTTCGACACGCGCCTTCGGCGGCCTGTGGCCGTCAAGGTCTTCCGGCCCGGCCCCGCCCCGCGGACCGGGAACCGTCTCGCCGACGAGGCCCACTTCCTCGCCCGTCTGCAACATCCCGGACTGGTCACCGTCTACGACACCGGCCGTCACGACGACCGCACCTACCTGGTCATGCAACTGGTCGACGGTCCCACGCTGCGCGGCCTCCTGGCGGGCGGAGCGCTGCCCCGGCGGCGGGTGGCCGATCTGGGCACCGCTCTCGCGACGGCCCTCGCCCACGTCCACCGGGCCGGCATCGTGCACCGCGACGTCAAACCGTCGAACGTCCTGCTCGATGGGGCCGGCGCCCCGCACCTGGCCGATTTCGGCATCGCACGCCTGGCGGACGCCACCCGCCACACCTCGTCCGACGTGCTCACGGGCACCGCCGCCTATCTGGCACCCGAACAGGTCGAGGGAAGGCCCATCGGAACCGCCGCGGACATCTACGCGCTCGGCCTGGTCCTGCTGGAGTGCCTGAAGGGGGAACTCGAATACCAGGGCACCCCGTTGGAGGCCGCGATCGCCCGCCTGCACCGCCCGCCCGCGATCCCCGCCCGCGTACCGCCGGACCTGGCGGCCCTGCTGCGGGCCATGACCGCCCAGGATCCCGCGGCGCGCCCGGACGCCCGACAGTGCGCGCAGGCCCTCTCCGCCCTGAACACCGCGAGGGAACCGTCCCCGGCGCCGCTCCCTGCGGGCCCGGCGGGCCGGCCTCCGGCGCCCGGTGCCGCTCACCCCGACGCGGACGAGCCGCCGGGGACGCAGGAGACAGCGGGCACCCGGCCCGACCCCAGGGGCGGCGCCCGGCACAACCGCCGCCGGGCAGTGGGAACCACCCTGGCCGCACTCTCCGTGGCCCTGGGGACGACCCTCGCCGTCGCCTCCGGCACCAGCGGAGGCAGCGACGACCACGCCGAGGCGGCCCCGTCCACCGCGCCACCGCCCTCCAGCACCGCGACCCCCGCAAGCAGGCCCAGCGCCGTGCCGTCGACCGCGTCCCGCGCCGAGCCCGCTTCCAGGAAATACACCCCGTCCCGTCCGGTCGCCGCGCCGACCGGATCCCACACCGAGCCCGTCTCGGAAACACCGGACTCGTCCGGCCGGGCACCGGCCGGACACCACGGCACCGGGCCCCGCAAACCGGCTCCGCACCACCCGTCCTGGAACACGGAGAGCCGCACCCGCCGCGCGCCACACGGCGTCGCGAAGCCGCCCGGGAAGGCCAACAGGCCCAAGCCCCCGCAGCACCGGACATGGAAGGACCACGACTGAGACGGAGTGGTCAGCGCGGGCTGCCACCCACGCGGCCTGCTCGCGATCGCCGGAACGGCCATGGGGGAGTGGTGTGCGCCGGTGCGCCGCCTACGGGCGGATCGTCCAGGTCGAACAATCCCGGATCAGGCGATGTAGAGACGGATGGCCGCGCTGTCGCTGTCCAGGTCGGCATGGAAGTTCTTGCGGGTGCCGTAGTCGCAGGCCTTCCGGAGGAAGGGGGAGCCGGTGCGGGGTTCGATGCGAAGGTAGGCGCACTTGCCGTCGATCCGGGTGTCCTCCACCCAGCCGCTGAGCGAGCTTCTGTTTCGGCCCGTACAGAACAGGGTGTAGCCGGCCTTGCCCCCGTCGATGGTGGTGCTGGTGTCCTTGGTGCCGCAGGGAACGGCGGAGGCGGGGGATGCGGCGGCGAAGGCCAGGCCGGCAGCGAGGGCGGCGGCGGTCAGCAGGCTCACGACTGGTTTCCGGGTCATTCGCGGTGCTCTTTCGATGAGTCGGGCGAGGTCTACCGCACGTACAGCTCGGCCATGACGGAAAACTCGTGCGGGTAGTGGCGTGAGATCTGGTGCGAGTTCCCCTTGCCGCAGACCTTGTCGAAGTAGGTCCACGTCCGGTCGTTGCGGGGGCGGATGCGGATGCGGGCGCACTTCCCGTCGTCAGCGGTGTCCTTGAACCAGCCCCTGATGGTGGCGGATCCGAAGGCGCAGGTGACCGTCCAGCTTCCCTCGGCGCCACGGAACTTGGGCTCGGCCTTGTGGGGGCAGTGGCCGGCGGCGGCAGGGGCGGTGGCCGTCACGAGGAGTCCGGCGGTGAGGGCGGCCACGGCGGCGAGGGAGGCGGAGATCCTTCTGGTTCTGCTCACAGGGGCGCCTTTCGACGTGGGCGGTGCCGGACTGAGCAAAACGTAAGCCCCGGGGCGGTACGGTGTGAATTACCGGAATGGGTGATATCGGGTGTGCCGGATTCGCCCGGATCGCGGCGTCGGGAAGGACCGGACGCCGGCTTCGGTGCGTACGGCCTCGCGGGCCGGCGGTGGGCGGGTGGTGTCGCCGACGTGCGCTCCTTCGCCGCTGGGGCGGTGAAGCTGCGGTCGATCAGGTCGGCTGCCTTCGTGGGCGGCCGGGTCCGCGTCGAGCCGACGGTGAAGACCGGTGGCACCGCGGTGGCGCGACCGGGTCCCGTGGCGGCTCATCCTCGTCGGTGGGCCTGGGCGAGGCGGCTTTGCAGACGGGCGTGGCGGAACTGGTAGACCGCCCCGGCCTGGCGCAGGACGCCGCGCCGGTAGGCGTCGTCGAGGAAGGTGGCGACGGCCCAGGGGAGGCGTCCGGTCAACGGCAGCCAGACGCGGGAGAGCACGAACCACTGGCCCCAGGCGGTCAGGCCCAGGGTGTAGCCGAGGGCGCCGCCCAGGCCGCTGATGGTGCCGAGCATGAGACTGGCCGTCGGGTCCATGACGAGCCGGCCCAGGTGCCCCTGGAGCAGGTCGACCACCAACCCGGCCCCGAGTCCGACCGCCACGCCGAATACGGGTGCCCAGACGGCCAGTTGGGTGACCACCGTCCTCCGGTCGGTGTTCAGGACGCTGCGTGGGCTGATGGCGGAGACGATGTCGAGGGGGGTTTCGAGGAGGCCGAGGAGGCAGAAGGTGAGTCCGGCGGCGCCGCCGAAGACCAGGCCGAGGACGATCGCGTCGACGAGCCCGAGGCGCACCGCGGACGAGAACCCGACCTGCCAGCCGTACGCGTGCACCAGGCCGACCACGAATCCGTAGGCGGAGCCGAAGAGCACGCCGGCCACGGTGCCGATCACCAGCCGGGGGCCGGCCGTCCAGGTGGTGGTCTCCGGCCGGCCGCGGATCCGCAGGCGGGTGGCGGACGGTGTGACCTCCTTGCCCATGACCGTGTACGTCAGCCAGTGCACGAGCCCGAACAGGAAGCCGGCCAGGAGTCCGACGATCGTCCCGTCCAGCAGACCGCCGACGAGCGAGCCGCTGAAGCAGGCGGCGACGGTGCCGTCGACGAGTCCGATGACCAGTGCCGTGACGAGGGCGGTGACCAGGGTGCGGGTGGAGTCGCGCAGGCCGTGGCCGAGCCGCCACCAGGCCAGGTCGGGGGTTTTGAGCTCCGTCAGGTGGTGGGCGAGGTAGCCGAGCCACCGCTGGACGCGGTCCGGGTCCCGCTCGCGCGAACCCGGCAGGGTCCGGCGGCGGTAGACGGTGGGGAGGAAGTTGTCGAGCAGGTGCTCCTCCAACTCCTGCACACCGGGGAACAGTTCGGTGTCGAGCAGGGAGGCCGGATCGTGTTCCGGGGTGTCGCTGTAGACGGTGCGGGCGAGCGCGACCATCAGCGGAGTGGACAGGACCGTGGCGAGCGGGGCCGCCGACCCGTCCGGTGACGGTTCGCGCAGTTTCTCCAGTACGGGGTCCCAGGCGCCCGCCGCGGGGTCCGAGCGGTCGCTCTTGCGGGTCGTGCGGGGCAGGTAGTGGTCCAGGTCGTCGAGGGTGAGGTCGGTGAGTTCGATCGGCGCGGCGGAGGTCAGCACGTCGGTCTCCTCCACCGCGGCGGCGTACTCGGCGGGGCGGCTGGTGAGCAGGAGGGGAAGAGTGGTGGCGTTGAGGGCTTCGAGCGCGGGGCGGCGCAGTCCGTCGGCCACCTCGTCGAAGCCGTCCAGCACCGGCAGTACGCGGCCGGAGTCGACCAGGATGGACGCCAGGCTCGCCCTGCCGGGTCCCAGGGCGGCCGTACCGGGGTGGTCGCGCGTCAACTGCCCGGTGAGCCAGTCGCGCAGGGTGACGGCGGTGGGGTCCCAGGCGCCGATGCTGAAGATCACCGGAACGGGCTCCGCGGGCGTCCGCGACCTCAGGTGGTCGAGGACGAAGCGCAGGGTCAGGACCGTCTTCCCGGACCCGGACCTGCCGAGGACCACCAGCCGCCCGGAGGGGATGCGGCGGTAGGTCTCCGCGATCTCCTCCAGCCGGCCGCTCAGGTCCAGGGGGCCGCTCACGGCTCCCGGCGGGAGCCGGCGGATGTTGGCCCAGTGGTCGGTGAGCGTGGCGCGGGCGGGCCTCCAGCGGACCGGCAGCGGGTAGGGGTCCTGGATCCGCCGTTGTTCCTCCTCGCGCTGCCAGCGGGCCGCCACCGCCTTCGCCAGTTGTTCGGTCGCGTTCGCCGGCGCGTGCTGTGCCGCCGGCGCCGGCTGTCGCGCGGCGGGCGGCTCGAAGGCCGTTTTGTCCGTGCCCGGCTCACCGGCGGCGCCCGCGCCGCCGCTCCGCTGCCCCGGGACGGCGGCGCCGAGCAACTCCTCGCGGTCCTCGCTCCGCAGGGCGAGCGCGTCGGCCAGCCGCCGCACCGTGGTCATCCGTGGGTTGCCTCGCTTGCCGGTCTCCAGACCGCGGATGGTGCTCACGCTGATCCCGGAACGCCGCTCCAGCTCCTCCTGGGTCAGATGCGCCTTCTCGCGCAGCCGGCGCAGGACCATGCCGAACTCACTGGCCACAGGTCACGGCCCCTCCCCCTTGAGACGTCCGCATTTCCGCAGGTGGGGACTCTAGCGCGGTCACCGGTCACATATGACCGGTTGAACGCCCTGTCCACATTTCCTGCACGGCGGCCAGCCTCGACGGCATCGACGTGATCGACCGGGGCGAGCGGAGCGACCGGTCCTGAGAACGGGGAGTGGCCATGCCGACGACGACCGCAGCCCAGGGCAGCCCGGGGAGCACGGTTCTCACCGCCGAGGAGCGCGAGGTGCTCCACGCGCTCGGATGCGGTCTGGGGGATGCCGAGATCGCCGCGGTCCTGGCCCTGTCCGAGCAGGTGGTGGCCGAGCGGCTCGGCCGCGTCCTGGGGAAGCTGGGGCTGCGCGACCGGGCCGCCGCCATCGTGCACGCCTTCGACTGCGGTCTGGTCGTGCCGGGACAGGGCCCGCGCGGGCCGGTGCCGGCGACCGTCGCCGGAGGGCGGACGAGGACCGTAGCCGGCCCCCGGCTCCGGGTCTCGGTGCTCGGTCCGCTGCGGACCACGCTCGCGGGGCGGGTCGTGGACGTCGGCCCGGTGCGGCAGCAGGCCGTACTGGCCGCGCTGGCGCTGAGCCCCGGCCGTTCCGTCAGCCGTCGGCGGTTGCTGGACGACGTATGGGGCAGGGAGATGCCGGACGGGAACGTCGTACCGGTCTATGTGTACCGGCTGCGCAAGATCCTGCGCCTCGGGGAGCGCCCGGACTCGGTGATCCGGCGCGACCGGTACGGATACGGACTGGTTCGCGGTGTGGCCGAGGTGGACGTGCTGTGCATGGAGGACCTCGTCACCCGGTCGGCGGAGGCCGAACGTGCCGGCGACCTGCCCGGGGCCGTACGGCTGTGCGACCGGGCGCTGGAGCTGTTCCGCGGTGAGCCGTTGACCGGACTGCCCGGGCCGTTCGCCGAGTCGGAGCGGCTGCGGCTCACCCAGCGCAGGGTCGCCCTGGCACAGCGGAGGGCGGACTGGCTGCTGAGGCTGGGCCGGCACCTCGAGGCGATCACCGGGCTGTCCGCCCTGGCCCTGGAGGAGCCGCTGAACGAGCCGGTCGCCGCGATGCTGATGCACGCGCTGCGGCGGGACGGCCGGCGGGCCGAGGCGCTGGCCGTCTTCGACCGCGTCGGCCGGCGCCTGGCCGAGGACCTGGGGGTGGCACCGGGCGAAGCGCTGTTGCGGGCGCGGCGGGCGGCTCTGCGCGGGGACGGCGCCGGAACCGGTCGCGGTCGGGCGGGCGCGGCGTGAGCGGGGGAGCCGCTGACCGGGGACGCGAGGAGGAATTGCTGCTGGCGCGGGTCTCGGCGGCCGCCGGCCGGGCACGTCTGGGCAGGCGACGCGCCACCTATCGGGCGCTGCCCGCCGAGCCCGGGGTCCGCCGGGCGGTCACCGCGGGCGTGCGGCGCCTGCTGCGGACCGGTGGCGGACCGGTCACGAGGGCGGGTGCACGGCTGGACCTGTACGAGCACGGGATGACGGTTGCCGTCGACGGGCGGATCAAGGTCATCCGCTTCGACGGCACGGTGGTGCGCCGGCGCAGGGTGCTGTCCTCGCGGGGCATCACCCGCGCCCTGGTGCTCGTCGACGTCGACGGCGAGCGGATCGTGCTGCGCTGCGCTGACTTCGGCCGGCCGGAGGAGTGGTGGCCCGAGATCCGCCGGGCCGTCGTCGACGCGCAGGTGCCGCGGGCCCTGGCCGCGCTGCACCGGGGAGCACGGCTGGCCTTCGGCCCCGTGTGGATCACCGGGGAGGAAGTCGGCTCCGGGCGGACGGCCCTGCGATGGGCGCAGGTCGAGCGGATCGGGATCGTCAACGGTTTCGTCGCCGTCCGCGCGGCCGGCCGCTGGCAGGTGTGGGCCACCGCGGCGTCCGGGATCCCGAACCTCTGTGTCTTCCACGCCCTCACCGAGCACCTCGCCGGTGCCGAGCCGGACGACGACTGACGTACGGCCCGCTCCCCGGCGCCTTCGCCGGCCGCTCCCGGCGTCCGACGGACGCGGCCGGCGGCCACACGCGACCGACCCACCCGATCCAGAAGGAGACAGTCATGGCCGACAGCTACCGGTACCGGTGCGGCGAGTGCGGACACCACACCGCCTGGGGCAGCGAATCCCAGGGGGCGCGGGCGATCGAGGCGCACTACGGCCGAAGCCACCCGGACGTCGTACCGGGCGGGATGGTCGAGTTCCGCAGGGGATCGTCCTCCGGCGGCTCCGGATGCCTGATCGCCCTGGGCGTCCTGATCCTCTTCCTGATCATCGCGTCCCGGCACTGACCTCGCCGAACCGCACGGGCGACGGATTCGGCGAGGGGCGGTCGAGTGCGATCGCCCGGAGACGGCGATGACCCGCTTCTCCGACCGGACCAACCGCACGGTCCGAGAGCGGGCCGGCGAGAGGTGGTGAGCCCGGGCGGAGCGTCGTCCCCGCGGGCCGCGCAGTCCCGATGCCGGGGGACGACGCCCCGACGGCCCGGGTGGCCCCGCGGCGCCGGCCCTGCCGCGCCCCGCCCGCGAAAAGGCGGAAGCGCGGGCGTGGGGGCGGCCCCGGCATCCCGGGGCCGCCCCCACGCGCAGGCACTCCGCGCCCTTATCGGGGCCGGGCGGCGTCCTTGACCGACTCCTTTGCCTCGCGGGCGTTGCCCGCCGCTTCGGCCGCGTGGCCCTTGGCGATCAGTTTCCGGTTGCCGGTGGCGCGTCCGGCTGCCTGGGCGGCCTTGCCGACGAGCTGCTCGGCCTTGGCCCGGGCCTTCTCACTGGCGGCCATGTCGCTCACCTTCCTCGGTGCCGGTTTCATGTGCTGGCTGTGCGCATGACCCCGCACCGAGTCGATAAACCTTTGGCCACAGCAACATGTTGAGTGACCGGAAGGGGATGGCCGTGCTGCGTGAGAGGTGGGAGAGGGGGAACGTTGGCGGCGTATGCGCATGCCCTTCACTCGATGGAAGAAACTCGTATTTTGTGTGCTTGTAGAGCCGAAGTAAGGGCATCCGGTGGCCAGGAGGTTGATATCGATGGTTCCCCTGCTTCTGGTTCTTCTGCTGGCTCTGATCCTCTTCGGTGCGGGTTTCGCGCTGAAGGCACTGTGGTGGATCGCGGTGATCGTGCTCGTCGTGTGGCTGCTCGGCTTCGTCGTCCGCTCCGCGGACAGCGGTGGTCGAAGGGGCCGCTGGTACCGCTGGTAGGTGAGGACGACCGAGCGCGAGGATCACGGAGCGGGGTCCGGCCGGAAACGGCCGGGCCCCGCACGTGTGTGAACGCCCGGTCGAGATCGTCGTGCGGGCGGCACCGGCCGGGGGACCGACCGCCACGGCACCACGACTTCAGTGGTCGGAAGAGATCGGGCGTATCGGGCGCACGGCAGGGTACGCGATCAAAGCGGCGGCCCCGCGGAACCAGCAGTGGGACCCTGCCTCCTGTTCCGCGGGGCCGCTGCTTGCCCGGTACGGCTGTCGGTTCCTCCCGGTCCCCGGGCGGCGGCACCGGACCGGACGTGCCGAAGGGGCGGCCGGGCCAGTGTCCGGTGGAGGGTTTCGCGGCAGTCGATGACGGCGCCGGGGGCGGCGAGTCGCGGGGCGCGCCTCACCGGCCGGCCGGGCGCAGCCCTCGGTGCGGACGCGGTGCGAGGCGTGTACCGCCGCGTCAAGTTGGCCTGACCGGCGGAGCCGAAGACGCCCGCGACCGAGGAGAACAGCGCGAACACGGCCAGTTGGTGCCCCCGGGTCAGTTCGTGCAGGGCGAGCGCGGCGTCCGCCTCGGGACGCAGCACTCGCTTCAGCCGGTCGGTGGTGAGCGCCGGGACGACGCCGCCGTCCAGCACCCCCGCGGTGCGCACCACACCGGTCAGCGGATGGTCCGCCGGCACCGCGCGTCGTCCTCACCGAGTCGGTCCCTCGGTCCCGGCCCACGCGTGGGCTCCCGGTGGCGGGGAAGCCGCAGGGCATGAACAGTGCTGCCACGATGGCCCGGACACCGCTGGCCGGCGACGGGCGTCCCGACCTGCCCCCCTGGGGCGAAGTCGTCCTCGTCGTCGTTTGGGCGTGTCTTTTCGTCTTCATCGTGACCAAGCTGTGGGCGAGGCAGCGACGGCGTTAGCTCGCCTAGTCCGCGGTGACGCCCACTCGGTTTCGGCTCCTCGGTTACGTGCTCGACGACCGTGAAGGGGCTGGGAACCGGGGCCCCGGCGGCGTCGTTCCACGACACCGCTCCTCGCAGACCGGTGACTCGGCCGCGACCCGAAGGAACACGGGCCACCCGGTACGCCTGCGAACCGGTGGCAGCCGGCTGTGTTCGATACCCGGATGCCACCCGAACCGTGTTGCTCGTGGGCTCCGGTCGGAGGGCAGGTGCAGTGGAGGTCACGGTGCGGTGGGTCAGGACGTCCTGGACGAAGCGGCTTCGGGCGGGGAGGCCGCTGCTCGCCAATCCGACGGGCAGTCACACCTGAGCTTCGGCGATGGCCGCCCGCAGTTCGCGCGCCAGGCGGTCGACGTGGGGCTCGACGACGAGCGTGACGTGGTCGCCGGGGAGCTCCCGGACGCGCGGCGGCCGCGTCGAGACTTCTTCCCAGCCTCCTGTGGCGGTCTCGCACAGCGCGGAGTCGTAGGCGCGGAAGAAGGAGACCGGGCCCGAGTAGACGTCCTCGGGAGAATACCCGGCGCGACAGATGCGAGCGGCGAGGTCCACCACACGGCTCACCCGGTCGTCGGGCTCGTCCGGTGCGAACATGTCGCGCTCCCTGGCGAGTTCCATGACGAACGCCGGTCGCCGCTCCGGCTCGACGGCGAGCAGCGTCTCGCGCCTCAGCGGGAGCTCCCGGCCGAACCAGGACTTGAATCCTCTGCCGAAGAAGACCAGGGCCTCGAACGGGTCCTGGACGGTCTCGGTGATCTCGTCGCGGAAGAAGGGGGCGGGCGCGAGGCCGTCGATGGCGGCGAGCAAGGCGACGCGTTCCCCGCGGCGCTGCAGTTGCAGGGCCATCTCCAGTGCGACCATGGCGCCGACGCAGTGACCTCCCAGGAGGTACGGCCCGCGCGGCTGTACGGAGCGCATGGACTCGATGTGGTCGGCCGCCATGTCCTCCACGTGGTCGAACGGCGGTGCGGCACCGTGCAGCCCTCGGGTCTGGAGGGCGTGGAAGGGCTGGTCCGGCGCCATCCGGCGGGCGAGCGCGTGGAAGTAGTAGACGTTTCCTTCCCCACTCGGCAGGAAGAAGAACGGGGATTTCGAGCCGTGCGGCTGGAGCGGCACGACGGGCTGCTCGCAGAGCTTCCTCGACCGCGCGCGCAGCCGGCAGCCGATGCGCTCGATCGTCGGCTCCTGGAGGAACGTCTCCATCGGGAGCGGTGGAGCGCCGAGCCGCGCCGCCGTCGTGGCCAGGGCGGCCTTCGCCCTGGCGTGGTCGCCGCCGAGGGCGAAGAAGTCGTCCTTCACCCCGATGCCGTCCACGTGGAGGAGATCCGACCAGATCTGCCAGAGCCGCAGTTCGTAGATGTCCCTGGGGGGCACGGGTCGCGGGGGCATGTCCTTCTTCCTCAGCCGTGTCCGGGAACGGGGGCGTTTGCGCGTCGCTCGTGCTCGGGCCGACCCGGACGCGTTCCGGCACGGCGTCCTCGGCCGGCGCCGGACGGTTCGCGACGGACCAGGAGTTCCTGGTCCCGCACCCGGCGCTTGACCTGCGTCGGCAGCGCGCCGGAGACCGCCTCGTGCGCGAGCACGCTCGCGATGAGATGCGCGACGCGCGACCAGTCGCAGTACCCGTCGATCGCTGCCCGCTGGCGCGACTGGACGTCCGGCTGCACCGCTCGGCGCAGCGTGAGCAGCGCCTTGTGCCGGTCGTCGCCGAGGGTGTCCACGAGGACCGGCAGCGGCGAGCCGGGGTGCTCGGCGCACTGGGTGGCGTAGAGCCGATCGAGCTGGAACGCGTACACCGCGCGCTCCATGGCCACCTCCGCCGTGACCGCGTCCACGGTTCCGTCCGGCGCCGCCAGCGGATCGGGCGACATGAGGAGCGGGGGGACGCCGTTCGCGAGCGCGGCGCCGATGCTGCTCAGGCCGGGGCGGCAGACGAAGGCCGCCCGCGGCTTGGCGCGCAGCGCCCGGAGGAACGTGCTCCAGTGCTCGTCGACCCATCCGAGGAGCGTCACGTTCGCGCGTGGCCGGCGCTCGAGTTCCAGGGCCAGCCACGCACGGTCCTTGGCGCTGCCGCCCGCGAAGAGGAACTGCGTCTCCTCCATTCGGGCCGCCAGCGCCAGCATCGTGCGCCAGTGCCGGCGGCTGCGGGCGGAGAAGCCGTTGCCCTGCGAGACGAGCGCCACCCCGCGTGCGTCTCGCGGGGTGAAGAGGTGCCGGAGCGTAGCCCAGCGCTGGGCCAGTACGGCGCCGGCCCGCTCCGCGGCCTGTTCCGGGCAGAGCTCGCTGGCTTGGCCGAGCGGCGGGACGAGCACATAGGGCCGCGTGCCCGACTCCAGCGACAGCCGCTCACGCCAGTCGACGGCCTGGTACCAGATCGTGCCGCTTTGAGGCAGACGGGCCATGATCTCCCGGCTGGCGGCCTCGAAGTCGGCCGAGGGAGTGCGCCGCGGATCGGTTCCCGACGCGTGCAGCGCGTCCCGGAGCTCGCGTCGTGTGTGGATGGCCGGGGCGGACGCGGCCAGGAGCTCGGCCACTCCCGTCACCGGTTTCGACGATCGGGCCCGGACCGCCAGCCGCCTCAGGCGCGGGAACTCCTCGAACGCGTAGCGCACCGCATGCAGCGGGACCTCCCTGCGCTGCGCGTGCTCGGCGAGCTGGTGCAGGATCCAGGTCTCCGGCCGGCAGTCGTTGACGATGGCGGCCGCGCCCGCGCCGGCCCGGGCGAGTTCCAGGTTGTCCGCGATCCAGAGGAGAGCGGCCTCGCGGTTCAGGAGCTCCGGTCGCGAGGGGTTGGCGACATCGGCGGGTGTGATCGTCGCCGACTCCGAGTCGCTGTAGCGGAGCGGGACCACATGGAGCCCCGCTGGGCCCTCGGCCTTGCGGCGAGCGCAGGCCGCGTCCTCCTGCCGCCGGATCGCGGCGGTGAACGGGATCGGTTCCGGGAGCCTGGCGAGGGCTCCGTGCACGGCCGGTACCCAGCCCGTCGTGTGCCCGAAGGCCTGCGCGACGTACAGCGCGCCCGTCGAAGCGCACGCGCCGTGGACGCTCACACGGAAGTGGCCCGCGCGCCGGGGATCCGGTCCCGTGGCATAGAGCGGGGCCCGCGCCTGCGGCAGCGACGAGCCGTCGCGTGGGACGAGCACCGCCAGCCTCTCGTCGCGGTCCGACACGAGGACGCTGTCCGGTCCGGCCGCCACGGCGAACGCCACCCCGTCCCGGGCCGGCGGCGCGTCCCCGATCGGCAGCGGCTGCCCGGCGACGGCGATCCGCGGCGGCCGTCCGGCCACCGGGTACGTCACCTCGACGCGCCCGAGCGAGAGCGTCACGCTGTTGCCGCGGAGCACGCGGAACGGCTCGTCCGGCGGCGGATGCGCGACCGTCGAAGGGGCCGTCATCGAAAGACCTCGTTCGCGTGGAGATCCCTGGCGGTCATGTCCTCGTAGGTCTCCGGGCGGCGGACGAGCGTCTCGCGGCCCTGGTCCAGGACCACGATGCCCGGCTGCGGGAAGCAGAAGGAGTTCGAGAAGGAGACCAGATAGGCCCCCGCGTCCATGACGGCGAGGGTGTCCCCGACCCGGAGCGGGGGGAGTGCGACGGTTTGGCGCAGACGGTCCATGGGGCTGCAGGTGGGGCCGTCGAGCGTGTAGGTCTCGGTCCGGGACCCGCCCCACCGCTCGGCGTGGAAGATCTCGTGGTACTCGCGGTGCAGGATGTGGGCGATGTTCTCGCCGGCGTCCAGGATCGCGTGCGCGGGTCCCGCTCCGGGCGCGTTGAGGCTGTTGACCCGGCAGAGCAGTAACTGGGTGTTCCCGGTCAGCGCGCGTCCGGGCTCCAGCAGGACGCGAGGCGCCGGTCGGCCGGCGCGACGGAAGTGATCCTCGACCTGCTCGACGAGCAGCGCCAGATAGCGTTCGACGGTGAGCCTGCGCCCCACCCGCTCGGCGAGTGGGAGCGGCGAGGCATCGAGCGGCAGCACCGTCGGGACCGCCAGGCTCCCACCGAGGTCGAGCAGTTCCACGCGGAGGCCGAGCCGGGCGTGGAGCACATCGCAGAACTCCAGCACCTCGCGGACGAAGCGCTCCAACGTGTCCGCGTCCTCGATGGCCACACCTCGGTGCGCGTGCAACCCGACGACCCGCAGCGAGGGATGCGCCAGGGCCTCCTCGTAGGCCGCCAGCGCCTGCCCTCCGGCGATCGGGACGCCGAACTTGCCCGACCAGCCGTCGGAGGTGGCCACGCGCAGGCCCACGTCGGTGCGCTTGCCGAGCTCCGCGGCGGTCCGCGCGACGAGCGCGATCTCCTCGCGGTGGTTCAGATGGGTGAGCAGCAGATCGCTCTGGACCAACGTGCGCACGACACCCGGGGTCTTGCCCGGGCCGTTGTAGATGATCCTTCCGGGCTCGACCCCGAGCCGCAGGGCGAGCCACAGCTCGTACGGCGAGACCACCTCGGCTCCGACGCCGAGTCGCGACAGTCTTTGGAGCACGGCCGGAACCGGATTGGTCTTGTAGGAGTAGAAGACCTCGACACCCAGCGACCGGCCCCGCGGCATCCGCTGGAAGCGTCGGACGTTCTCGGCGAGCCGGGCGCCGTGGACGACGAAGAGGGGGCTTCCCCAGCGATCCGCCAGGCTCGAGAGCGGCTTCCCCTCCAGGCACAGCGCTCCCGCGGCGCACGTCAGGCCCCATGTCTCGGGGTGGAGGGACCGCGAAGCACCGGCCGCTCGGTTCGGGCGCCCTCCGGGAGCGAGGACGGAGTGTGCGGCCGACGCCGCGCTGCCGGAGCCGGTCCCTGCTGCCTCGGGGCGGAGGTGTTCGCGCGAGGTGCGGGGTCCGGACACGGACCCGGCGATCCGCCGCGGCACCGCATCGGCTTCGGCGCTGTCGGCGCCGGTGGTGCGGGGAGGCCGGCCGGCCTCGATCGGCTCCCGGCGCCGCCAGGCGCGGACCGTCCGGTCGCCGATGCCGAGATCCGCGGCGGTCCGTGCGGCACGACGGCCCGCGGCGATCAGGTCGAGCACCTTCCGCCGGAACTCCGGCGGGTACTGCTTGGGCATGGGCAGCGGCCCTCCGTGCGACTGGGACCAGTAATCCTCCAGCAACCCGACTCCGGGCAACAACGGGAACATCCGTGCGGCCCGGGACCGGCTGCGAGCCCTGTGGCGGCGGGGTCGCAGCCGGCCACCGGTACGCCCAGGCGCCGACGCAGCCTCCCGAACCCGCCGGTCTCCGACCGCCGCGCCGTCGGACTCCGTACGCCGCACGGCTCGGCGCGGATGATGCCGGCGCCGGGGAGTCGCGGCGCCGTCGACGTCGGCGCCGGCGAGGTTCGCGTGGAGGAGGTGAGCGTGGGTGAGGCCGGCGCCGGTGACGTCGGCGCCGCGCGCGTCGGCCTCACGGGTCCGGACACCGCCCACCGCCCACCGCGACCCGCCCCCGCCCCCGGGGCCGGGCCGGCACCGGGCTGTGCGTGACCGGGCCGTGCCGTGACCCGGCCACGGGCTGGGCCGTTATTCGTTTGACCGGGCCTCGGGTCGACGCTGCACTGTGGCGGGCGCCATGGATCGTGAGTGCCGGTATCCCGGGGAGGCAGCGGCAGCGATGGAGATCCGTCCCACGACCGATGAGGACCTCGACGTCTTCGTCGGCACACTTCATACCGCGTTCGGGCGCTTCCCGGAGACCCCGGCCGAGGACGGCGGCGGGGTCTGGTGGGCGGCGCTCGAAATGGACCGCGGCCTGCTCGCCCTGTCGGAGGACGGGCGGCCGGTCGGCACCGCCGTGGCGTACTCCTTCGAACTCACCCTGCCCGGTGAGGTCCTCGTCCCGGCCGCGGGGGTGAGCGCCGTCGGCGTCCTGCCCTCGCACCGGCGCCAGGGCGTGCTCAGCGCGATGATGCGGCATCAGCTGGCCGAGTTGCGGGCCCGAGGAGAACTCCTCTCCGTACTGCTGGCCTCCGAGGCCCCGATCTACGGCAGGTTCGGCTACGGACCGGCGACCGGCACGCGGCGGCTGACGGTGCCGCGCCACCAGGCCGCCCTCGCCCTCCCCCGGGCGCGCGGAACGGCCGCCCCGGCGGCCGGGTCGGACACGGGCTCGGTCGAGGTGCTGCGGCGTGCCGAGTGCGGCGAGATCCTGGAAGAGGTCTACGACCGGTACCGCCGCGCGCGGCCCGGCGCACTGTCCCGGCCGCACCGCTGGTGGGCCTCGCGCGCGGGGCAGCCCCCGATCTCGTCGGCGCCGCGCCACATCGCCGTCCACCGGGACGCCGACGGCGTCCCGGACGGGTACGCCAGCTACTCGATCGACGAGCCCGACACCTTGACGGTCGACGAGACCGTCGCCATCGACGACGCCGTCTTCACGGCCCTGGCCCGGTTCGTGCTCGGACACGACCTGGTCACCCGGGTCGTGTTCAAGCACGTCCCGCCCGAGGACCCGCTGCGCTGGCAGTTCGCGGACTTCCGCGCCGGCCAGGTGAGCGGCGAGACCGACTGGCTCTGGGTACGGCTGCTGGACGTCCCGCGTGCGCTGACCACGCGCGGCTGGTTCACGGACGGCGAACTGGTCCTCGACGTCGACGACCCGTTCCTCGGCGAACACGGCCGCTACCTGCTGACCGTCCGGGACGGCAAGGCCGGCTGCGTCCCGACGGACCGGGAGCCCGACCTGTCCCTGGACGTGCGCGACCTGGGCGCGGTCTACCTCGGCGGCACCGCCCCGAGCACGCTCGTACGCGCCGGACACATCCGGGCCCACCGCCCGGGCGCGGCTCCCCTCGCCGACGCCCTCTTCCGCGCCGACCGCCCCCCGCACTGCCTGCACTGGTTCTGACCGCGCGCTCGCGGCCCCCGCCCGGGCCGCCCCTCTGCCGGGACGCCGGCCGATCGCCCTCCGGGTGCGGTGCTCCACCCGGCGAGGGTGAGTCCACCGTCGGACGACGTGCTCTCCCACACGTGTCCGTCGTTTCCGACGCAGGAGATCAGGACGCGCTGCTGGTCGGCGTATCGCGGTGGGCGCGTCTCGCCCTTGCCGCGGCCGGCGAGCCGGCGGGCGACGCCGGTGCGCCGCTCGACGCCGTCGCGGTCGTCGTTCCGGGTCTCGCCCGCGCACCTCGGTGACGTCCGGGCGCGGACCGCGGAGACGGCGGACACCGGTGCGGTGACGGGGGTCAGCTCAGGGCGAGGAGACTGACGGCGACGGCGGCGGTGCCCAGGCCGATGAGCTGGCCGAGGTGGATGCGCTCGGCGAGGACGCCGCGGGCGAGCAGGACGGTGCCGGCCGGGTAGAGGGCGGTGATCACGGCGACCACGGCCAGGTCGCCGCTGCGGGCGGCGAGCAGGAACAGCAGGTTGGCCACCGAGTCCAGTACGCCGGCCGTCGCCGACATCGCGTACGCGGGCTTCTCCGCGCCCAGCCGCCGGTACATCAGCCCGGCCGCGGCGAGGGTGACCGCGGAGGAGACGGCGCGGCCGGTGACCAGCGGACCCACGCCGCTGTCCGCCGGCGCCTGGTGCAGGCAGACCAACTGCAGGGCGATGGCGGCCCCGGCACCGAGGGCCAGCAGCAGCGCGGTGCGCGAGGGGCGGGCCGACTTCGCCCCGTGCCCGGCGCTGACCAGCACCACCGCCGCCAGTGCCAGCGGCAGGCCGATCATCCCGGCCGGACCCAGGTGTTCGCCCTGCAGCAGCCCGACGCCCACCGGCAGCATCGCCGAGATCAGCGCGGTGATGGGCGAGAGGACGTTCATC
The DNA here is from genome assembly GCF_043079345.1 of Streptomyces sp. NPDC015220. Classification (NCBI taxonomy): domain Bacteria; kingdom Bacillati; phylum Actinomycetota; class Actinomycetes; order Kitasatosporales; family Streptomycetaceae; genus Streptomyces; species Streptomyces sp. NPDC015220. The sequence goes on along the minus strand of NZ_JBIBUK010000004.1, from coordinate 227,709 downwards.
GGGCCGATCGCCAGCGTGCGGTAGAGCATGGCGAACGCGGCCGCCGAAGCGACGCCGGACGCCGCGCCCCAGCCCAGGGTCGCGGGGGCGAAGGAGGCGCCGAGGAAGGGCCACAGCAGCAGCTCCACGGTGAGCGAGGCCGGGGCGGCGATCATCACGGTGCGCAGGACGTGGGCCTTGCGGGCGCCGAGGCCGCCGAGGAAGTCGGCGCATCCGTAGGCCAGGGAGCTGCCCAGGGCCAGCAGCAGAGCGATCACGGGTACATCCCTTACTATCAGTAGAACGACTGAACCGTACAACGCACCGACCGGGGTTCGTCAACCGAACGACCGTGTGGTGCACTGCACTGGTCCACCTGACTGGAGGGGAGAAACCGATGGCCGAGACCGAAGCGGCGCTGCGGACGCTCGCGCACAACGTCAGGGCGGCCCGTACCCGCGCCGGGCTGTCCCTGGACGAACTCGGCCGCCGCGCGAAGGTCAGCAAGGGCGCCCTGGTAGCGCTGGAGAAGGCCCAGGGAAACCCGAACTTCGCGACCCTGGTCCGTCTCGCCGACACCCTCGGCGTCTCCGTCTCCGCCCTGATGGAGGGCCGCTCCGAGGAACGCGTCCGGGTCGTGGGCGCCGATGCCGTCGTGCCCCTGTGGAAGGGGGAGCACGGCAGCGAGGCCCGGCTCATGCTGACCACCGGCGGTCCGGCGGCCACCGAGGTCTGGCGCTGGACGCTGGAGCCCGGCGAGGAGTACCCCAGCCACCCCCACCAGGCCGGTGTGGTCGAGACCGTCAGTGTCACCGCCGGACGGATGGTGCTCGTGGTCGACGGCGCCGAGTACCCGGTCAGCGCCCAGGAGACGGCCACCTTCGACGCGGACACCGCCCACACCTACCGCGGCGCCGGTGACGAGACCTGCCACCTGATCATGACCGTCCACCTGCCGCCCGGCCCCGGCTCCGCGGGCTGACCCGCGCGGTCGGGCGGTCCCGGAGCGGCCGCGACCGCGGCGAGGCGGCGGGTCCGGCCGTCATCGGCGTGCTTCGCCCACATCCGGGCGGTGGCGGGGCGGAGGCCGGACCGGCCGGCGACGGCAGCGAGCGGCGGTGCGGTGGCGGTGGTGCCCTTCCGTGCCGGTCGGGGCGGCGCCGGTCAGGGCGTCCAGGTGCGGATCAGGCCGAGGAGGGTCCGGCGTAGCTGCCCGGGGGTGAGCCGATGCGGCGCCGCCGCGGTGAGCTGGTTGAAGAGTATGCCGTCCAGGAGGGCCGCGAACGCGTTGGCGTGTGCCTCGGGGTCGGGGGCGCCCGCCGCGGCGAGCACGTTCTCGGCCACGGCCCGGTGGCGACTGCCCGCGGTGTGCAGGGCGGCACGGAGCTCTGGACGGCGGGGTGCTTCCAGGGCGAGTTCGTAGCGGGCGAGCATGCGTTCGCGTCCGGTGGTGGTCCAGTGCTCGATGAGGTTCGCGGTGGCCTCGACGATCTGGTCGAGGCTCGCGGGTCCGGTGAGGGCGGGGCGTTCGTCGATCTCGGTGATGTCCAGTTCGGCCAGACGCTCCACGGTGGCCCGCAGGAGCTCTTGGCGCGTCCGGAAGTAGTACGAGCAGGAACCCGCCGGGACTTCGGCGGTCTGGTCGACCGCGCGGTGGGTGAGTCCGCGCATGCCGGAGCGGGCCAGGGTGCTGATCGCCGCGTCGGTCAGCAGCCGCCGTCGGTGGGTGGTCCGGGTCACTGGTTTCCTTCCTCGTCCCCCTCTGCCTCTACAAGTGTAGAGTCGAGCTGTCCACTACAGGTGTAGAGGGAGTTCCGATGGCCAAGTCACAACACGTCGGCGGTGCCGGTGAACGCTCCGCGCTCGTGGTCGGCGGCGGGATCGGCGGTCTGGCCGCCGGCCTCGCGCTGGCTCGGAGCGGCTGGCGGGTGAAAGTACTGGAGCGCGCCGCCGCCTTCGGCGAGGTGGGAGCGGGGCTGTCACTGTGGCCCAACGGAGTGCGCGCGCTGGACGCGCTCGGCGTGGGAGACCAGGTTCGCGAGCAGGCCCTGGTCGAGACCCGGGCGGGAATCCGGAACAGGTCCGGCCGCTGGCTGTCGCGCACCGACACCCAGGAGCTGGCAGACCGGTTCGGGCCGGTGGTGATGATCCACCGTGCCCGGCTGTTCGACATCCTGCGTACGGCCCTTCCGGCAGGGGTGCTGTGCGGGGACTCCGCGGTCACGAGGGCCGACCTGCGCGGCGGGCGGGTAGAGGTCGAGCACGGCAGGGGCGTCTCGCGGGCCGATCTGCTGGTGGCCGCCGACGGGATCGGTTCCACCGTGCGGCACTCGCTGTGGCCGCAGGCTCCGGCGCCTCGGTACGCCGGGTACACCACATGGCGCGTCGTCGTCGACACGGGTGAGCGCCTGTCGGCCGGCGGCGAGAGCTGGGGGCGTGGTGAGCGAGTGGGGATCGCCCCGCTCGCAGACGGTCGCACCTACCTCTTCTGCGTCGCCAACGCCCCCGAAGGACAGCGCAGCCCCGGCGGGGAACTCGCCGAGCTGCGCCGGCGCTTCGGACGCTGGCACGACCCGATTCCCCGGTTGCTGGCGGCCGCCGACGAGGAGGCGGTGATGCGCCACGACATCCATGCTCTGCCGCCGTTGGCCAGTTTCGTCAACGGGCGCGCGGCGCTGCTCGGTGACGCCGCGCACGCCATGACCCCGAATTTGGGCCAGGGGGCCAACCAGGCGTTGGAGGACGCGGTCACCCTGGCCGTGCTCCTGGAGGCGCATCCGGACGTGGAGTCCGCGCTGAGCGCCTACGACCGGCTCCGACGCCCCCGCACCCGACTGATCGCCCGGCGCTCCCACCGGATCGGCGTCGTCGCCCAGTGGCACTGGGCCCCCGCCACCGCCCTGCGCGACCTGACGCTCCGCATGATGCCCGGCCCGGCCGTCCTCGACGCGCTCACTGCGATCCTCGGCTGGCGGCCGCCCGACCGAGAGGACCTCATCGCTCACACCGGCTGAGGCCCGCGGCGGCGAGGACGCCCAGGGGCGGCGGCCGGACGAGGCTCACACGGGTGCACACGCCCCCCGGGGCCGCCCCTGCCGCACCGCGCGATCCCCATGACCGTGACCCGACACCGGGGGAGCGGGCCGGCCCCGCGGGAGGCGAACGGGCGGAGCGCAGGGACGACACCCGGCTGTCGGTGATCCGTAGGTGATGTGTCGGTTCCCGCTGGAACCGTGGGCGACCAGCCGTTCCTCCCCGGGGAGCGGCCATGACCGTCTCCTCCGTCCAGAACAAGGGAGCCTGCCGCCATGTCACCCACCTCCTCCACGCCCTGGGACGTTCACCGGCTACCGCGTGCGCGGGGCAGCGTCTTCCTGGTCACCGGCGGCAACGCGGGCATCGGGTACTTCATCGCGGAGCAGCTCTGCGCGACCGGAGCCACCGTCGTGCTGGGCAGCCGGGTTCCGGCGAGAGCCGAAGCCGCCATGACGTCGATCCGCTCGCGCGTGCCCGGCGCGCGGGTACGTGCCGTACGGCTGGACCTCGCCGACCTGTCGTCGCTCGGCGCGGCGGTGGAATCCCTCGGGGTGACCGCTCTCGACGCGGTGGTCCACAATGCCGGCGTCGCGCTCGACGACCCGCCACGTCGCGAGACAGGGGACGGTCATGAACTCATGTTCGGCACGAATCATCTCGGGCACTTCGCGCTGACCGGCCGGCTGATGCCGCTGCTGTCGGCCGCACCCGCGGCACGCGTCGTGACCGTCGGCAGTTTCGCGGCGAAGTCGGAACGGCTGGACCTGGACGACCTCCAGTCCCGTCGGGACTACCGGGCCAAGCGCACCTACGGACGATCCAAGCTGGCACAGATGTACTTCGGGCTGGAACTCGACCGCCGACTGCGCCGCCTCGGCAGCCCGGTGCAGAGCGTGGTGGTCCATCCCGGCGGAGCCCTGGACTCCCTCACCCCCTCACGACCGCCGGTCCATGTGCGAAGCCTCGGCGCGCGGCTGCGCGCGGCACCCGCCGCACTGCTCGTCCAGGGCAAGCACGCCGGCGCGTGGCCCGCGGTCCGGGCGGTGCTCGACCCGGCCGTGCGAGGCGGACAGTTGTGGGGACCGCGCCTTTGGAGTCTGCGCGGCGCACCCCGACGAGAAGCGGTGTGGAGCCAGCTCGCCGACACCGCCGTCGCGGCGCGGCTGTGGGACGCCGGCCGCGACCTGACCGATATCGACCCCGGCGGACCGCGCGGATAGACCGGGCGGGCAGGCCCGCGGCCGACCGGTCCGCTCGCGACGGCCGGCCGGGAGGCTCGGGTGATCCCCGCCGCCACGGCGTCCGAGGGGAGACGGCGAGCGGCCCCGGGCGCGCGGGCCGGTGTCCGTACCGTGCCGGGTGCGCCCGCGGCGACGACGCGGGCGCCGAGTCGTCAGGCGGGCTGGACGGTGATGGTGCACAGGCGCTTGGTGGCCCGGGTCAGGGCTACGTACAAGTCCCTTTCCCCACCGGGGCGGTTCGTGATGATCTCCTCGGGGTTCAGGACGACGACCCCGTCGAATTCCAGGCCGCGTGCTTCGGACGCCGGCACGATGCGCGCGTGGTGAGCGATGCCCTGGGCCGTCAGCTCGCTCACCCTGGTGTCCGCGCAGATCACTCCCAGGAGTTCGCCCGGGTGCGCGGTGCTCTGGGCGCGGAGTTCCCGGAGGACGGCGGTGACCAACCCGTCCGCAGGCGCGGTCACAGTGCGAGGGCTCTCACCGCTTCGCAGTGACCGTGTGGGCTTCTGGTCCGGAGCGATCCGCGTGAGCAGGTCCCGGACGCTCTCCAGGATCTCCTGCGTGGTGCGGTAGCTGACGGTCAGGTCGTGCAGTTTGAACCGCGGTCCGACGTGGGGGCCCAGTGCCTCCTTCCAGTCGCGTGCTGTCGCGACCGGGCCCGCCTGGGCGAAGTCACCCACCAGCGTCATCGACCTCGACGGGCAGCGGCGGACGATCATCCGCCACTGCATGGCGGTCAGTTCCTGCGCCTCGTCGACGACGACGTGCCCGTACGTCCGCTCGGGTGGGCCGTCGACCAGGCTCGCCGCCTCGTCCAGCAACGGCACATCGGCTTCGGTCCACGGGTCGTCCGGACCGCGCAGCAGGAGGGACCGCTCCTGCGCGGTCAGGCGGGGAAGGCGCTCGGCGAGAGCGCCGGCGTTCGTCAGCAGCGCCTTCACGAGGTCACCGGGTACCAGACGCGGCCACAACACCTCGACCGCTCGGTCGACGCCGGCGTCGTCGAGGAGATCGGCTCGGATGGCGTCCAGGTCCAGCTCGTGGACCGGTCCCGGCTCGGCCGCACCTTCGACGCGGCGCTGGGCGGCTCCCGTGAACCGGTCGAGGTCGATGCCCGTCATCCTTTCGGCGTCGGCGTCGATCTGTTCCAGGAGGTCGCCCATGTCTCGTTGCATCGCGTCGGTGACGGCGTCGACCAGGAGCTCTTTGAACACCTGGCGCGCGGGGTTGTGCCCCTGTACGGCCGCCACGGCGGCGTCGCGTGCCGTGGCGACCTCCCCGTCGGACAGGTGAACCAGTTCCTGTCCGACCCGCACGGTGAGGTCACCGGTGGGGGCTTGGTGGACGCGCAGCAGGCCGGCCAGGGCGTCGGCGAGGTCGGAGCTGCCCTTGAGACGCGCCGTGTCGAACGGGTCCACCGCGTCCGTGGACACTCCGGCCAGTTCCCGGCAGGTCGCCAGAACGACGTCGTTCTCTCCCAGCGAGGGAAGGACCTGGGAGATGTAGTCGAGGAACCGGGCGTTCGGGCCCACCACCAGGACCCCCTCCTCCGTGGCGCGCGGGAACGCGTACAGGACGTAGGCCGCCCGGTGCAGCGCGACCACCGTCTTGCCGGTGCCGGGGCCGCCCTGCACCACGGTCACGCCGCGGTGGGCGGAGCGGACGATCTCGTCCTGCTCGGCCTGCAGCGTCGCGACGGCCGCGTGCATCCTGCCCGTACGCCGTGCCGACAGAGCCTCGGTCAACGGGCCGTCCCCCACGACGTCCTCGTCGGTCGGGGCGGTTCCGTCCAGCAGTTCGTCGCTCACCGAGACGACCGTGCGCTCCTCGAGGCGCAGGTGCCGGCGCCGCCGCAGGCCCATCGGGTGGACCGGTGTCGCCTCGTAGAAGGGCCGCGCCGCGTTCGCGCGCCAGTCCAGGAGGAGAGGCAGGTCGTCCTCCTCCGTGTGCAGTCCGATCCGCCCGATGCGCAGGGCCGTGCCGTCCGTCCAGTCGATGCGCCCGAAGACCAGCCCCTTTTCGGCGCCCTCCAGCCGGCCGATTTCCTTGGCCAGACGCTCGGCGGTGATTTCCCTCTCGTATGCCTCACCGGCGCTTTCAGCCGGGGCCTTCAGCACACTCGCTCGGTGCACTCGCGCCTCGGAAATCCGCTTGGTGAGCAACGCGTACAAGGAGGACACATAATCCTGCTCCGACGCAACCGCACGCGCGGCGGGATCATTCATCTTCGACAACGGTGGACTCCTTCGATTCGGGCCACACCATACGGTCACAGTTCCCTGAAGGTAAGTCTTGACTTGCCTGGTGAAGCCATGTCCTTACGACTGGATCCATGGCGGCCGAACGTGTGGCGTAGCGCGAATTCCGCCGTTTCGTAAATCGCTGGTTGCGCTCCCGATGACCGCCTGCCTCATGGGCCGGCCCGCCCTTGGGCGCCGGCGATATTCGCCGCGCTCGGGAAAAGCGGGGGAATATTCGGCGGGGCGACCGGCGCCGTCGAACCCACCGCCAGGGGGCATCTGGTCGATTCATCCGGCGACCCGACCGAGGGGACGAGCACAGAATGGCTCACGCCCTCGACCGGTCCACCACTGTCCGACCCGTGCCGACGACCCCACCTCAGGACCGCAGCACCACGTAGCCGTCGGTCGCGGCCGACCCGGAGAACGGATCGGAGGATCGTTCGACGACGGGCGGCCGACACGTTCGATGAAACCGTGCGTTCCCGGGGTTCGCGGCGCCTCGAATCCCATCAGATCCGATGGTGATCGCTGACAGGGTTTCCCCGGGCACACGGACGGTGTGCCGGCGGGGGAGCGCGGCGGACGGACGACGCGGCTGCCCGGCAACGAGTCGGTACGCGTACTCGGTCGTTCCGCCGCCCTCCGGCGAGACGGCGTGCCGCGGGGTGCGAGCGTCGCCGGAGGGGTGGACCCGGGTGGCTACGGGCCGGTCGTGCCGGCGAGCCGGCGCAGGCAGCGCACGGCGAGCGCGGCGGGGGAGTCGGGTCCATCGGTCCCCGCGTCGGTCGCGGCCCAGGTCTCCAGTGCGATACGGATCGCGTCTGTCGCGGCGGCCGCGGCGAGCCTTACCTCCAGCGGTTCCATGTCCGCGCCCGCGAGCCGGGTGATCACCGGAACGAGCCGTTCCTCCGATTCCTGGTTCACCCGGTACCAGACCGCCCGCAGCGCGGGGTCGTCCGCCGCGGCCCGCAGCAGCCCGCGGGTGCGCAGCAGCCCCTGGACGGCCTCCTCGTCCGGAGTGGCCAGCGCCTGCTCGACCGCGGTCTCCAGCGCCCGGGGCAGTGCCGTGCCCGGCTCGGTGGCCTCCAGCAGCGCCCGCCAGCGGTCGGCGCCGGTGGCCAGCAGCGGGCTCACCGCGTCCTGCTTGGAGCGGAAGTAGCGGTAGAAGGTCCGCAGCGCGACCCCCGCCCGTCCCGCGATCTCCTCGGCCGTCGTGCCGTGCGGACCCCGGGTGGCGAAGAGTTCGGCCGCCGCGTGGGCGATGTCGAGCTGTGTGGCGGCCTTGCGGCGCTCGGTCAGGGATGGGGGCGGCTTGGTGCTCACCAGCAGAAGGGTACGCTCCGCGACCCCGGTGAGGCATGCAGTGACAATGTGGCAAAACGTGCCACCCGGGCGTAACGTGAAGGCCGTCGAGAACGCCGGCGGATCAGAGAGCCGGCGTCACACGGCCGCGCCGCGGCAGAACGGCCGGCCGGGTCTGGAGTTACGAATGAACCGTTATGAAGGCCGGCGCACACTGATCACGGGCGGTGGCTCGGGCATCGGTCAGGCCACCGTGCTGCGCATCCTCGCCGAGGGCGGCGCCGTCGTGGCCGCGGACGTCAGCGAGCAGGGGCTGCGGGACACGGTGGAGAAGGCCGGGGCCCACGCCGACCGGCTCACCACGCTCGTCGTCGACATCGCCGACGAGACCTCGGTGCGCGAGGGGGTCGCCGCCGCGGTCACCGCGCTCGGTGGTCTCGACGTACTGGTCAACGCGGCCGGGATCCTGCGTTCCTCGCACACCCACGAGACGAGCCTGGAGGCGTTCACCCGCGTCATCCAGGTCAACCTGGTCGGCACCTTCCTGGTGATCCGCGAGGCCCTGCCCGCCCTGCTCGAAGGCCGGGACGCGGCGGTCGTCAACTTCAGCTCGACCTCGGCGATGTTCGCGCACCCCTACATGGCGGCGTACGCCGCGAGCAAGGGCGGCATCCAGTCCATGACGCACGCGCTCGCCGCCGAGTACGCGAAGCGGGGCATACGCTTCACCGCCGTGCAGCCCGGATCCATCTCCTCCGGCATGACCGACGGCAGCGGCGCCAGTGGGCAGAGCACGGGCCCGGGGCTGCCCGAGGACGCGGACATGAGCCTGTTCATGAAGCTCTCCCCGGCGCTCGGGCAGGGCTTCGCGGGCCCCGAGACGGTGGCGTCCGTGGTCGCGATGCTCGGCAGCGAGGACGGCAGGTTCGTCACCGGCACCGAGATCCGGATCGACGGCGGCACCCACTTCTGACGGCGCCGCGCACGGCGTGCCGCCCCTGCCGGTGGGCGGACGCCGACGGCCGTCCGAGGGCGCACGCCGCCCACGCCGGGCACCGAGGCGGCCGCCAAGCCGCGGGAGCCGCCCGGCGGAGGAACCGGCACACCGGCCGGGAGCCGGCCGGCGGGGCGCGGCGCCCCGCCGGCCGCGTGGCCCACGACCACCCGGCGTCCAGCACGCCGACTCGACACCCAGGGAGCGAGACATGAACGACCTGACCGGCAAGACCGTCGTCATCACCGGCGGGGCCCGCGGCCTCGGAGCCGAAGCGGCCCGGCAGGCGATCGAGGCCGGAGCCAAGGTGATGATCACCGATGTCCTGGAGGACGAGGGCGAGGACACCGCCGCCGCGCTCGGCGCCAACGCCCGCTTCCTGCGCCACGACGTCACCTCCGAGGAGGACTGGCGACAGGTCGCCGACGCCACCGTCGCCGAGTTCGGCGGCCTGCACGGCCTCGTGAACAACGCCGGCATCTCGACCGGCCGGCTCCTGGAGTCGGAGTCCGTGGAGTACTTCCGCAAGGTGCTCGACATCAACCTCACCGGTGTCTTCATCGGCATGAAGACCGTGATTCCCGCGATGCGGGAGAACGGCGGAGGGTCGATCGTCAACGTCTCCTCCGCGGCGGGGCTGATGGGTCTGGCGCTGACGGCCGGTTACGGCGCCTCCAAGTGGGGCGTACGGGGCCTGACGAAGATCGGCGCGGTGGAGCTGGGCACCGCCCGGATCCGGGTGAACTCGGTCCACCCGGGCATGACGTACACCCCGATGACCGCCTCCGTCGGCATCGAGAAGGGCGAGGGCAAGTACCCCAACACGCCCATGGGCCGGGTCGGCGAGCCGCACGAGATCGCGAGCGCCGTCGTGTACCTGCTCTCCGACGCGGCCTCTTACGTCACCGGCGCCGAACTCGCGGTGGACGGCGGCTGGACCACCGGTCCGACCGTCAAGTACGTCATGGGGCAGTGAGCGCCGACGGCCGGGCGAGCCGACTCGGCGGGCGGTCCGCTCGCCGTCCCGGCGGCGCGGGGGGCCCGGCCAGGTGACATATCAATTGGTTATGGGCCGTTGACGGTTCACTCTTGGACATGAGCGGGATCCTCTTGTTTGTCTCTGCGCATGACCACTGCGAATCCCCTGCCGCGGCGCGGCCTGTTCAAGGCCGGCGCCGCCCTGTCCACCGTCGTTCTCACGCCCGTCGCGGCGGGCTCGGCCGCCGCCGCGACGAACACGTCCGCCACGACCGGTGCCGCGACGGCCGGGCCGACGGAGTCCGCCGGATCGAGTGCCGCCGAAGCCGAACTGCGCGCGCTCGAACAGCGGTACACCGCGCGTCTCGGTGTGTACGCCCGCAACGTCCGCACCGGCCAGGTCGTGTCCCACCGGGCGCGGGAGCGGTTCGCGATGTGCTCAACCTTCAAGACGTTCGCCGCCGCGGCGATCCTCCGCGGGGAGGGCGGCTCGGCCTCCTTGGAGGAGGTGGTCCCCTATCCGCCGGCCGAACTGGTGCCGAACTCCCCGGTCACCGAACAGCACGTGAGCACCGGCATGTCCGTGGGCGACCTGTGCGCGGCCGCGATCCAGCGCAGCGACAACGCGGCCGGCAACCTGCTGCTGCGCCGGATCGGCGGGCCGGCCGGTCTGACCCGCTTCTTCCGTTCGATCGGCGACTCGGTGAGCCGGCTCGACCGCTGGGAGCCCGAGCTGAACACCGCCGCTCCCGGCGACGTGCGCGACACCACGACCCCCCAGGCGCTCGGCACCGGCTTCGAACAGCTGACGCTGGGCCGGGTGCTGGCCGATGCCGACCGGGAGCAGCTCGTCACCTGGCTCAAGGGCAACACCACGAGCGCCGAACGCTTCCGGGCCGGCCTGCCGCACGACTGGGTCGTGGGCGACAAGACGGGCACCGGCGACTACGCGTCCGCCAACGACATCGGCGTCGCCTGGACCACCCGCGGGACACCGCTCGTCGTGACGGTGCTGACGTCGAAGCCGACTCCGGACGCCTCCGTGGACAACGCGCTGATCGCCGATGCGGCCCGTGTCGTGGCGCGCACACTCGCTCCGGGCGAGTGAGACCGGCCCAGCCGTGAGTCGCACACCGGGGCACGCCCTCGAAGGGGGTGACGGACCCCGGACCGGGAGGTGGTGACGCCCGGCGACCGGGAGGTGTGGTGACGCCCGGCGTCCGCGCCACCGACGCATGCGCGAGGCGCCGCTCCACGCCCACCGCCGGTGGGCGCGGGGCCGGCTCCGCTCATGGGGGGCGGTGCGCCGGGCCGGCGCACCGCCCCCCGCGGCCGTTCCCGCGGTCCGGTCAGGTCGCCGAGTAAGGCAGCAGTGTGCCGTTGATCCGCTCCCAGGCCGACTTCAGTTCGGCGAGCAGCGCCGGCCGGTCGGCGGCGAGGTCGGCCTGCTCGCGGGCGTCCGCGGCGAGGTCGTAGAGGTGGTCCCTGCCGTTGGCGTCCTGGTAGTACTTCCAGTCGCCGCGCCGCAGCGCGCGGTTGCCGCGCACCCGCCAGAACAGGTCGCGCTCCGGGAGCCGCTCCCCGCGCAGCAGGTAACCGGCGAGACTCTGCCCGTCCAGTGGGTACGCCGGGTCCGGCCGGGCACCGCCCAACTCCAGGAGGGTGGCGGTCCAGTCGGGGGAGTAGACGGGCTCGTGACTGACCTGGCGCCCGTCGACCGCGGCCGGCCACCGCAGGACGGTCGGCACCCGGATGCCGCCCTCCAGCAGCTCGGACTTGCCGCCGCTGAGCGGCCACTGGTAGGAGAAGCGCTCGCCGCCGTTGTCGCTGGCGAAGACGACGACGGTGTTCTCCTCCTGTCCGGAGCGGCGCAGCGCGGTGAGCACCTCGCCGATCGACGCGTCCAGGTTCTCCACCATCTCCCGGTACTTCTCCACCGAGCCGCCGTCGGTGTGCTGGAGGCCGCCGAGCACGTTCCCGGCGCGGATCTTCGCGGCGATCCGGGCGGCCGTCTCCTCGTCGTCCTCGGTGAGCCACGGCCAGTGCGGGGTGGTGAAGTTGAGGTTCAGCAGCCAGGGCCCCTCGTGGTGGCGGCCCACGTAGTCCACCGCCCGCTCGGTCAGCACCGTGGTGTAGTAGCGGAGGTCCTTGTAGGCGGCGTCGCCCTCGTACAGGTCGTAGTCGCCGAGCTGCCCCAGTTTCGAGAAGTACTCCAGCGCGCCGCCGAAGTTGCCGAAGAACTCGTCCCAGCCGGACTTGGTGGGGCTGTAGTCCGGGAGCCAGCCGCAGTGCCACTTGCCGATCAGCGCGGTCGCGTATCCGGCCCGCTTCAGCAGCGAGGCCAGGGTGGGGTGGTTCGGGTCGAGGCCCTGCGTCCTGCTGCCGATGGGCTCGGCCAGGCCGCCCCTGGTACGGCCGGGATAGCGGCCGGTGTAGAGGCTGAACCGGGTGGGGGAGCAGGTAGCCGAGCCGGAGTAGGCGTCGGTGAAGCGCACCCCCTGGGCGGCCAGCCGGTCCAGGTTCGGTGTCCGGATGTGCGGAGCGCCGTAGGAGGAGAGGTCGGCCCAGCCCAGGTCGTCGCCGAGGATGAAGAGGAAGTTGGGCCGTCGGCCGGGCCTGCTCCCCGTCCTGGCCCTGAAGGGCCGCTCGGCCTTGCCCTGGGCGGCCGCGGGCGACGCCGCCGCGGCGGGGCCGGCGACGGCGGTGACCGCGCCGCCGCCCACCAGGCCACCGAAGGTACGACGGGGAATTCTTGATATGTCGGGCATGCGAAATCCTTGCTCGGGCGGCCCCCGTGGCGGGGCGCGGGTCAGCAGGCGGAACAGCAGCGCGCACACCGCACGGCGGGCACGGCGACGGGGCCGCGTGCGCGCGGGGCGTGCGGAGACGGTGTGCGGAAGGACCCCCGGTGGACGGGGAGTTGGATCACCGGTGGGTGAAAGGCCCGGTGGGCTCAGCGACAGAGGGCGCTGGACTGCCGGCACAGATCGACGTGCCGCCGCGCCACGAGCGCGGTGCACGCACTTCGACGATCGGTGGACGGCCTCATGACCAGGGAGGCTGCCAGTGCGGCAACCGGCGCGTCAAGCGATGTCCGCATCGCGGGAAGCCCGGCCGGAGTCCGCGCCGCGCCGGTGCGGCCGCCCGGACGGCGTGCGGGATTCGCCGCGACGCTCGCCGCAGTCCGAGCCGCACCGGTTACGTCGGAGCGTCGGCGGGGTGTGTCGCGCGGACGCCGCCGTTCGCGTCCCCACAGATCGGACGGCGCCCGGGACGGGAGGCGTTCACCGAGGAGCGGCCGGGTGCTCCGCGGCCGGCCGGCGTCGTCGGCAACCGGCCAGAGGTTGACCGGATCGGGGCGGCTGATTCACAGCACCGTCACAGGAGAGGTCCCTAGTGTCGTGCGCATGACCAATTTGGCTCATGACGAACCCGACAACGCCGCCGTCTCCCAGCTGTTGTCGCGCCGCCGGATGCTCGCCCTCGGCGGCGCCGGCGCCGTCGCACTCACCGGCATCGGCGCCGTCGCACACGCCGCCGGCCAGGGCGCCTCCACCGGCTCCGGCGTCCTCGACGCCGCGAAGGCCGCCGCCACGGCCTCCGGCACGTGCATGCAGCTGACCACCGAGCAGATCGAGGGCCCCTACTACATCGACTACGAACTCTTCCGCAGGAACGTCGTCGAGGACCGCACCGGCGTACCGCTCATCCTCGTCCTGCGCGCGGTGGACGCCGCGACCTGCGAGCCCATCCGCGACTCCGCCATCGAGATCTGGCACTGCGACGCGTCCGGCGTCTACTCCGGCTACACCGGGACCGGCAACGGCGGCGGCGGTACGCCTCCCGGCCCGCCCCCGGGCACCCCGCCCACCGACCCGCCGACGGGCCCGCCCCCGGGCGGCGGCGGTGGCCACGCCACCCCGACGGACGACCTCACCTGGCTGCGTGGCATACAGATGACCGACCACCAGGGCTTCGTCACCTTCCGGACCGTCCTGCCCGGCTGGTACACCGGGCGCGCCGTCCACGTCCACACCAAGGTGCACACGGGCGGCACCCGGACCTCCGCCGGCTACACCGGCGGGCGCACCTGCCACACCGGGCAGTTCTACTTCGCCGAGGACGCGGTGAAGGCCACCGAAAGCATCGCGCCCTACTCGGCGAACACCGCGACGCGGGTCACCCTCGAACAGGACGGCATCTACCCGAAGACCGGCACGAAGGGCGGCCTGCTCCACCTGCTCTACGACCACCGGCACATCGAGCGCGGCGTCGTCGGCAGCATCACCATGGCCGTGGACCCCGCCGCCACCAACGAAGGCGGCGGTCTGCCGGGCGGTGGCACGCCTCCCGGTCCCGGTCCCTCCCCGTCCCCCAGTGCCTGACGGCCCGTAACGCGGGCCCGCTCGACGTACGGGCCGCCGGCGGACGGGACACCCCTCGTGCCGACGGCCCGTACGGCCAACCACCCTCCTCCCGCGGTCGGTCGATCACCGACCGCGGGACCGGCCGGCGACCGGTACGCGTGTCATCGCGTGCTCCTGGCCGCGCCGAGGACCGGCCTCGCCGCAGCGCTCCCCCCGGGTCCCGCCGGGTCCCCTCGGGCGGATCGCGCAGGCGAAATCCCCGCCCCGGCCTGCCCCGCACCGCACCGCCCTGCTCCATGCCGTGCGGGGCGGGTCTCTTCACTTCGGACACGAGTGCAACCTGCTCGTAACCCGCTACCCCCTGTTCGTGCTACGCGCGTTGACCATAGGCTCCGCACAGCCCCTCAACCGCCTCGTACTCATACAGGGAGACCCATGACCCACCCGACCACGCCAAGACGGCGCGCCTACCGTGTCCTTGGGGCCGTCGCTGCTTTGGCCACGGCCGGTGCACTGACCGCCGCCGCTGCGCCGGCGAGCGGAGCCCCGGTGGCCCAGCAGGGGCACAACGGGCCCACGGTCGACGTCCAACTGCTGTCGTTCAACGACTTCCACGGGAACCTCGAGCCGCCGGCCGGTTCCTCCGGGCAGGTCACCGAGACCCAGCCGGACGGTACGACGAAGAAGATCGACGCGGGCGGCGTCGAGTACCTCGCGACCTCGCTGCGCACGGCGCGCAAGGGCCACCCGTACAGCGTCACGGCCGCGGCCGGCGACCTGATCGGTGCGAGCCCGCTGCTCTCGGGCCTGTTCCACGACGAGCCGACCGTCGAGGCGATGAACAAGCTCGACCTGGACGTGACGAGCGTCGGCAACCACGAGTTCGACGAGGGCGCGACCGAACTCGCCCGCATCCAGAACGGCGGCTGCCACCCCAAGGACGGCTGCTACGAGCCCGGCCGGACCTTCAAGGGCGCCGACTACCCGTATCTCGCCGCCAACGTGACGGACGAGAAGACCGGGAAGCCGATCCTCAAGCCCTACTGGGTGTGGAAGCACAACGGCGTGAAGATCGGCTTCATCGGCGTGACGCTGGAGGGCACGCCCGACATCGTCACCGCCGAGGGCGTCAAGGGACTGAAGTTCCACGACGAGGTCGAGACCGTCAACAAGTACGCCGACATCCTCGACAAGCAGGGCGTGAAGTCGATCGTCGCGCTCATCCACGAGGGCGGCGAGCCCGCCTCCGCCTCGTACAACTACGACTGCGACTCCCCGGGCGCCGGCGCCGGCATCTCCGGGCCGATCGTCGACATCGCCAAGAACATCACGCCCAAGGTCGACGCGCTGGTCACGGGCCACACGCACCAGGCGTACGTCTGCACGATCCCGGACCCGTCGGGCCGGCCGCGCATGGTCACCTCCGCGTCCTCGTACGGGAAGCTGTACACCGACACCACGCTGACCTACGACCGCCGTACGCAGGACATCGTCCGCACCAGCGTGAAGTCCGCGAACCACGTGGTGAGCCGTACCCAGCCGAAGGCCGCCGACATGACGGCGCTGATCTCGCGCTGGAACGCGCTGGCCGCGCCGGTGGCCAACAAGCCCGTCGGGTACATCTCCGGTGACATCAACGGACGCGGGGCGACCACTCCCGAATCCCCGCTCGGCGACCTGATCGCGGACGCCCAGCTCGCGCACGCCAAGAGCCTCGACCCCAAGGCCGTCCTGGCGCTGATGAACCCCGGCGGCATTCGCTCCGACCTGGTCTACAAGGCGAGCGGCGGCGAGGGCGACGGCGTCGTGACGTACGGCGAGGCGTTCACGATCCAGCCGTTCAGCAACACGGTGAACCTGGTGGACCTCACCGGGGCGCAGCTGATCACGGCGCTCCAACAGCAGGTCAGCGGTCCGAACGAAGCCTCGCCGAAGATCCTCCAGATATCCGGCGGCCTGACGTACACCCTGGACCTCACCAAGTCGGGCGCGGCCCGCGTCGTCACCGACTCCGTTCGGCTGAACGGGGCGGCGATCGACCCGGCCGCCACGTACCGGGTCGCGATGAACTCCTTCCTCGCGGGCGGCGGCGACGGCTTCACCGAGCTCGGCAAGGGCAAGAACCCCCTGGTCGGCGCGGACGACCTGAAGGCGTTCAACGACTACCTGACGGCCACCTCCTCGGCGACGAGCCCGATCGCGCCTCCGGCGGCCGACCGCATCACGATCGTGAGGTAACGGCGGAAGCGGGACGGGCGCCCCGTCGCGTCCGTGGGGGTGCGCCCGATACCGCGCCCGTGACGCACACCGCGCCGGCCCGGCCCCAGCCGGGCCGGCGCATTCGCGCGGCCGGGAACGACTGATTCACGCGAAGTCGCCGCGCCGCGGCTCCCCGCCGCCACCGCCCGGGAGCCGCCGGTCGCCGTCGTCAGTGTCCTGGGAGGGGCCGAGGCCGCGGGCCAGGCCGTCCGCGGTGAGGTAACGACTGCGGACGGGGGCCATCGGCCGGCGCGCCTGATCCGTCGTACGGAACGCCCCACTTCATGCCCCAGGTCCGTCGGGTCCCGATCAGGATTGATCGGGACCCGACGGACTCGTTCGCGCGTTCGTGTCGTCCCCGCCCTCGCCCCCGCCCTCGCCCTCGCCTCCGCCCTGGCGGTCCCGGCCGTTCTCCGGTGGCCCGGTGAGCCGGGTCGCGAGGCGGTAGGTGACCGACGCGTCGCGGTACTCCTCGCCGGCGACGACCTTGTCGGGAAGGTTCCCGCGCTCGCTGCGGGACGTCGAGGTCCGCTTCCCGGTGCCGGGGAAGCCGACGGCTGTCAACGGGTCCTCCACGAAGCGGAGGCGGTCGGAACGCACCGTCGCCTGGAACTCGATGTCCGGGTGCGGGTGCGGGTGCGGGTGCGGGTGCGGGTGCGGGTGCGAGGTCGGGTCTGGGGCCGGGGTCGGGTGTGTTGGGCCGGGGGCCGGGGTCGGTCTCGGTTTCGACGCCGGCCCCGTGGCGTCCGGCGCCGGCCGGCGGGCCGTTCATGGCGGCTCGTCCGACTCCTCGGCCGCGCGGCGGCGACCGGGCCGGGGCGGCAGCTTGCCGTCCTCGCCGCGCACTCGGCGTCCGCGGGTGCCGCCGTGACTCCGGACGGCCGGGTCCCGGTGCTCGTCGTCGGGCCCCCGCGCCCCGCTCCGTCCGGGGCGCGCGGTCCGGCGTGCGGTGCCCCTCGCCGTATCCGGCACCTCCGCGACGTCCGTGACATCCGCGACGTCGGGTACGTCCGTGACCTTCGGTACGTCCTCAACGGCTCCGGCGCCTCGTCCCGCCGTAGTCCCCACCACGTCGCCGCCGCCACGCGCTACCTGCCCGGCCGTGCTCGCCGCGACGTCACCGGCCGCCTCGCCGGTATCGGCGACGACCCCGCTCACCCCGCCCGCGGCATCCTCCACGGTGCGCCCCGCGCCGCGGCCCACGTCACCCACGGCACCCCCGGCGCCCCGCCCGACGTCCCTCACCGCCCGACCGGCACCGCGGCCCACGCCCTCCACCGCCTGGCCGGCGCCGCGGCCCACGTCCTCGACCCCACGGCCGACCCCGCGGCCCACGTCCCGCACCCCCTCGCCCGCTCCGCGGCCCACGTCCCGCACGGCGGAGCCGGCTCCCCGGCCGATGTCGCCGACGGCTCTCCCCGTGCCCGCGCCCAGCTCACCGACGGCCTGCCGCGCCCCGCCGCCGATGTCCTGCACGGCCGCACCGACTCCCCGGGTCAGGTCCTCCAGGATCTGCGGGTTGCGGTCGAGCGTGGTGAGGACCCGGTTGATGATCAGCGCCACGTTGTCGAGACGTACCTTGAGCTGGGCCTGTGCCTCCACTCCCGAGATGCCCAGGTGCACCCGGCCCAGTGCGACGTCGGCGCCGACGTTCAGCTTCAGCAGGTCCAGCACCTCGGCCTGGAGCGATACATGCGCCCGCAGGTTCTCGACGTCCAGGTCGATCTCGTCGACCTTGAGCAACGGGACATCGAGGTACACGTCGGGCTCGGCGTCGCCGGCCCTCCTGCTGACCACGGCCTCGTCCTCCGGGACGGCCGCCGCCTCGTAGGTCTCGTCGCCAGGGGCTGCCGCTTCCTCGTCGGCGTAGGCGGCGGCCGCGCGGTCCTCGTCGGGGAGGCCGGGCTGCTCGGGGTAGTCGTCCCGATGTTCCTCGTAGTACTCGGGCTCCTCGTCGTCGTATCCCCCGGACCCGGTGTACTCGACGGCGCCCTCGGCGTCGTCGGGTTCACCGTCGCGCACGTCGTGCTCCTCGAGGGGACCCTCATCGTCCTCGGCGCTGTCACGCATCACCGAGCCTCCGCTGGTTCGCCGGACGTTTCGTCCATTCTGAGGCGGTATGCGGATCGGTGCACGGGCGGTACGACACGTCCGGGTACGACCGGGTACGACCGGGTACGGCGCGTCCGGCGTCCGAGCCCTGTCCGCGCCGTCGGGGACGCGCCTCCGGCTCCGCCGACCCGGCCGACCCGGCCGACCCGGCCGCCCCGGCCGCCCCGGCCGCGCTCCGCCCTCCGCCCGTCTCGTTCGGTGGCCCCCCGGGCTCCTCCTCACGGCGCCCGTCAGGAGTCACTCGACAGGTCCGTCGGCCTGTCCCCACGATCGTCGCCGGAGACGGCGGTGCGTGAACGGCGGGTCCTCTCGTGATCACCCGCGTTCGAAGCAGTGCGAGCGCCCGATGACGGAGAAGCCGCGACGCTCGTACCAGTGGCGCGGCCAGTCCGTCGCATCGGCGGTCAGGAAGCGGATACCGCAGTTCTCATCGGCAGCCGAGCGCAGCGCGGTGGCCAGGACGGCATCGGCATGACCGCGCCTGAGGTGGTCCTCCGAGGTGACCAGGTCCTCGATCTGTGCTGTGCCCGATCCGGCGTCCACATAGAGGTCGGCCCATGAGGCGACCTCCCCCTCCTTCGTGCGGGCACCGATGAAGCGGACGATGTCGGCCCCGCGCCTGCGAGCCTCGCGCCGGTCGACAAGGTGGCGTACGACCTCGTCGTCGACGTCCGGAAGGAGATCCCGCCATCGCCGGGTGAGGGGGGCGCGTATCGCGTCGAGGTCCACCTCCTCAGCGGGCCCTCCGGCCGGAACCGGGCCCGTGTGCAGCATGACCAGATGGGTGGAGTGGGTGTATCCGGCCCGGATCAGCGGCTTTGCGCACGCCCTTCCGACTTCGTCGTCCAGGACCGAGACCATTCGGTGTGGGAGATGGCCCAGCGCTTCCTCCACGACGGTGGGCAACGCCTCGGGATGCACCGCCGTGTCGATGACGACCTGGTTGTTCGCGCGGGAATGGGAGAAGGCGTCGTCATATACGGCGAACCCGCCCGGTAGGTCGACGAGGCGCCCGGCCTGTCGGCGGGCGAAGGCTGACAGGAAGGCGTTGATCCGCTGAAGTTCCGGGCTCTGCATGCGGGGAGCCTATGCAGCCGTGACCGTGGCCGCCTGCGAATTGCCTCAGCCGGAACGCTGCCCGGAGGCCCCGGAGGCCCCGGAGGCCCCGGAGGCCCCGGAGGCCGCTCGGCCACCTCGCCCTCGTGACCCGCATGGAGATCGAGCCGCCGTCACCCGCCGTCGGAACGAAGACCGCGTGTGATCGGCCGGACGAGTCCTGGTCGGAACCCGGACGGCTGCCTGTCGCGGGGGCGCCGGCGCGGGTGGCCGTCACCGCGCCGACGCCGGGGGGCCGCGCCGGGAGTCCCGCCGCCCGCCCGCTCAGCGCAGCAGCGCGTCGAGGAACGGGCTGGACAGTACGCGGTGCGGGTCGAGCCGGTCGAGCGTCGCGACCGCCTCGTCCCAGCCCGGGCCGCCTCCGGCGCGCTGGCTGGCGGGGATGGCGCGGGTGAGGACGTCCGGGTCGGACCAGGCGGCGGTGTCGCTGTAGGCCCAGCCCTTGGACCACTCCACGCGAACCGTCGCCCGGTCCCCGTCCAGGGTCAGGAGGAACTGCTCGATGTCGCGGTAGAAGCGGTGCAGGGCGGGTGTCGTCGGCAGGGACAGGACGTCGATCCACACGGCGGTGTCGACGTCCGGCCGGTCGGGACGCGGCCGCAGGGCGGACAGCAGCGGGGGCCGCGCGCCGGGGACGCCGCACACGGACGGATCCTCCAGACCGGTCACCCGGATCTCCACCTGGCCGTTGACCGGGTACTCGCCGCGCGCCGCGTACTGCGCGAGCAGCGTGCGGTAGAAGTCGGCGAACCGGCTGACCACCCACTGCAGATCGGCGCGGCGGGTGAGGACGGCGTAGCCGTTGGCGGTCTCGCGCAGCGTGGTGGGCCGCACGTACTGCAGCAGGTTGCGCGAGGCGCCCCACAGGTCCGAGCGCAGGCCGCCTGCCAGCAGGTGGGTGAGCACGTCGCCGGTCAGCACGTCCCGCACGAGGGTCCCCGAGAGCAGGACGTCGGTGATGTCGCCGGTCAACGCGACCTTGGCCAGCAGGTACTGGACCTGTCCGAAGAGCGGCGCACTCGCCCACGCCCCGGAGACCAGGTCCCCGGCCAGCCGGGCCACCGGTTCGGGGAGGGAGTCGGAGAACGGGTAGTTGTACGGCTCGTCGACCGCTCGGGCGGCGAGCGGCCGTTTGGGGGCGACGCTCCAGACCTTGAGCCAGGGGCGGTCGGTGAAGGCGAACCAGATCGCCTCCACCCGGCCGGTGCGGTCCACGAAGCCGGCCAGGGTCCGCGTGCCGGCCGGAGCACCGGGGGCGGCGAACAGTTCGGTGGCGGGGATGTCCAGGAAGGACTGGCAGCGCAGATTGTCGTCGGTGCCCACCCGCAGGACGGCCTCGGTGACGAACGAGCGGCCGAGGTGGGTGAGGAGCGCGTCACAGTCGGGCTCGGCCCGGCCGACGGTCCGCAGGACGTAGCGGCCGGCGTCGTGGTCCCAGACGACCGCGGTCAGTTCGGTGACCAGGTTGCTCAGCGAGCCGTGGCCGTGGCCGGATGACGGGTCCTCGCCGACGGCGGGGATGGCCGTGCCGTGCGCGCCGATGGCGAGCGCGCCACCGACCGAGAGATCGCCGGGTGCGGGCGCGGAGGCGACCCCGTAGCCGCTCGCGCCGGCGAACGCGAGCAGTGTCTCCAGCGAGGCGCCGGCCTGCACCCGGACCACGGCCGACCCGTCGGCGGCCTGCTGCTCCAGCGACATCGCGGTGAGGTGTGCGGTGGTGTCCAGCAGGACGACCCGGGTCGCGGCGGGCGTGCCGTCGGCCACCGTGAGCGGGGCCCAGCCGTGCCGCTGCCCTTGCGCGCGTACCGTCCAGCCCGCGCCGTGGGCCCAGTTGACGACGTCGACGACCTCGCGAGGGCTGCCCGGCGCGCACGTCCACAGCTGATCGGTACGGATCTCACCGGCCCAGTTCTGGTAGGCGCGCTGATAGACGTCGATCCCGGCCGGGAAGCCCGGCGGCGGTGCCGAGGCCGCGTAGGCGCTGCCCGGCCGGACCAGCCCGCGCAGCAACCAGACCGCGCCGCCCGCGGCTGCCGACGACGCGAGCAGCCTGCGCCGTGACAGCCCGCCGCCCTGGTTCGAAGGACTGTCCGTCATCCTCACACCCCCTGACCCGCTCGGAACCGGCCTTGCCCGGCCGGTCGAACACGCACGCTATCCAGCGCGGAACGCCTCGCAGCCGTACAGTCGGATGATTCACTTGAACGGGTGAATGATCCGCGAACCAGCTTCTCCCGGGAGGCCCCGCGATGTAAAAGCCCTGCCCGGCCCGCCCGTTGAGCGCGAAGGGCAGCGACGACCCGGCCCGCACGGCCCGCAGCTCGCCCTCGGGCGCCTGCTCCTGGCCGCCCTTCGTCGGCTCCCGTCCGGGCGGCCCGGCTCACCGTGTGCCGCTCGGTGTCCAGCGGAGCGTCATGTCGGGCAGGTTCTCCATGTTGCGCTCACCGTCGCTGGTGTCGACGACGGAGAAACCGTGGCGCTCGTAGAACGCGCGGGCATCGGTGTTCTGCTGGAAGACGTGCAGGGACACCCCGTCAGGGCTGTGCCGCCTGACCTCGTCGAGCAGGAGCGTGCCGATTCCCCGGCGGCGGACGTCCGGGCGCAGATAGAGGTGGTCGAGCATGTCGTCGTCAAGGGCCGCGTAGCCGACGATCCCGGCATCACGCACCGCGACCCAGGTGCGGCACCGCTTGAGCAGGACGTCCCGGATCCATCGGGTCACCTGCTCGTGACTGTGCTGCTGCGGGGGCAGATAGGGCATGGTCGCCGACCGGGAGGTCAGGTGGATGCGCGCGATCACGGCTGCGTCCGCCTCCTGCGCGCACCGGATCCGAGTCCCGCCGTCATCACTCACACCGGGAACCTACAGGCCGGCAGGGGCTCGATCCAGTGGTTGACCGACCCGGTGAACAGCGCCGGTCACGGCACCGGACGGAGCACCATGGGGTGGCTGCGGTCACCGGACCGGCCCCGCAGGAGGCACGTCCTGGGCGGTCCGCGGGACCACCGGTGTGTGGACGCCGCCCGCCAACGCGTCGGAGCGGGGCAGCCGTTGGTGGGTCGTCGCCGGTCAGCCGGACGCTGCTCCGGCGGGGTCCGGCAGGAAGTCCGGCACCCGGGTGCCCCGTCCGCCCGAGGCGGCCGGACGCGCCGCACTCCTCGCCCAGGAGACCGGCGCGCCCTACCCCACCGCCCGCCACCTCGGACAGCGGCTGGTCGCGGAGGAGGCCCAGGCGCTGGGCTGGGGCGATCCGGAGAGGTGGCTGCGGGAAGCCGAGCACCACTTCCACGAGACCTCCGCCACCGCGGTGGTCGGCGCCTGCCGGACCCTCCGCGCGATCGGCACGCCGGTGCGCCGGCACCGCACCGGCAGCGACCTGATCCCGCCGGAGCTGCGCCTGAGGGGCATGACGGTCCGTGAGTACGAGATCTTCCGGCTGCTGGCCGACCGCCCCAGCAACAAGGACATCGCCGCCCGGCTCTACGTATCGCCGCGCACCGTCGAGAAGCACGTCGCCGGCCTGATCGCCAAGACCGGGCTGCTCAACCGCTCGCAGCTCTGCGCCCTGGCGGCGGCGGGCACTCCTGACGGCCCGGCGGGTCCCCGCTAGGGTCTGTGCGATGTGGTGATCGTTCGGCTGCTGGTAGGAGGCCCCCGTGCGGAGTCGGCCACCGGCAGCTTCGTTCAGCACGGGGACGAACTGCGGGCTGTCCGCGACCCTCTCCGCGGCCGGGCACGTCTGATCACGACATCACCAGACCCCTCGCCTCGACCGCGTGTTCTCACTGAGCCCCTACCTGGAACTCGGTGTCGCACTGATCGCGCACATAGTCGTCATGAGTGGCGATGACGACCGCGCAGCCCGAGCTGCTCAACTCGCGCAGGATCTTCACGACGGTGGCTGTGTTGTCGTGGTCGAGGGCTCCGGTCGGTTCGTCGGCGAGTATCAGCGACGCCTGTTTGACCATGAGCCGGGCGAGGGCGACACGCTGCTGTTCGCCCCCGCTGAGACGGGAGACCCTCTCCCCTTCGAAGCCTGTGAGACCGACGCGATCCAGCGCCTCGGCGACGGCGGCCTCGAGCGCGCGGCGTTCCCCGTGCCGTGCCTTCGCGGCGACTTCCAGATTGGCGAGGACGGTGGCGTTGTCGATCAAGGCGTAGTTCTGGAAGAGGTAACCGAGGATGTCGCGACGGAACAGCCGGGCCTGCCGGGGGCCGAGACGGGTGATGTCTCTGCCCAGGTGGCGGATGGCCCCGGAGGTGGGGGTGTCCAGCAGTCCGAGGCAGTTGAGCAGCGTCGATTTGCCCGATCCGCTGGGACCGGTCAGGGCGAGCATCCGACCACTGTGAATGGTGAGATCGATCCCCGACCAGAGGGCACGCGGACCGAAGGACTTGGACAGATCCTCGATGTCGATCACTGTGGCGCTCCTAGCCGGACGCGGGGAGGGTGACGGATGTGTCTGCCGGCCTCAGGCCTCACTGCTGCCCGCTCTGACGATGCGGCGGTGGAAAACGGTGAGCATCAGGAGGACGACGCCGAGTGTGACGGCAGCGATGCCCGTCGCGGCCGCCATGTCCAGGCCCGTGACTTCCGCCGGAGGCCAGGGGGCGGGGATGTCCCGGGCCGTGTACCGGGATCGGTCCTGGTTCCGCCACCAGGCCCGCGCCGGGAGCCAGGCGAGGATGAGCGCGGCGACGGCGGCCTCGGCCACCAGGAGCATTCGATGGGTCGCGGTGAAGGACCAGCCGCTGATGTGCCGGACGAAGACGGCCTGCGCGTTCTTGCGCGTGTGGATGACGCACACGCCAGTGGCGGTGATCAGCAGCACGGCCAGGCCGGCGGCGAGTTCCCAGACCTGGAGACGGAATGAACGAGCGGCGTCCCGCATGGCGACCGCGGCCTTCTGCCTGACCGGTAGGAGTGCGGCGACATAGGTCCGCATCCTGTCGTCCTTCCGCAGGATGTCATGGACGTCTTGCGGATCGGGGAAGACCACCTGGTTCCGGGTGGCGAAGGCGTAGTAGTTGATCTCGGTGAGGTAGTCGGAGCCGTTGGGTACGACGAGGAGGACCGGATCGCGCACGAACGAGCGGTCCTCAGCGGTGCGGCTGCGACTGGTTTCCTCTCCGGGTGTGTAGGCGAAGATCCGCTGGCCGTCCATCATGGGGTGGGTCTCGATATCGCCCTGTGCGATGCGTCGGGGGTCTTCCGGGCGCAGGATGCCGGGTGCCGCCTTCCGTAAGAGCGGCAGTCGAGCCGCGAGATGTTCGGGGACGAGGAGGCGTGCCGGCCTGTCGGAGGCGCCTCTCCCTTGCCCGCTTCCGGGTAGGTAACGCTGCCCGTTCGGTCCGAGGACGGGCTGCTTGGCGAGGAAGGTCTCGTTCACGACGAGCAGCTCTCCTGGGAGCTCCGTACGGAAGAGGTCACGCAACCAGAGCCGCCCGGCCATGATGATCTTTCCTTCCTTGTCCGCCTGGTGCAGCCGGCGCCCCACCGTCCGTTCCATCTCCGGAATCTCGTCCATCCCCACGCTGCCGGTGATTCGTATTCCGGTTGCGTCACCCACCTGTGCGTATGTTCGCCAGGTCCGCTGCCGTTCGAGGAGGTCCTGACCCTCCGCGACGACCGAAGCGAGGAGCCCGACCGTGAGCAACAGCGCCGGAAGCCGCACGGCGTAGGCGCTCCAGGAAGCCGCCCGGGCGGGAACCTCTCCTTTGAGCGCCGCCGGCAGGGCGGTTCGGAAGGCGAGCGTGAGCACGGCGGCGTGCGTCGTCAGGACGATCAGCTCCAGTGCGATGGCCACGGCGGCGGCGACGGCCGCGTACAGCCCCAGACGTGCCCAGCCGTTGAAGATACCGAGCGATGCCGCTGCGACCGCGGCGAGCGCCCCTGTCGCGATCATCCAGAAGCGGGACAGGTGTCGAAGGTCCCGCAGGAACGCCCCGGCGAAGGACGCGCCTTGGAGCCTGAGCACCGCGTAGGCCCTGGCGTTCAGGAGCACACTCGCGCCGGTGAGCGTCACCAATGCCAGGGCCGTGATCAAGAAGGCGTCGAGCAGCGAGTCGTCCGCGTACCGAGTCCGCAACTCGGAGAAGGACAGGGGGTGGCTGACGGTGGTCCTCAGCCCGAGGGAGGCGAACTCGGCGATGGCATCCCGCTCCGCCGGTCGGGAGCCGAAGAGATAATAGATCCCCCGCGGGTCGCGGTTGCCGAGTTCAGCCAGTGGATGAACCTCGGTGACGACCCGTCGGCCGAAGTCCGGATAACCGTCCCTCAGCCAGGAAGCCGCGGCGGATCGTGAGTCGCCCACCGCGAGGTACAGATGGCGGCGCCCTTCCGAGTCTTCCAGGTCCGGAAGCTCACGCCCGATCACGGCCCCTCGTTCGGCGGCGAATTCCGTGAGCGCCCGCACGACCTGTTCACCGCTTGCCGACCTGTCCGACTCGTCGACGACCAGCACCGCCCGGTTGCCCAGGATCATTTTCTCGTCGAGGTTCGAGACGACGAGGAATGCCAGCAGCGCGGCGAAGGCGAGGGCCGCGGCATGGACGAACTTGATGCCTCTGTGCAACATCGCCTGACTCTTCTCTCGTCGAAGCGCCCGGAGTTCGGTGAGGCGGGGCAGTGCTGAGCGGGGAGGGAGTTTCCGGTGCTCGTGGGGAGCGGCTGTAGTGGCGCTCCCCACAAGCTGATATCTGCGAGGTCGCCGGGTCGGTGACCGGCGCTCGGGTCAGCAGATGCGGTAGTACGCCTTGTTGCCGCTGAGCGATGCCGTGGCACTGGTGATCGACCAGGTGCCGGCCGCGGTGTTGGCGCTGCGGTCGGTGTAGGCGCCCACCGAAGTCGACCCGTGGCACTTGCTGTTGTGGAGGTAGTCGGACCAGACGTAGGAAGTCCCCGCTCCGTGGTCCCACGTCCCGCCCTCGGACGGGTAGGTGATGGTGGCGAGAGCAGGTGTGGCGGTGGCGATGACGAGGGCGCCCACGGCGATCCCCAGTTTCGCGATGTTCTTTCTCACTGTTGAGCCCTCCTTGTGCTCCTTTTCCTCGGTGCCCGTTCACCCTAGGAAGGGCCCGAGATCACCCGACAGCACCTATCAAGGCAACATCTGTGCTACGAAAACCAGTTCGCCCGTCACATTGCGCCGCCACCTCGACAGGGTTTCGTACGCGGAGCGAGAGATCATTCATGGGTCACGGCCGGAAAGCGGAGGAAGTATGGAGTCGGGACGCGCCGCACTTTGCCGTCGGCTCCTTACTGGTGATAGGTGATGCGCAGTCCGCTCCGGTTTCGACCCGCTGCTCTGAGCGGTGTATTCCGCGCTCTGGCGGGGGAGAGCCGGGCGACCCACGGAGAGTGTCGTGGTGCGGCCGGTTTCGGACGTGGCGGGAAAATGTCGTGACGCGATATCGGCCCGGAACGGCAGGGGTACCGCGTCGCTGACCCTGACGTGAGTGAACCGGTGCGGGACGCGGAGCAGTTGTCGCCTCACGTGGCGGACAGGCTCCACGCTCCCGCCGAGCGCACCTGGTAGTAGCCGCGGCCCGGCCACTGGAACGTATGCGCCCCGGCGCGTCCCTCGGCCACCGTCACCCAGTAGGCCAGGCGGTCGTCCAGCGCCTCCAACTGGATCAGGCTCGGCCCCGCGTAGTGCAGGACCCCCGAGCCTGGTTCCCCTCGGTAGTGCACGACATCCGATCCGGTCCCGTTGATCTCGTCGTGGAAGCGGGGGACCTCTCGCAGCGGGGCCGCGGTCGCCGTCCACGCCTCCTGTTCGCCGGCGAACACGCGGAAGGCGATCGCCCTGTTCCCTTCCGGCAGCGGAATCCGGGCGGTGAGGGGGATGCCGTCGCCGGACAGCCGGTACAGGCGTGAGGAACGCCCCTTCCTGCCGCCCTCGAAGCGTAGGTGGACCCGCGCCTGCCCGTCGGTCGAGAAGACCATCACGGCCGGGCGGTACGGCGGCATCTTCAGCCGGTGGGTCTGCTCGCCGCTGCTTCCCTTCCCGCTGACCCGCGGCTGGGGGACACGCGCGGGCGTCGTCGGGCGAGGCGTGGCCCCGCGTGGCCGTGTGCGGACTTCGCCGCCCGGGCCCGGCTGTCTCGGAGTGCTCGGACTCGGGTTGTCGATCAGGCGGACCGCGTCCGCCGCGCATACGGCGATGTCGCGGGCGGCGCCCTCGGGAGGCGCCCAGCTGACCCGCCGGGTGGCCCGACCGTGCCGGGCGTCGAAGAAGCACAGCGGCATGTGGTCCGGCAGAGGCCGGCCGGCGATCAGGGCATCCAGACGAGCCAGCGCGTGCCTGCCCTCGTCCAGCGTGCGCAGGACATCGAGTCTGTCCGCCCGCGACCGGTCGCCGGCGACGTCCCGCTTCGCCTGGTCGTACGCGTCGAGAGCACGCGTCAGCTCGGCCCGCATCTCATCGGTGGCGCCGGGCTGGCCGGGGCTGAAGGAATGGACGTCCAGGGCCTCACCGAAGGCGGTGATCTCGGCCTCGATCTCAAAGAGCGCCGACTCGTCGCGTCCACGCCATGGCCACAAGCGGCGGAACCCCCCGCCCACCCCTCTACGCATGGCCGCCATCATGCCGCACGGCCCGGCAGGCACGTCCTGAGACCGGCGGCCGGGTACGGAGCGGCGAGCCGAGGCACTCAAGGGCCGCCCGAGGCGCTCAGTCACAAGAACCCTTCGAGCTCTCCGATCGACAGGACGCCCGAGAGCCGCCTCGCCGGCCTCGAACGCCGCGGGGGAGGGGAGCGGACGGGGCCGTCCCGCGGCAGCGGCCACCGCGGAGGGCGTCGTCGTCGTTGTCCGCTGTCCGTACGCAAAGGAGAGAATCATGATCGGGAAGTGACGTCCGTCGCAGTCGGCGCCATCCAGGAATCTTGATCATTCAGATTCTGTTGCACACGCACATGAATATCTTCACGCCCGTCTCGCTGGGAGACCTCGAACTCGACAACCGGGTCGTCATGGCCCCGCTGACCCGGATGCGGTCCGGTTCCTCCGGCGTTCCCGGGGACCTGGTGGTGGAACACTACCGGCAGCGGGCGAGCATCGGGCTGATCGTCACCGAGGGCACCTACCCGAACCACGAGTCGCAGGCCTTCGTCGGCCAGCCCGGCATCGTCACCGACGAGCAGGTGGCCGGCTGGCGGCGGGTGGCCGAGGCGGTGCACGCCCGCGGCGGCCGCGTCGTGATGCAGGTCATGCACGGTGGCCGGGTCACCCACCCCGACGTCAACGGCGGCCGTCGGGTCGTCGCCCCCAGCGCGGTCGCGATCGACGGCGAAGGCCACACGGAGAAGGGCAAGCAGCCCTACCCGGTGCCGCACGCGCTGACCGTCCAGGAGGCGCGGGCGGCCCTCGACGACTTCGTCACCGCCTCCCGCCGGGCGGTCGAGGAGGCGGGCCTGGACGGCGTGGAGATCCACGGCGCCAACGGCTACCTGCTGCACGAGTTCCTCTCCCCGGCGTCCAACCGGCGCACCGACGAGTACGGCGGCTCTCCGGAGAACCGGGCCCGCTTCGTCGTCGAGGTGGTCACGGCGGTGGCCGAGGCCGTCGGCCCCGGACGGGTCGGGCTGCGGATCTCGCCGGAGCACAACATCCAGGACGCCCTGGAGACCGACCGCGACGACGTACTGGCCACCTACGGCCACCTGATGGACCGGCTGCGCCCGCTGGGCCTCGCGTACCTCTCCGTCCTGCACCGGGAGCCTGCCGGCGAACTGGTCCAGGAGCTGCGCCGCCGCTTCGGCGGCAACCTGATCGTCAACAGCGGCTTCTCCTCGCCGACCACGCGCGAGGAGGCGGTGGAGCTGATCGAGGCCGCCCACGCCGACGCCGTGGCCGTGGGCCGCGCGGTCATCGCCAACCCCGACCTGGTCGAGCGATGGCAGGGCGAGCACCCGGAGAACACGCCGCGGCCGGAACTGTTCTACGCGCCGGGCGCCGAGGGCTACACCGACTACCCGTTCCTCCGGGCGAGCTGAGCCCCGCGGCCGTACGCCCGTCCTCCCGCCCGCGCCGCAGGACGCGGGGACGGGCGCGCCAGGGCCCGGCCCGACCTCGGTCGGGGACCTCGGTGTCCTTCCGGTGCGGCAGTGCGACCGGAGGGCATGCCGGGGGCCGTCCCGAAGGGCTCCGCCGTCGTCGAGGTGTGCGTCGTCCCTCCGTCCCCGATCCGGCGCGCAGGCTCGGGGACGGGGGAGGCCGGGAGAACCACCGCGACGACCGCCGTCGGCACCGTGGCCCCCGCCCGCGGTCCCGGTCACGGAGACCCCGCCCGCGGTCCCGGTCACGGAGACCCGGACCTCGGTCCCGGACACGGAGACCCGGACCTCGGCGCCGCGCGCGACCGCCGGCCTGCCGGCCGGATGGGACCGGGGAACGTCGGCCGGTGTCCGAGCACGACTACCGGAACCTGAGCATCGGCATCGATGTCAGTGCCGAGTGGGAAACTGCCCGGCATGATCGAACCGAACCCGAAAGCGGAGCTTCTCCGATACCTGCGGCAGGCGCGTGACGCCCTGGTGTGGAAGCTCGACGGGCTCCCGGAGTACGACGTCCGCCGTCCGCTGACTCCCACGGGCACCAACCTGCTGGGGCTGGTCAAGCACGCCGCGGGCGTGGAGCTCGGGTACTTCGGCGACACGTTCGGACGGCCGTTCTTCGGCACGGAGCCGCCGTCCTGGTGGTACACCGAGGAATCCGAACCCAACTCGGACATGTGGGCCACCGCGGACGAATCGCGGGAGCAGATCGTCGGGCTCTACCGCCAGGCGTGGGAGCACTCCGACAGCACGATCGCGACGCTGACGCTCGACGCGGTCGGTCACGTCCCGTGGTGGCCGGAGGGACGTCGGGAGGCGACGCTGCACCACATCATGGTCCGCGTGATCTCCGACACCCAGCGGCATGCCGGCCACGCCGACATCGTGCGCGAGCTCATCGACGGATCCGTCGGGTGCTCGCGAGGCGAGGACGCCATGCCGCCAGGGGACCAGGAGTGGTGGGAGGGCCACCGGAGCCGACTGGAGCGCGTGGCGCGGGAAGTCAGGGGCTGAGCGGGAACGATCCGGAACCCTCCACTCGCGCGGGGCCGGCACGTGGACTTCGCGACGGCGGTTTGCCGCGGCCCATCGCCGGTTAGGGTGGCGGGTGGAGACTGGTTCCGACACCCTCGACCAGGGTGACGGACAGGCCGGCGAGTTCGGGCCCGTGCAGGACGACGGCTCGCGCGCGGGCCACGTCGGACACGACAGGGGGCTCGGTGGGGGGAGTTGACGCCGGCCGGAGCCGAAGGCCACGTCGGCCGGCGGTGACCTGCCGGTCGGCGCCCGCGGTGCTGCCCCCGTCGCTGCGCGGGTGGCTCGGGCTGATCGCGGCCCTCGCCGCGCTGGTGGTCGTCCTGCTCGGGGTCCGGTACGCCGGCGACAGCGGGCCCGGCACGGTGGACGCGCGGATCCTGGCGTCGGTGGACGGCGTGCGGCCGCCGTGGCGGCAGGTGGCTCTGGCCGCGGACTTCCTGGGGGAGCCCGTGGGAGCGGTGACGCTGGTCGTGGCCGTCGTGACGGGCTGCCTGCTGCTCCGGCGTCCTCGCGCGGCGGTGCTCGTCGTGGCCGGCGCCGGCACGGCCGTCGGGACGGCGACGCTGCTCAAGTCCCTGGTGGGCCGCACCATCCACGGCGGAAACCTGTCCTACCCGAGCGGGCACACCGCCTTCCTCACCGCGCTCGCCCTGGTGGTGGCGCTGCTCGCCACCGGCCGGCTCGGCCTCGGCAGGACGGCCGGCACATCACTGGTGCTCGCCGCGGCGCTGGTCGCCGGCGCCGTCATGGGCTGGGCGGAGGTCGCCCTCGGCGCGCACTACCCGACCGACGCCCTCGGCGGCTGGTGCACGGCGCTGGCGGTGACACCGGCGACCGCGTGGCTGGTCGACCGGACGGCCGACCGGCCGGCCTACCGGACGGCCGACGCCGGTCGGCGGGAGCGTCGCTGACACGGCCTCACCTCAGGCCGAGCGGCGGAACACGGGCTTCACCGGTCGTCCGGCCAGCCAGGGGGTGGGATCGCCGGCGTCCAGTGCCTTCCGGTACTCCGCGCACGCCTGGGCCACCACGTCGACGGTGTGGTCGATGTCGGCGTCGTCGAGCGCGCTGCTCACCACGAACGACGGGGCCAGCACCCCGCCCTGGAGGAGCCGGCGCAGGAACAGGGTGCGGTACCGCTGCGACGGCTGCCGGTTCTCGTCGAGGGTGGCGAAGACCAGGTTGCTGGCCCGGCCCCGGACCACGACGTGGTCGCCGACGCCCATGGCGGCCGCGGCCTCGCGGACACCGGCGGCCAACCGCTCGCCGAGGGAGTGCAGCCGCGCGGTGACGCCCTCTTCGACGTAGGTGGTGAGCACGGCCGTCGCGGCCGCCAGGGAGTGCGTTTCCGCGCCGTGCGTGGTGGACAGCAGGAACACCCGGTCGCCGGAGTGACGCAGCCCGCCCCGCTCCATCAGATCGCGGCGCCCGGCCAGCGCGGAGACGGCGAATCCGTTGCCCAGCGCCTTGCCGAACGTCGAGAGGTCGGGGACGACGCCGTACAGGCCCTGGGCGCCCGCCTCGGACCAGCGGAAGCCGGTGATCATCTCGTCGAAGACCAGTACGCAGCCGTGCCGGTCGGCCAGCTCGCGCAGGCCGGCGAGGTACCCGGGCGGGGGCTCGGTGTGGGTGGCGGGTTCGAGGATCAGACAGGCGATCTCGTCCGGGTACCGGGTGAGCAGCTCCTCCGTGGCGGCCAGGTCCCCGTAGGGGAACGCCACGGTGAGCTCGCTGGTCGCCGCCGGGACACCGGCGGACATCGGCGTGGTGCCGATGAACCAGTCGTCGACGGAGAAGAACGGATGGTCGGCGCAGAGGGCCACCCGCGGGCGCCCGGTGGCGGCGCGGGCGAGGCGCACCGCGGCGGTGGTGGCGTCGGAGCCGTTCTTCGCGAACTTCACCATCTCGGCGGTCGGCACCGTGGCCAGGAAGCGTTCCGCGGCTTCGACCTCCACGACGGACGGCCGGACGAAGTTGCTGCCGCGGTCGAGTTCCCGCCGCGCCGCCTCCACCACGCGCGGGTGGGCGTGGCCGAGGCTGACCGACCGCAGTCCGGAGCCGTACTCGACGTAGCGGTTGCCGTCGACGTCCCACACATGGGCGCCGCGGCCGTGGCTGATGACCGGGGCCAGGTCCTCGGGGTACTGGTCGTCGCCCTTGGCGTAGGTGTGCGCGCCCCCGGGGATCATGGCGTGCAGCCGCTCGTTCGCCGCCCGCGACCGGGGCAGCCGGAGCTTCGCGGTCTCTTCGGTGTCCACGCCGGCCTCAACCCTCCCTCTGCTTCAGGACCTCGGCGAGGCTCGGCGCCTCCCGGTCCCGCTGCGACATCGATGTGACCGGCAGCGGCCAGTCAATGGCGAGCTCCGGGTCGTCGAAGGCGATCGTCACGTCCTCGGCCGGATCGTGCGGGCGGTCGATCCGGTAGGAGACGTCGGCCGTATCGGTCAGGGCCTGGAAGCCGTGCGCGCAGCCCGCCGGGACGTAGAGGGTCACCTGCGTCTCGTCGGACAGCTCGAAGAACGCCCGGTTGCGGTAGGTCGGCGAGTCCGTCCGCAGGTCCACGACGACGTCGAAGATCCTCCCGAACGAGCACCGCACCAGCTTGGCCTCGCCGGCGCCGGAGCGCAGGTGCAGGCCGCGCAGCACGCCCCCCGCCGAGCGGGAGAGGCTGTCCTGGACGAAGGCGCCCGGGTCGAGGCCCACCGAGCGGACCACGTCGGCGTCGAAGGTGCGGCAGAAGAAGCCGCGCTCGTCGGCGTAAGGGGTCGGCTCGAACAGGTACGCGCCGGCGATCGCCGGGACCCCGGTCGCTTTCATTCCGGACGCGTTCATGGAGCCTCCCGCAGGTCGTGGGCGTGGTCGGCCGCCGGGAACAGGGCCGCTGTCAAGGCGGTGAACTGGTCCTCGAGGCGCCGGGCGGCGGCGGCGTTCCGCTCGGCGAGGGTCTGCCGCAGCTCGGCCGATCGCTTCTCCAGCGCCCGGAACTGTTCGAGCAGCCGGTCGGCGTCGACCTCGCGCGCCGGATGGCAGAACGCGTCCAACCCCATCTGCGCCATCAGCGCGTCGCTCTTCGCCGCGTAGCAGAGCGCGAGCACCGGAGTGCCGGTCTTCAGCGCGCAGACCAGGTTGTGGTACCGGATCGCCACCACGGTGTCGGCGGCCGCCATCTCCTTCATCAGGTCGGCCAGCGAGGCCGGCTCGGCAGCGGTGACCAGCGGCGAGTCCACCGCGTCGAGGATCGCGGCGACCACCGACGCGTCGCACTCGTCGCCGGTGAGCAGCCGGACCGGCCTGCCGTCCTCGGCCAGCGCGCGGACGAACCGGATCGTCCCGTCGAGGTAGCGACGGTGGATCTCCCCGGCCCGGGCGCGGTCGTCGTTGCCGCCGTGGAAGTCCATGACACCGACGCAGACCCGGCCCGGCGGGCCCGTGGGCGGCGCTTCCCCGAGCTCTCCGACAGCCTCCGAGCGGGGGACACCCCGTTCCGGCGGTGTCGGCAGGGCGAACGCGAGGTCCGGGTAGACCTCGTCGCGCCGGGTGTCCACGCCCATCGCCCGCATCGCGTCGCGGGACTGGGCGTCCCGGTACGACCGGTACGCGGCCAGCCGCGCCGACCAGCGCACCAGGATCCGGGTCGGCCGGTCGCCGATCGGGGCGGCGCCGACGCCGGCCAGCGCGACCCGGGTGCCGAACAGCCGGCCACTGGCGCAGAGCAGGAACAGCGAGTACGGGAAGCCCCACGGCCGCAGCGGCAGCGTGGCCTCCAGGACGCCCATGCCCGGGACGATCACCACGTCGTGCCGGCGCACCCAGGCGGCGGTGCGGACGGCGTCGACGAGTTTGCCCAGCCCCTTGGCCGCGACCGCGCCCGCACGCGACGCGGTCCGGTACTCCCCGCGGTACCAGTGCAGCCGTGTCGCGGGGATCCCGAACCGGGCCGTGACGGCCTCGGGTCCGCCGCACAGCGCGTCCACGGACGCCTCCGGGTGCTCACGCCGGAGGTATCCGAGCACGGCCTCCAGCGACCCGTCGTTGCCGAGGTTGCCGGAGCCGAGCAGGCCGAACACCCCGACGCGCGCCAAAGGCCCGTGCGCGGGCGTCATGCCCGCCTCCCCTCACGGCCGGCGACCAGGGCGTCGACGCGGACGGTGAGCCGGCCCGGGTCGACCGGAGCGCGGTCCTCGACCCGCTCGCCGGCGCCCGGCCGGGCCCGGCTGGCCGCCCACGCGGCCAGGTGGCGGTAGCACGCGCGCCGGTCGGCCGGGGACAGCGGCGCCCGCCGGATCGCCGCGACGAAACCCCACACGTACTCGGCGAGCAGCCGGGGCGTCGGATGCAGCGGGCCCGCCCGGCGCGGGTCCAGGTTGACGCACCGGGAGCGCTTGGAGGGGTTCGCCCGCTCGGCGCGGGTGGGGTGGTCGCGGCGGAAGTACAGCAGCTCCGGCACCTGGTGGAAGGGGCCGTGCAGGCCGATCTCGGCGACGAACGTGCGGTCCGCGTGGTGGTAGCTGTCGAGCGGCTTCACCCGGCGCAGCACGTCGGCCCGTATCACCCCGTAGAAGTCGTCGCCGCCGGGCTCGAACAGCATGCTGCGGAAACGCACCGGCGGGTGCGGCGAGTCGGTGGCGAGCCCGTACTCGTACGGGACCTTCACCTGGCCGTCGCCGTCGATGACCGCCTGGTCGGCGTGGGCGAGGATCACCTCCGGCCGCTCGTCCAGCGCCGACACGCAGCGCCGCAGCAGGTCCCGGGCGTACAGGTCGTCGTGCGAGGCCCACTTGAACAGCTCGCCGCGGCACTCGGTGAACACACGGTTGTGGTTCGGCGAGGCGCCGATGTTCCGGGGCAGCCGCAGGTAGCGGATGCGCGGGTCCAGTGCGGCGTACCGGCGGCAGATGTCCTGCGTCCCGTCGGTCGAGGCGTTGTCGGAGATGACCAGCTCGAAGTCCTCGTAGGTCTGGCCGAGCAGGGCGTCGAGCGACTCGGCCAGGTACTCCTCGCCGTTGTACACGGGCAAACCGATGCTCAGCCTGGGGCGGGCGGTCATGAGGTCCTCACTTCGGGGACGGGGTTGTGGAGTCGCTCGCGCAGGGCGGAGCGCAGCTGCATCCACCACACGGCGGAGCCGCTGACGGTCGCGGCGGCGACGCCGCAGGCCGAGCCGACCGTGCCGGCGACGACCGCCCCGCCGAGCCCGCCGCCGACGTAGCAGACGGAGGCGAACAGCTGGCAGCGCAGGCTGCGCCGGGCCGCGGCGAGTGCGCGCAGCCCGGCCGCCGCGCCGGTGCCGAGGCCCGCGCCCGCCACGCTGAGGGTGATCGGCACGATGAGCTGCGAGGCGGAGTGCCAGACGCTGCCGAGCAGCAGTTCGCCGAGCCGGTCAGGCATCAGCAGCAGCGCCCCGCCCCAGAGCAGCGCGGCGGCGGCCTGCCCGCCGCCCAGCATGAGGCAGAACGGGCCGAGGCGGTGCGGGGCCTGCCGCAGCACCCGTGCCGCCTCCGGGACGGTGACCAGCGAAAGGCCCATCAGCACCGCGAGGAACGGGCCCATCAGGAGCTCGGCGCCCCGGACCGCGCCCACCGCGCCGAGCCCGACGATCGCGCCGAGCCCGTACGCCCTCAGCTGGCTCGCGCCGCTGAGGGCGACGTTCTCGACCAGGTACCGGTAGCCGAGGTCGCGCTGCGCGCGGAGCCACCCGCCCGCCTGCGGCGTCCGGGGCCGGATGCCGGACTGGAGAGAGCCGTACGCCGCGGCCACCGCGGCGGACGCGCCCCAGGCGAGCACGAAGGCGGCCACGCTGCCCACCCGGGCCGCCACCACCATGGCCGGGACGAGCGCGACAGCCCACACGAGGTCGTTCACGAACGCCTTGCGCCCGCTGCCGGCGGCGAAGAACGCGAACCGCCAGGCGTCCTGAAGCAGCAGCGCCGGCAGCACGACGCCGAGGCAGGCGAACGCGGGCCCCACACTGCCCCCGAGAGCGAGGCCGACCAGCAGGCACGCCGCGCCGAGGGCGGCGCCGAGGCCGAGCGCGGTACCCGAGGAGCGGGCCACCGCCGCGCGCCAGGACGTCTCCGGTACGCCGCTGAAACGCACCACGAGCGGGTCGGTGGCCAGCCCGCGGGAGACGTTGAGCACCACGCCGTAGGTCACCCAGGCCAGGCTGAACACGCCGAACGCGGCCGGCCCCAGCGAGCGGGCCACGTAGATCCCGACCACGAAGTTGGACAGGCTGGAGGCCGCCTGGTCGGCCAGTCCCCAGGACAGCCGGCCGAGGACGGCCCGCTTGGCGGTCCCCCGGCCGGAGCCGGCCGGGACCGCCGGTGTCGTCGTCTTCTCCCCCTCGGTGGTCATCGGCGTCATGCCTTGATCAGCCCGGCGCCGTGCAGGGCGTCGGCCGCCGCGGCGACGGTGTCGAACGGCAGCCCGGACCGCTCGGCCACGTCCAGCAGACCGTGCTCGCCGTCGGAGAGGCTGAGCACCCAGAGCATGGCCATCTGGGCCTGCTTGGTGTCGCTGCGGCCGCCGAGCGCGTCGTACAGCCCGCGCCGGCCGAGCTGCGGCTCGCCGTAGGGACTGAGGTTGACGTACCGCCGGTTGCGGTCCAGCACGGCGAACGCCTCACGGCAGACGGCGAGCGTGTCCGCCATCGCGTCCGGGGAGACGAAGTCCAGGTTGTCCGCCGAGGTGTGGTACTCGGGGTAGCCGGCGTACGGGGTCCGGCTGAGCGAGCCCACGCCGAGGTCGAACCCGGGCGAGCAGAACTGCCGTTCGTCGTAGCCGTACGGAGTGAACTCGGTGACGTGGTGCGGGCGTTCGGAGGCGGCCAGGACATGCCGCATCACCCGGTCGATCTCCGCGTCGCCGCGCCTGCTCTGCTTGTACGTCAGCCGTCCCGGGTCGCCGGCGCAGGCCAGCACCAGCCCGTGCCTGACCCGGTCGATCCGCTCCGCGTTGCGGGCCAGCCAGGTGATCGCCCCGATGGTGCCGGGCGCGAAGATGAACCGGTAGGTGTGGTACGGCGTCCGCTCCGCCAGCGCCCGGGCCAGGAACGTCGCCACCGCGATGCCGGCCAGGTTGTCGTTGGCCAGCGACGGGTGGCAGACATGGCAGGAGACGATCACCTCGTCGGGGACCTGCCCGGGGACCACGTGCTCGGCGTAGGTGAGGTGGCCGTCGGCGAGCGTGGAGTCGATGCGCACCTCGTACTCGCCGTCCGGCAGCGCGTCCAGGGTCTCCTGGGCCAGGCAGAACCCCCAGTCCGGCTTGTAGTAGCTGGTGCGGTACGGCACCCAGGCCGGGTGGTCCGGCAGGGTGTGCAGGTGTCCGCGCAGCTCGGCCAGCGGCATGGTCGCCGACACCGGCACGCTGTAGCCGAGCACGTGCAGGCTGGACGCGGCGAAGTCGACGACCCGGTTGCCGGCGGCGTCGGCGATGTACGCGTCCCGGATGTTCCACTCCTGCGGCACCGTCCAGTCCAGCACCTGGGTCCCGGTCGGCACCTCGTGCACCCGCAGCGGGACGTACTCGCCGACGATCTCCAGGGTGGCGCGCACACCGTCGCCGGTGATGCTCCGGCACAGCGGGTACAACCGCTCCACCAGCGCGTACATCTGCTCGCCCGGCGCGGTCACCGGCGCCACCGCAGGGTGTCGTCGACTGCGCCCGCCTCGGACGCGGCGCGCAGCACGGCAAGGCGGGTGAAGCGTCGTGCGAAGTCCTCCTCGGTCAGCCCGTGCTCCCGGTAGGCGTCGGCGAGTTCGAGGGCGCCCTGCTTCACCGTCCACTCGCAGTCGAAGCCGGGCACCGCGGCGCGGAACCGGGAGAAGTCCACCCGGTAGGACCGCGGATCGGCACCGGTCTCCCCGGTGATCACCACCCGCGATCCGGACACCGCCTCGGCGACCTGCTCGGCGATCTCGGCGACCGTGACGTTGTTGGTCTCGCTGCCGATGTTGAACGCCCGGTCGTGCACCGCTTCCCGAGGGGCGAGAAGCGCGGCGGCGAAGGCCCGTGCGATGTCGGCGGCGTGCACCAGCGGGCGCCAGGGGGTGCCGTCGGAGAGCACCAGCACCTCGCCGGACAGCAGGGCGTGGCCCACCAGGTTGTTCAGCACGATGTCGGCGCGCAGCCGGGGCGAGTAGCCGAAGGCGGTGGCGTTGCGCATGTACACCGGGCTGAAGTCGCCGTCGGCCAGCGCGTGCAGGTCGTCCTCCACCCGCACCTTGGACTCCGCGTACGGCGTCACCGGGCGCAGCGGGGCGTCCTCGGCCACCAGGTCGTCGCCGCCGGCGGCGCCGTAGACCGAGCAGGTCGACGCGTACAGGAAGCGCCGCACCCCGGCGTCGCGGGCCAGCCGGGCCAGCCGCACGGACGCGTGGTGGTTGATGTCGTAGGTGAGTTCCGGCGCCAGCGCTCCCAGCGGGTCGTTGGACAGGGCGGCCAGGTGGATCACGGCGTCCACCCCGGCCACGTGCTCGGCCGTGATGTCGCGCAGGTCCACCTGCGGCCCCGGCGGGTCCGCGGGCGGCGGGCCCAGCACGCAGTCGGCGAACAGGCCGGCGTCCAGCCCGACGACCTCGTGCCCGGCGGCCGCGAGG
This sequence comes from Streptomyces sp. NPDC015220, assembly GCF_043079345.1. NCBI lineage: Bacteria > Bacillati > Actinomycetota > Actinomycetes > Kitasatosporales > Streptomycetaceae > Streptomyces > Streptomyces sp. NPDC015220. The sequence goes on along the minus strand of NZ_JBIBUK010000004.1, from coordinate 188,384 downwards.
ACCGGGGCCATCACGGTGCCCAGGTAGCCCAGGTGCCCGGTCAGCAGTACGCGCAAGGTTCATTCCCCCAGGTTCAGAGTGAGCTTGGTGACGGCGAACGCCTCGGCGTAGCGCTCGTGGCATTCGATGCCGCGGATCCGTGCGAGACCGAGGAATGCCTCCCGGTCGTACCAGGGCCGGTGCCGCTGCGAGGGGTAGTGCTCCTGCAGCAGCCGCGCCTTTCGTTCCGCGGTCTTTGGCGACAGCGGCTGGTACGCCGCCGGACGGCCGAGATCGCCGTCCCACTTGACGATCTCGTAGCCGAGGACCAGGTGGTCGCGGAAGGCGGTGGGCACCAGCTTCGCCAGGCCGCGGTGGTCCTGGTGCGCGTCGTCGGCGCGCGGGGCCAGGATCACATCCGGCTCGGTCCGCCCGCGCAGCTCCTCGACCGCGGCCTTGGCCTCGTCCCAGTGCACGGGCAGCCGTCCGTCCGGCAGCTTGTGCACGGTCAGCCGCAGGTCGGCGCCCGGGCAGAAGGCGGCGAGCGCGGCCCGCTCCTCCTGCTCGCGCTCGGTGCCGCCGCCGGAGAGCACCAGCGCGTCGACGCGGATGCCCGGCCGCGCCAGGCACAGCGTCAGCAGCGTGCCGCCGGCGCCGATGGCGATGTCGTCGCAGTGCGCGCCCAGCGCGACGATCCGGTCCGGGCGCCCGGCCCCGAGCCGGATCACGCCCTCGCTCCGGAGCCGTCCCTGCCGCCGGTCCCGCTCGCCCCCGCGCCGTCCCGTTCCCACACGGCCCACGGGCGGTGGCCCCGGGCGTAGGCGTCGTCGAGCGCGGCCCGCTCCTTCACGGTGTCGGTCGGTTTCCAGAAGCCGCGGTGCCGGTGCGCCACCAGCCGGCCGCGCTTGGCCAGCCGGGCGCATCCGTCGGCGACCAGGTCCCCGTTCTCCGGGATGTGGTCGAAGACCTCCTGGCGGAGCACGAAGTAGCCGCCGTTCTCCCACAGCGGCAGTTCGCTCACCGCGGTGATGCCCCCCACCAGGCCGTCCTCGCCCAGGTCCACGCAGTGGAAGGAGGACTGCGGCGGCACCACCATCATCGAGGCGCCGGCGTCGCGCCGGGCGAAGGAGTCGATCATCTGCGGCAGCGGGGCGTCGGTGAGCACGTCGGCGTAGTTGGCGAGGAACATCTCGTCGCCGTCCAGGTGGTGCCGCACCCGGCGCAGCCGCTCCCCGATCGGCGACTCGATGCCGGTCTGCGCGAACGTGATCGTCCAGGAGGCGATGTCGGTGGAGAGCAGCTCGGTCCGCCCGCCCCGCAGCACGAAGTCGTTGGACGTCGTCTCCTCGTAGTTGAGGAAGAAGTCCTTGATGTGGTGGGCCCCGTACCCGAGGCACAGGATGAACTCGGTGTGCCCGAAGTGCGCGTAGTAGCGCATGACGTGCCAGATCAGCGGCCGCGGTCCGACCATCGCCATCGGCTTGGGCACGTCGTCGGAGGCTCCGTTGCGCATGCGCAGCCCGTAGCCGCCGCAGAACAGTACGACCTTCATGGCTTGACCTCGACAATGCTCAGTGCCGGGACGGGAAAGACCAGCCGGCCGCCCCAGGCGTGCACGAAGGACAGCTGCTCGACCAGCTCGGCCCGCAGGTTCCACGGCAGGACCAGGACGTAGTCCGGCCGGTCGGCGGATATCCGCTCGGGCGGCAGGATCGGGATGCGGGTGCCCGGGGTGAACCTGCCGTGCTTGTAGGGGTTGCGGTCGACCGTGTACGGGAGCAGGTCGGGCCGGATGCCGCAGTGGTTGAGCAGGGTGTTGCCCTTGCCCGGGGCGCCGTAGCCGACGACCGTCTCGCCGCGCTCGGCCGCCTCGATGAGGAACCGCAGCAGGTCCCGGCGCACCTTGGCCACCCGGGCGGAGAACTCGGCGTAGCCGGACAGCTCCTGGAGCCCGGCCGCCTTCTCCCGGTCGAGGACCTCGGCCACCCGGCCGGCGGGTTCGCCGGCCGCCTCGGCCGGCCGGGCCCACAGCCGGATGGAGCCGCCGTGCGTGGGCAGCAGCTCGACGTCCACGAGCGCGAGTCCGCCGCTCGCCAGCGCCCGGGCCGCGGACGCGACCGTGTAGTACTGGAAGTGCTCGTGGTAGATCGTGTCGTACTGGTTCTCCTCGATCAGGGTCAGCAGGTGCTGCACCTCGATGGAGACCCAGCCGTCGTCGGCGACCAGGGCGCGCAGCCCCTGGGTGAACCCGACCACGTCGGGGATGTGCGCGTACACGTTGTTGGCCACGACCAGGTCCGCCGGGCCGTGCTCGGCGCGGACGCCGGCGCCGGTGGCCGGGTCCAGGAACTCCGTGAGCGTGGGCACGCCCGCCTCCCGGGCCGCGGCGCCGACGTTCACCGAGGGCTCGATGCCGAGGCAGCGGATCCCGCGGTCCACCATGTGCCTGAGCAGGTACCCGTCGTTGCTCGCCACCTCGACCACGAAGGAGTCGGCGCCGAGGCCCAGCCGTTGTACGGCGTCGGCGACGAACGTGCGCGCGTGCTCCACCCAGGAGGTCGAGTAGGAGGAGAAGTACGCGTACTCGCTGAACGTCTCCTCCGGCGTGATCAGCGGAGGGATCTGCGCGAGCCAGCAGTCGGTGCAGACCCGCAGGTGCAGCGGGTACGCCGGCTCCGGCTCGTCCAGTCGGTCCGCGGCGAGGAAGCTCTCACAAGGTGGCGTCGCCCCGAGGTCGACGACGCTCGCCATCGCCTCCGAGCCGCAGAGTCGGCATCGTGTCATCTTCCGTCCCCATCCCCCCCGCCCGCGCGGGTGTCCCCGCCGCGAGCCAGTGTCGACCGACCCGCGATCGCGGTTCGGTACCCCTCCACCAGGCGCTCCAGCCCGACGACCGGGCTGAAGTCCCGCTCGTAACGGCGCCGGGCCGCCCGGCCCATCTCCCGGTTGCGGGCCGGGTCGGCGGTGATCCGGCGCAGGCAGGACGCGAGCGAGGCCCGCTCGCCCGGCCGGTGCAGCAGCCCGGTCACCCCGTCCTCGACGAGTTCGACGAAGGCGCCGTGACCGGCGGCGACGGCCGGGACCCCCGCCGCCATGCCCTCCGCGACCACCAGGCCGAACGTCTCCAGGGACATCGAGGGGGCCACCACGGCGACCGACCGCGCGACGGCCCGCCGGCACTGGGCCGGGTCGAGCAGGCCGACGTACCGCACGTCGTCCCGGCCCGCCGCCCAGGCGGCCACCTCCCGCTCCAGCGGCCCCGCGCCGGCGATCACGAGCGGCACGCCCACACCGCCCTCCGCGGCGATCCCGTCCCACGCGGCCATGAGCAGCCGCACGCCCTTGGCCTCCGCGAGCCGGCCGAGGAAGAGCAGCTGCTCGCCGTCGCCCGCCCGGCGGGCGTCCGGGTCGGGTACGAAGTTGTGCTTCACCGCCAGCCGCTCGGTCGGCATGCCGGAGCGCACCAGGATGTCGCGCTGTGCCGCGGAGATGCAGAAGAACCGCTCCACGCCGGACCACCACCGCCGCCGGTTGACCGACAGGCTGACCGCGAGCGGCACCGTCGCCAGCCGGGAGCCGCGGTAGCAGCCGTGCCGGACGGCGGGCAGCGGCGCCGCCGAGCCGACGCACTCGGTGCACAGCCGGCCGTTCCGCTGCAGCGTGCCGGGCGGGCAGATCTGGGTGTAGTTGTGCAGCGTGGCGACGGCGGGCACGCCGGCGTCGGCGCAGGCGGCCAGCACCGCGGGCGACAGGAGCGGGAAGACGTTGTGGACGTGCACCACCTCCGGCCGGTCGGCGCGCAGCCGGGCGGCGAGCTCGGCGCGGACCGCCGGGTTCCACGGCACCAGCAGCGGCACCGCGGCCTTGCCCAGCAGCGACCGGGCGGCGATGTCGTCACTGCGCCGCTCGAACACCTCGACCCGGTGGCCGGCCGCGCGCAGCAGCTCCACCTCCTGGTCGACGACCCTGTTCTCCCCGCTCGGCTGCGCCGAGGCGTAGCGGTTGTGCACCACGAGGACGTGCATGGTCAGATCACCTCCGGTCCAGCGCCCAGCGCGGGACACGTCGTCGGGGGGCTGCGGGCGCCGGGACGGGCGTGGCCGCGGCGGGTGCCGCCAGCAGCGAGGCGGCCAGCGCCAGATGCAGCAGATACGCCGAGGCGTCGCCGAGCCCGGCCTCGGTGTACGACGAGATCGCGCAGAAGCTGATCAGGAAGATCGCGCAGGCCCTCGGCAGCGACGGTGGCCGCAGCAACGCGACGCCGCCCAGCACGACGATGATCGCCGCCACCAGGGCGACGCCGGTCAGACCCTGCTCGTTGTAGACGGCCAGCCAGCTGTTGTCGATCGGCAGCCCGTCGAACGACTTGTCGCCCAGACCGGTGCCGAACAGCTGCTCCAAGGTCGTCCGGGGTTCCGCCAGCAGGGCCTGCCAGACCTTGGCGCGACCGGTGAGGCTGGAGAAGTTCTCCTGGCTCTGCCCGCGCAGGAACCACGCCCGCAGCGCGGGGGCGAACCCCACCGCGGCCACCGTGACCACCAGGACGGCCCAGGTGAAGAACCGGCGGGCGGCGGCGTTGGTCAGCAGGAGCGAGCCGATCGCCAACGCCAGCCCGACGAGCAGGCCGACCGTGGCCGTCCGGGTATGGCTCAGCGCGAGCAGGACGAGTGAGGGCACGATGACCGCCGCCGCGCCGGCCTTGTCGGTCCGCCGGCCCAGTACGAGCAGCACGGTGAGCCCGATGATCACCGCGGTGTACTGTCCGATCTGCGGCGGGGTGAGCGGCCACAACGCGCCGACCAGCCGCCCGCCGTACAGCTCGGGCATGGCCGCGCCCGGCGAGACGGCCAGGCCGGCGACGACCGACACGAGCACCGCGAAGTACATGCGGATGTGGTAGCGGACGAACGTCAGGCTGCCGTCCCACCAGCGGCTGAGCAGCCACAGCGTGCAGACGAAGAGAGCCAGCCGGGCGCAGCGGAACAGCCCGCCGTACCCGGAGCCCAGGTGCACGCTGGAGATCACGCTCGGCAACAGCAGCAGGGTGAGCAGGAGCACGAAGGCGCTGGCTCTGATGCGCAGCCGCAGGTTCACCGCGAGCGCCAGCGCGAACGCGACGCCCAGCGCGCCCATGGTGACCAACTGGATGAGGGAGCGGGGCAGCGGAACGATGGTCTTCGCCCCGGCGGAGCCGAGCGTGTTCAGGCCCAGCAGCGCCCAGGCGATGCCGACGGCCTTCGGTGTGCGCTCCCCGTCCATCTCAACCACCGGCCCGTGGGGCGAAGGTGCTGCCCGCGTCCTGCCGGTAGGGCGCGCCCCGCCACTGCTCGGAGTCGAGCACCCGGCTCGGGTCGTGGGCGACGAACTCCCACGGTCCGCGGTAGACGTTGTCGTGCCAGCGGTTGTGCTGCGTGCGGACGATCGCCTCGGCCACCCGGTCGCCCCGGTACGGCGACCAGTCCGGATAGGTGCCGTAGTTGGCCAGCACCGCCATCCGGCCGCACTTCTGCGCGCACCCGACGACGGACGTGTCCAGCACGAAGCGGTTGCCGTGGATGTCCACCCGCTGGGTCTTCCACCGGCAGTCGGCGTAGAGCGGTGCGGTGGCGATCGCCGGTTTCGCGCAGCGGTCCTCGTCCTTCACCAGCAACGTGCAGTCGCCGGACGAGGTGTTGGCCGGGCTGTTGCAGAACCGGTCGGCGTTCTCCCACAGGGTGATCCCGTTCCAGTTGTTCTCCAGTACGTTCCGGTAGACCTCGATCTTGTCGGTGCGGGCCCGGACCCGTGGTTCGCCGCCGGCCTCGGACAGGTAGATGGTCGCGTACGGGAAGTCGTCGCCGCGGTCGGCGGACCCGCGGCCCTCCACCCAGTTGTTCCGCCGGACCGTGTTGCCCCGGATGACCGCGTTGTAGCTGATCTCGTAGATCAGCGCGGCGCCGTCGTTGGCCTCCAGCACGTTGTCCTCGATGCGGAAGTCGTTGTTGTTGGTGTCCGCCCACAACCCGGCTCCGCGGTTGTCGTGCACCCAGTTGCCGCGTACGTCGGCTCCGTCGACGGCCCAGAACTTGACGCCCCCGGTGCACCCGCAGCCCGGCTGCCGCCGCTCCCAGTCGTCGGTGTTGTTGCCCACGATCTCGTTGCCCTCGACCACCAGGCCGGTGATGGAGTCGCCTGCCTTGTACGCGTTCATCCCGTACTGTCCGTTGCCGCGCAGGCAGCTCGCGCGGACCTTCTGGTGGGCGCCGGCCATCAGCCCGGCGCCGGAGTTGTACTGGATCTTCGCGTGCTCGATCACCCACCCGTCGGCCGAGTCGTGGTTGACCACGCCCTCGTCGTGCGGTGCGACGAAACCCCGCACGGTCAGGTGGCCGATGGTGACGTTCCGGGCGGTGCCGCCGAACGCGTACTGGTTGGTCTTCCGGCCGTCGAGCACCGCGCCCGGCGCGCCGAGGTAGCTGTCCCCCTCCTTGGGGACGACCTGGGCGTAGCGGTCCGGTTCGAGCCTGTGCCTGCCCGGCCGTAGCCAGAACGTGGTGTTCGGGGGGCTGTTCCTGGTCTTCGCGGCCAGGTCGCCGACGACCTCGGGGTCGACCGTCACCGCGCCCGCCGGCGCCTTCGCCGGACCGGCCGAGGGCTCGGCGCACACCCGGGCCGGGGACGTGGACGGCGCGGCGGCCGGCTTCGGCCGCGCGCTCGGTGTGCTCTCACAGCCGGTCGCCGCCAGCAGGGCCAGCGCCAGTGGTGCCGCCGGCAACGCCCAGTGCCGCCACTCGATCCCCACACGTCCCCGGCCGGAGGACGTCCGACGGGTCTCCGCGGCGTCGCGACGCCCGGCACGCGCCCCCGGGCTCCCGGCACCGCCCGAGCAGGGGGCGCCCCCGGGGAGCGGGCACCGGCCGCGCTCCCCGGCCGCCGGGCGGCGGGCGCTGCTTCCTTCACGGAGATCCATCCGAAGCCCCCCTAGCCGCGGAACCCGAGTACGGTGGTGAACCCCTGCCCGCCGTCGGCGAAGCCGGTGCCGACCAGCGTCGTGGCGGGTTCCTTGCGCCCGAAGCCGGCGGAGTACCAGCCCAGCGGCGGGTCGCTCTCGCCGCGATGCGCCCGCCAGCGCAGCTCTCCGGGCAGGTCGAGCGCCGCGGAGCGGTGCTCGCCGTCCCGGGCCCAGGTGAGCACCGCCCGGTTCCCCACCAGGTCCGCGGTGATCGCCGGGCCGAGGTGGAACGCCAGGCGCACGGCCCGGCGCGGGCCGCGCACCTCGTCGACCACCCTCAGCTCCCGGCTCGCGGCCGTCAGCTCCACCCGGCGGCGGTGCACGGAGCGCTGGTAGCCGTCGTGCTCGGCGCACCAGCGGGCCACCGACTCGCCGGAGGGGTCCGCGACCAGCACGCGGCTGCGGGCATGCCGGGTCCACAGGAACGGGCCGCCGGAGAGGGACTGGTCAGCGCCGTCCAGTTCCAGGGTGTTGTGGCCGAGGGTGGACCGGAAGTACCGCCGCCACTCGGGCTGCCCGTGATAGCAGAACGTCCCCGGGTCGGCGAGTACGTCCACCCCGTCGTGCCGGACCTCCACGGACAGCGCGTCCGCGTGAGCGTGCGCGGCGATGGACAGGAATCCGTGCGGGCCACCGTCGCAGCGGCACCAGATCTCCGCCGGACCCCGCAGGATGGTCATGCCCGCGTCGGCGAAATGGGCCGGTCGGCTCGCCGGGCGGGACACGGCCGGGGCAGCGCCGGTCCGGGGCCCGTCGCCGTCCGCCGCGGGCGCCGGGGCGCGGACGGGGGAGCCGGGACCGGCCCCGGGCCGGATGAGCGCGGCCAGCAGCGGGGTGCGCACATCGGTGCCGGTCACCTCCGGCCACCAGGCGAGCCGGCCGAACACGGCGTCCCCGGTGGCCAGCAGCGAGCCCCAGCGGTCGGTGCCCGCGCCGTCCACGACCAGACCGTGCCCGTCGTCCGCGTCCCCCTGGCGCGGCGGCCGCAGCCGGTTGTCCACGACGGCCGCGAGCGCGTCGGTCATCCGCAGCAGCACCAGCCGGACCGTCGCGGGGACCGGCACACCGGCGGCATCCGCCTCGGCCACCGCGGCCAGGCCGAGCTCCAGCACCAGCCCGTGGTACTCGGTGGCCAGCTCGCGGTTGAGGCCGGAGGCGAAGGTGTTGCCGCGCAGATGGCGCTCCAGCGACCGCAGCGCGCCGGCCCGCCAGCGCGCCGAGGAGGGGAACCAGCCGAACGCGCAGGCCGCCGCGAACTGCCCGGCGGCCTCCGCGATGACGTGGTTGTTGGCCGAGGAACCCCGGCTGGGGAAGGCGGCCAGCCAGCGCTGGTGGTGCCAGATCTGGCGGAGCGCCACCGGGTTGCCCTCGAACAGGGCGGCCGCGCCCGGCCAGCCGTCGAGCAGCCGGCGGATCCACACCCAGGACAGCAGCCGGATCCCCAGTTCGATGCCGCTGGTCCAGTGCACCCCGCGCAGCGGCGCGTTGACCGCCCACCACGACCGCAGGTGACCGGCCACCCGCTCGGCGTACCGCTCGTCCCCGGTGATCGCGTAGGCGGCGGCGAGCACGGTGAGGTACTGGTGCCGGGACGGCTCCCAGATCTGCTTGATGTCCCCGACCGCGTCCTCGTCCCGGTACGGCACGTCGAAGGCGTGGACCCGCGGCGCCCGGCGCCCGGTCCTCGGGTCGTACGACCAGTCCGGGTCGGCGAGGTCGTCGCGCTCCACCCCGAAGAACTCGGCGTGCCCGGCCATCAGCCGGTCCGCCTCGGCGAGGAGGCGTTTCGCGGCGTCCGGCGGCACCGAGGCGATCGTCCCCGCGGGCAGGACCGCGGTGAACCGGGCGCCGGTCACGCGCGGGCAGTGCGGCCGCGCCGACCGCCACCGCCGCCTGCGCACCGCGTCGCCCACCCGGCCGCCGACCTCCCGCGGTCCCATCCGGGACAGCCGCCGCAGGTACCAGCCCGCACTCCCCGAGCTCACCGTCATCGGGACCCCGCCAACGTCACCGGCGCGCCGCCGGCCAGGCCGGCCCGCACGGCGAGGGTGGCCGCCGTGGTGGCGACCAGCGACTCCAGCGGCACCGGCATCGGACCACCGGTCCGCACCGCCTTGACGAACGCGGCCAGTTCGGAGGACTGGCCCTTGTCCCGGGCCTTGGGCAGCCGCGAACCGACCCACCGCCTGCGGCGGCCGTCGTAGACGGCGGCGCGGACGAAGTCGTCGAGCCGCAGCACCTTGCCGTCCGCGACGAGGTCCAGCGTCTCCTTGGGGAAGCCGGGCGCGCCGGTGGTGACGTAGCTGACGGTGGCGGTGGACCCGTCCGGGTAGCGCAGCACGACCTGGAGGTCCTCGTTGCCGGCCGGGGCGACCGCGTACACCGAGACCGGATCGGCGTCGAGCAGCCAGCTCGCCGTGTCGATGAAGTGCCCGCCCTCGCCGGCGAACCGCGAGCCCTCGGTGCCCTGTCGGAGGTACCAGCTCCCGGGCGCCAGCCGGCCGGCGTTGACCAGGTAGCGCAGGCTCGCCGGACCGCTCCGGGCGCCGAACCGCTGCTTGGCCTCCCGCAGCAGCGGTGCGAACCGGCGGTTGAAGCCCACCTGAAGCCGGTCGTTGCCGGACTCCTCCACCGCCGCGAGCACCGAGGCCAGCTCGTCCTCGGTGAGCGCCAGCGGCTTCTCCACGAACACCGCCTTGCCGGCCAGCAGCGCCCTGCGGGTCAGTTCGGCGTGCGAGCTGTGCCGGGTGACCACGAACACCGCGTCGACGGACTTGTCGTCGAGCACGGCGTCGATGTCGGTGGTCGCCTGGGCGAAGCCGAACTTCCGCCCCGCGTTGGCCGCGGACAGCGCCGTCGTGGTGACGACCGTCGACAGCTCGACGCCGTCGCGCTGTGCCAGGTGCGGCAGCAGCATCGACGTCGCGTAGTTCCCCGCGCCGACGAACGCCAGCCGCACCGGCGTCCCGGCGGCCCGGCCCGGGGCGGTCGCCCGGCCGCCGGACAGCCTCACCTCGGGCACCGCCACCGCCGGGGCCTCCGCCTCGACAACGTGTTCGGGGTAGCGGAACAGCACGGCCACGGCCTTCAGACCGCCGTCCTCCAGGCTCCGGTACGTCTCGACGGCGTCGTCGAAGTCGGCGACGTGGGAGACCAGCGGCTCCACGTCGACGCTGCCGCGGGCGACCAGGTCGAGGAAGCAGGCCAGGTTGCGGCGCTCGGTCCAGCGCACGTAGCCGATCGGGTAGTCGCGCCCTTCCAGCTCGTACTCCGGGTCGTAACGCCCGGGGCCGTAACTGCGGGAGAACCTGACGTCGAGCTCTTTCTCGTAGTACGCGTTCCACGGCAGGTCCAGGCGGCACTTGCCGATGTCGACGACCCGGCCGCGGTCCCGGGCCAGCCGCGCGGCCAGCTCGACGGGCTGGTTGCTGCCGCCGCCGGCGGCCAGGTACACCTGGTCCACGCCGTGACCGCCGGTCAGTTCGGCGACGGCCCTCTCCACGGCCGCCGAGGCGGGATCACCGCAGGCCGCCGCGCCCAGCCGCCCGGCCAGCTCGCAGCGCACCGGGTCGGGGTCGGCGCCGACGACGCGGACTCCCGAGGCGGCCAGCAACTGCACCACGAGCTGCCCGATCAGCCCGAGGCCGACGACCAGCGCCACCTCGCCGAGCCGCGGCTCGCCCTGGCGGACGCCCTGCAACGCGATCGAGCCCACCGTGCCGAAGGCCGCGTGCCGCGGCGCGAGGCCGTCCGGCACCGGGGCGTAGAGGTTCTTCGGCACCCAGTTCAGCTCGGCGTGCAACGCGTGCTCGTTGCCCGCGCAGGCCACGAGGTCGCCGACCGCCACGTCGTCGATCCCGGCGCCGACCTGCTCGACCACCCCGCACAGCGAGTAGCCCAGCGGCGTGTAGGAGTCCAGCTTGCCCATCACCTTGCGGTAGGTGGCGGGCACCCCGTTGACGGCCACGCTCTGCACGACCTTGGCCACCTGGTCCGGCCGGGAGCGGGCCTTGCCCAGCATCGACATGCCGGCCTCGGACACCTTCATGAGCTCGGTCCCGGTGGAGATCAGCGAGTAGGCGCTGCGGACCAGCACACCGCCCGGCCCGCACCCCGGCACCGGCACGTCGAGCAGCGCCAGTTCGCCGCTCTTGTAGTTCTGCACAACCTGTTTCACCGAAGTCCTCTTGTCTCTACGCCGTCAAGGGGGTGGTCCGGCCGGCCCCGGAGGTCGCGCCGCGGTACCAGTGTTCGAGGGTCAGCACATGCCACAGATGCTTGGAGAAGTCCCGCTGCCCGGCCGCGTCCTCGGCGACCATGCGCGCCAGGGCGTCCCGCCGCAGGAGCCCGGAACGGACCAGCTCGCCGTCGTGCACCACCTCGCGCACCAGCGGTGCCAGGTCCCGGCTCATCCAGGCCCGCAGCGGCGCGCTGAACAGGCCCTTGGGCCGGTACACGATCTCCCGGGGCAGGACCGAGCAGGCCGCCTCCTTGAGGACGGCCTTCCCCTGCCGTCCGACGATCTTGCGGTCACCGGGCACCGCGAACGCCGCCCTGACCACCTCGACGTCCACGTACGGCACCCGCACCTCGGTCGACGCGGCCATGCTCGACCGGTCGGTGTACGTGAGGTTCAGGCCCGGCAGGAACATCCGGGCGTCGCCCAGGCACATGCGGTTGACGAAGTCGTCGAGGTCGTTGTCCCGGTAGACGTCCGCGTGCTCGGTCAGCACGTCCTCGACCGCCCCGGCCAGGTCCGGATCGACCAGGGCGAGCAGCTCGTCCCGGTCGTACATGGTGTAGCTGCGCCGGAACGCGGTCTCCTCCGGCAGATCGGCGAAGGAGAGGAACCGCTTGGCGAAGCGCACCGACCGGTACCCCCGGCGGGCCGTGGCGACCGGCAGCCGGTCCACGGCCCTGGACATCCCGCGCCGCAGGGGCCGCGGGACGCGCTGGTAACGCAGCGCGATCAGGTTGGCCAGGTGCTTGCGGTAACCGGCGAACAGCTCGTCGGCGCCCATCCCCGAGAGCATCACCTTGACGCCGGCCTCCCGCGCGGCCGAGCAGATCAGGAAGGTGTTGATCGCGGCGGGGTCGCCGATCGGCTCGTCCAGGTGGTACGTCATCCGCGGCAGCAGGTCGAGCACGTTCGGAGCGATCTCGATCTCGTGCAGGTCCACGCCGAACCGTTCGGCCACCTGCCGGGCGTAGCGCAGGTCGTCCGGCATCGCCTCGAACCTGGCGTCCTCGGCGCGGAACCCGATCGTGTAGGCGGAGATCCCGGGTCGGTCGCGGGCCGCCAGCGCGGTCAGATAGCTGGAGTCCAGCCCGCCGGAGAGGAAGGTCGCCACGGGTACGTCGGAGATCAGGTGGCGCCGGGTCGACTCCTCGACCACGGCCGCGACATCCGGCACGTCACCGGCCCGGGCCCGCTCCCGGGCCTCGGCGGCTACGTCCTTCAGGTGCCAGTACCGGCCGCGCTCCACCCGGCCGTCGGGCCGGCACCGCAGCCAGCTCCCCGGCGGCAGCTTCTCCGCCTCACGGAACGCACACCGTGAGTCCGGCACCCAGTAGTACAGCAGCGAGGCCACCAGCGCCGCACGGTCCACCTCCAGCGACCCACCGGTCACGGCGGCCAGCGCCTTCAGCTCGGAGGCGAACACCAGACCCTCGCCGCGCCGGAGCAGGAACAGCGGTTTGATGCCCAACTGGTCCCGCGCCAGGACCAGTTCGCCGGTCCGCTCGTCGAAGACGCCGAACGCGAACATGCCGCGCAGCCGGGGCAGGCAGTCCGTGCCCCAGCGCCGCCAGGCCTCCAGCAGCACCTCGGTGTCGGAGGTACCGCGGAAGCGCACCCCGGCGGCCGCCAGCTCGGCACGCAGCTCGGGCGCGTTGTAGAGCTCGCCGTTGTACGTCAGCACGAGACCACCCGAGGCCATCGGCTGGGCGCCGGTCCCGGACAGGTCGACGACGGCCAGCCGGCGGTGCCCGAGGTGCACTTCGCCGTCACCGACGGGGTGGCTGTACCGGCCCGCCCCGTCCGGGCCGCGGTGGGCGAGGGTATCGGTGAGCCGGTCGGCCACGGCCTTCCCGTCCGGCCACCGGTAAGCGCCTGCGATGCCACACATGTCCTACCGCGCCTCCTGGTCGCTGTCCGGGATCCGTGCCGCCCACATCGGCAGCCGCTCCGTCCGCCGCCCGCCCTCCCCCACTGCCTGAACGGCGCGGGCGGCACCCCCACCGTTCTGCCGGGCCGGCCGCTCGTCCCGGCCGCGCGGCGCGGTGTGCGGTCCTTCCCACTGGGTGCCGTCGGTCCGGTCACGCGGATCGGGGTCGATCAGCACCACACCGATCACCGGGATCCGTTGCTCCGCGAGCCGCCGCGCCACGGTGTGCAGCCATGCGGTGCTGCCGTGCCCGGCACGCACGACGAGCACGGTCCGGGTGCCGAGGTACCGCAGGTCGGTCCACGCCGTGCCGGGCGCCACCGAGCCGACGCCGATCCGGCGCCCGTGGTGCGGGTCGGCCGCGGCACGCTCGCCGCTGACCACGGTCAGGTCCCCGGACCCGGGGCGGCGGTCCGCGAGCTGCGCGCCGGGCAGCCCGTCGACGACGACCACCGGCCCCTGGGCCGCCAGTGCCCCGGCGAGGTCCAGGGCGATCGCGCTCGTGCTGCGCGCACAGCCCAGCTCCAGCAGCGACACCGGTTCCGCGGAGCCGCGTACGGTGCGGGCCAGGGACACGGTGAGCCGTTCGCGTGCCGCCCGCACCCGCCGGCGCCGCCACGGCCCGACCGGGCGGCGGGGCAGCTCCGCGATGACCGAGGCGCCGAGGTTCGCCGCGATCTCCCGGCGCAGCACGGGGCGGTCCGCCACCACCGAGCCGACCGCGGCCACCGCGAGTCCGAGGACGAGCCCGAGGACGAGCCCGATCCCGGCGTCGGTGGCGGCGGTCCTGGGCAGGGAGTACCGCACCGGGCGCGGGGCGTCCACGATCTGTGTGCCGGCGATGAGCTGGGGCGTGCCGACGCGTGCCTCCGCGGCGCGCTGGCCGAAGTCGGCGATCCGCGAGGAGAGCTCGGCCCGACGGGCGTAGAGCGACTCCATGTCCGCCGACGCCTTCGGTCCGCTCCGGGACGATCCTTCCCCGATCGCCCGGTCGACGTCGGCGAGGTCGTCCCGTATGCGGTCACGCTGGTCGAGCAGGGCCTTGGCCTCGGCGTTCGCGGCTTCCTGTATCCGCCTCACATGGTCCGCGACGAACGCGTCGGCCACCGCCTTGGCACGGGCCACCGCCTCCGCGTCGCTGTCACCGGTGGCACTGATCTGCAGCAGGTTGTTGGTCAGGCCCACACCCGTGTAGGCCCGCATGAAGTCCTCCGGTTTCTCCGGGGAGCCGAGGGACCGCAGGGCCTGGCCGGCGATCCGCGTGGTGTGCAGCAGCGCGACGTCGGTGCGGATCAGCGTTCCGGGGTCGGTCGGCTGGTCCTGCTGGTGCGCGACCAGCACCTTGGTGGCCGCGGTCGGCGGTGGCGGCAGCAGGACCGCCACCGCCACACCGGCGAGCAGCCCCAGCAGCGCCAGGGAGCCCCAGAGGCGGCGGCGCCGCCGCACCGCCACCACCAGCGCGTGCAGGTCCAGCAGCGGAGCGGCGGCCGGCGACTGGGAAGTCGTGCTCGTCGTCATCTCGAACCTCCCCCGGCGTCGTCGCCGACCGCGAGCGCCGGCCTGGCGGCACCCGGGGAACGGCCGGCGGACCGCGACGGACGGGCCAGGACCGGGCCGGCGAGGACGACGCCGACGACCTCCTGCTTGGCGTCCGCACAGGCCTCGGCGATGCCGGCGAGCTCCCCCGCGGTCCAGCTGCCCGCGCTGAGCACGACCAGTGCGCCGGACTCGGTGTCGCGGTCCGGCACCATCGGCCGGGGCACCGAGACCCCCACCACCCGCAGCAGCGGATCGCCGTCGGCCTCGGCGACGAGCAGCCCGGCGGCCCGGCGGGCGATCTCGTCGCCGTCCGGGACGACGACCAGCAGCCGCCGGGGGGCCGGCAGCCGGTCCCGGAGGCGGGCGCACACCCGCCGGTAGCGGATCCGCCTGCCCGCCTCGTCGCCGGACTTCTGCGGCGTGGGTGTGTCCCACCGGACGTCGACACCCAGCAGCCGGCGGATCCGGGCCCGCGCGCCACGGCCTTCCGGCCGGTGCGCGGCCCGTTCAGCGGGCACGTCGACGGTGCCCAGCAGCGCCGAGCCCAGCGCCGCGGCGATCTCCGGCTCGGTGCGCGGCCGGCGGCTCATCCGCGCGGCGGTGAGATGGCCGACGACCGAGAGCAGGAAGAACAGCAGCGCCCCGCCGCCGATGAGCTGCACCCGCGTCGGCGGCGCCTCGCCGGCCGGCCGGGCCGCCGGCCCCATGACGACCATGTCGGCCCGGTGGGCGGCGGGGTCGGCCTGGTCCAGCTTGTCGATGGCCTCCTGCAGCTCGGTGCGCAGCTTCGCGAGCTCGGTGCGGGTCTGCACGCTCTCCACGGTCTGTCCCGGACCGGCCGCGTCGGCAAGCTCGGTGATGCGGCGGCTGGTCCGCACCACGAGCTGCCGCAGAGCCTCGGGCCGGGTCGCCGAGTCGGGGTCGGAGTTGTCGCCGGTGATCCGGGTGGCGAACGCGACGAACTCCTTGGCCACCTGGTCGGAGAGCTGCTGTGCGCGCTTCGGGGTGTCGGCCGTGCCCGTGATCTTGATGATGTTGCCGTCGGCGGCCTTGGCGCTCACCCGGTCCCGCAGCCCGCCGGCGCCGGCCCCGGACCAGCCGAGCGCGGCGGCCGCGCGGTCCAGCACCACCGAACTGGTCGCGATCTCCGTCTGGGTCAGCAGCTCGCGCTCCTCCCACGCCCCCGGCAGCAGGACCGATGCCGACGTCGTGTACCGCGGTGGGAACAGCAAGGAGGCGCCGTAGCCGACGAGCGCGCCCACCACGGCGAGGACGGCGAGGAGCCGGCGGCGCCGTCGGATAATCCGCCCGATCGTGACCAGGCGTATCGTGTCATCGCTCAACGGCGCGGCCTCTTCCCAGCCCGGTCCGGGGAGCCCGCCGACCAAGCGTGGTCCCGGCGGGCGGCGGCGTAGGCGGCGAGCAGCGACGCTTGCGAGTTCCGCCAGGCGAGCGGCCCGTTGATCCGCTCCTGGCCGATCTTGCCCATCCGGGCCCGCTTCTCCGGATCGTCCAGCAGCGTCGCGATGAGCCCGGCGAACTCGGCCTCGTCGTCGGCGGGCGCGTAGAGGGCGGCGTCACCGGCGGAGACCCGGGCCTCCCGGAGGTCGAACGAGACGATCGGCCGGCCCATCACCATGTACTCCAGGACCTTGTTCATGGTCGACACGTCGTTGAGCGGATTGCGCGGGTCGGGGGAGAGGCACACGTCCGCGGTGGACAGGTAGCGCACCAGATCGGCGTCCGGAACACGTCCGGTGAACTGCACCTGCTCCGAGAGCCCGAGCCGCCGGGACAGCTCCACCATCGCGTCGAAGGTGTCGCCGGCGCCGACGAACACCGCGTGCCAGTCGGACCGACCGAGCTCGTCGCGCAGCTTCGCCAGGGCCCGCAAGGCGTAGTCGACGCCGTCCTGCGGGCCCATGACGCCGAGGTAGCACAGCAGATGGGGCTTGCCGCGCTTCAGCTCCGGCTCGGGCGGCACGGGGTGGAACCGGCCGGTGTCGGGCGCGCTGCGCACCACGAAGACGTCCGCCGGCCGCCGACCGCCACGGCGCACCGCGACGTCCCGGTAGCTCTCGTTGGTGGCGAGCACGATGTCCGCGGCCCGGTAGGTCAGCTTCTCCAGCGCGCACACGGCGCGGTAGAGCAGGTCCTCGCCGCGGCCGAACCGGGAGAGGTACAGCTCGGGCACCAGGTCGTGCTGGTCGAAGACGAACCGCGCTCCGCGCCGCTTCAGCCACAGCGCGGGCAGGAACAGCAGGTCGGGCGGGTTGCAGGCGTGGACCACGTCGACCGGTCCGACCTTGCGGGCCAGCCGGAGCGTGTGCCACAACGCCGATCCGTACTCCCGCAGATAGCCGGCCGGTCCTCCGGTGGCCGCGCGCAACGGGTAGCGGTGGATCCGCACCCCGTCGATCTCCGCCTCCGGCTCCGTGTCCCGCTTGCTCCCCCGGGGGCAGATGACGTGCACCTCCCAGCCCGCGTCGCGCAGCGTCGTGCACTCCTGCCACACCCGCCGGTCGAACGGCACCGACAGGTTCTCCACCAGGATCAGCGCGCGCCCCTCCGGCCGGTCGCCGCCGGTCGTGTCACCAGGCAAGGCCCATGTACCCCGGTTCGGCCCGGCGCGCCTCGGCGTCGGGAAGGCGGACGAGGTCGACGATCACCGGGCCGTCCCCGTGGGGCAGCGCCGACAGCACGGCCGGATCCCTGGTCCCGACCAGGCACACCTCGGCATGGTCGAGCACCTCCTCGACGGAATCCGCGAGCAGCTGCGCGAGGTGCGGCAACCGGGTCTCGATGTACTCGCGGTTCGCGCCGAGCAGCCGGGACAGGCTCACGTTGGCGTCGTAGATCCGCAGGTCGTAACCCTTGCCGAAGAGCCTCTCCGCCAGCTCGACGAGCGGGCTCTCGCGCAGGTCGTCGGTGCCGGGTTTGAAGGACAGGCCGAACAGGCCCGCCCGGCGCTTGCCGGTGCGCTCGACCAGCTCCACCGCGCGCTGCAGGTGGTCGGAGTTGGAGGGCAGCACATGGGCGAGGATGGGCACCGAGACGTCGGCCCGCTGCGCCGCGTGGACCAGGCTGCGCAGGTCCTTGGGCAGGCAGGAGCCGCCGAAGGCGAAGCCGGGCCGCAGGTAGGCGGGGCTGATGTTCAGCTTGCGGTCGGCCAGGAACACATCCATCACCTGGTGCGAGTCGACCCCGAGCGCCTGGCACACCGCGCCCAGTTCGTTCGCGAAGCCGATCTTGAGGCCGTGGAACGCGTTGTCCGCGTACTTGATCGCCTCGGCCGTCGGGACCGGCACCCGGAACACCTCGCCGGGCAAGCCGTCGTACAGCGCCGTCACCGTGTCGCCGCTCGCCGGGTCGAGCTCGCCGATGACCGTCTTGGGCGGGTCGAAGAAGTCCCGCACACTCGTGCCCTCGCGCAGGAACTCCGGGTTGACCGCGACCCCGAGGTCCACCCCGGCCGTGCCGCCGACGTACTTCTCCAGGATCGGTACCAGCAGGTTGAGGCAGGTGCCCGGGAGCATGGTGCTGCGGAACACGACGGTGTGCCGCCGCCCACCCCGCTCGGCCAGCGCGGCGCCGATCTGCTCGGTGACCCGCTCCAGGTACGTGGTGCACAGGCTGCCGTTGGGCTCCGACGGCGTGCCCACGCAGACCAGCGACACCTCGCTGCCCGTGATCGCCTCGTGGACGTCTCCGGTGGCGCGTAACGCTCCGGTCCGCACGACCTCGGCGATCAGCTCGCCGATCCGCTCCTCCACCACCGGGGCCCTGCCGTCGTTGACCAGGTCGACCTTCACCTGGTTCACGTCCACCCCGATGACCTCGTGCCCCATGCCGGCCAGGCACGCGGCCGACACGCAGCCCACGTAGCCGAGCCCGAAAACGCTGACCCTCATGACCCGTTCCTCCCCCCAGGCAGGCCCTGACGGCCTGCGGTCCACGCGCCGGCCGGACGACGACCCCCGCGCATCAGTAGGCGCCCTGCCCGTAGAGCACCGCACGCAGCGTCTTCCACAAGATCACTGTGTCCAGGGCGAGCGACCAGTCCTCCACGTACCGCAGGTCCAGCCGGACCGCCTCCTCCCACGACAGGTCGCTGCGTCCGCTGATCTGCCACAGGCCGGTGAGTCCGGGCTTGACCAGCAGCCGACGCCGGATGTCCGGGCCGTACGCGGCGGACTCCTCCGGCAGCGGAGGCCGCGGACCGACCAGCGACATCGATCCGGTGAGCACGTTGAAGAGCTGCGGGAGCTCGTCGATCGAGTACCGGCGCAGCACCGATCCCACCCGGGTCACCCGCGGATCCCGGCGGAGCTTGAACAGCGGACCGGCGCCCTCGTTGCGGTCGGCCAGCTCGGCAAGTGCCCGGTCGGCCCCGGCGACCATGGTGCGGAACTTCAAGATGGTGAACTCCTGGCCGTCCTTGCCGACCCTGCGCTGGCGGTAGAACGCCCCACCCCGGCTGTCCACCAGCACGAGCAGCGCGACGAACACCATCAGCGGCGCGAACAGCATCAGGAGGGCCGCCGCGCCCATCCGGTCGACGGCTCCCTTGACCGCCCTGCGGCCCCCGGTGAAGGTCGGCATGCTGACCCGCAGCAGCGGGATCCCGAGCACCGCGTCGACGTGCAGCCGCGGGCCGGCCACCTCCATCAGCACGGGGGCCACGACCATCTCGGCGTCGCTGCCCTCGAGGTTCCAGGCCAGCCGCTGCAGCCGGTCCGGTGACCAGTGCGGGTCCGGTGTGACCGCGACGACACGGTAGCCGTCGCGGCGGACGTGGCCCGCGACGTCCGCCAGCCGGCCGACGACCGGCACTCCGTCCAGTCGGTCACCGTCGAGCCCCGGGCCGTCCGTCGTGCACACCGCGTCCACCCGCCAGCCGAGGTGCGGGAACTTGCGGGTCCGGTTGATCAGGTCGCGCACGGTGGCCAGGCTCCCGGCGGCGAGCACCGGTCTCAGGCACCGTCCTTCCTTCCGCTGTTTGTGCAGCCAGAGGCGCAGTACATACCGCGCGGTCATGACGACGAGCGCGATCGCGGGTATCGCGACGAAGATCCAGAGTTTGATGTTGCGCGAGGTGAGGGCGATTCCGCCGAGCGCCAGTACGACGGTCGCCATGAACAGTGAACGTCCGAGCCGGCGGAATTCCTCGGCGCCCTGGCCGAGCACGGCCGGAGCCCACGACCTGCTCACCGCGAGCGCCCCCAGCACCAGCAGCTCGGTGCCGAATGCGAGAATTCCCCATTTCTCGTGCCAGTTGGCCGCGTCCCGGGCTCCGAAAAAGTTGCCGATCGCCGCCACCACGAAGGCGGTGGTTACGGTGTCGCTGGTGATCACGGTACGGCGGTACCGCTGCTCCCATTCGATCGCGGGCCGGCTGACCGCCTCGGTGGCCAGACGCCCGCGTGCCGACGGAAACGTGCTGACTGATCCCCCTTGCCGCACAGAACCCCCCAGGTTCCCAGTGATTCGACGTGTTCGCCTAACACTGTTGCTCCCCCCGGGAGGCCCCCGCCCCCCGTACTGGTCCTCCCCCCGGGAGGCCCCCGCCCCCCGCGCACGCCGTCCCGGCTAATTCGGAACTGTTCGAACACCCACCCCGTCGGCAGCGGCGTATGTCGTGCCGGACTTCCGGGGTGTGCGGGAACCCGTCGAAACCTCGGGTGCTCCCCGCACTCGAAGTCCCCCCTCGGGCTCCAAGAATTGATCACCCCCACGTCCGGCGCCGGGGACGCGACTACCGGCTTTCCGTAGCGCCGCACCTATAGATCGTTTATTGGTCGCCTCGTGTCCGAACCGCTGAAGCACGGTCAATCTAGACCATCGGGGCCGATATGAAGAGGGGGTGTGTGTAATTTGTGCCCGAGCCGCGAGAATGGGTTCATCGGCCGTTGATCGCCCACAGGTGCTTTTACGCCGTCGCGCTCCGGCGGCCCGCACCGGTCGCGGTGGCGTCGGGGACGACGGGACCGAGCCCGCGGCAGTCACCGCGGGCGACGCGGGCCCGGTGCCCGAACCGCGTGCCCATCAGCACGAACGCCGTACCGGGACGGGGCACGCCGTCTCACCCGTCGGCGCGGTCGTCCTCGGCGTCCGGCCGCGCGGGCAGGACCCGGCCGGCGGACACCGGCTCCGCTTCGCCGATGTGCTGCGGCGTGAGGTCGAGGTCGGAGCTCTCGTCGTCGCCGGGTCCCGCTGCCTCCCTTCGGGCCTTGCGCCGGTCGCAGAGAAGCGAGAAGACGACGGCGGCGAAATAGAGCGCCCAGATCGGCGCGGCCAGCGCCAGCATGGTCAGCGGGTCCGTGCTGGGTGTCGCCACGGCCGAGAAGACCGCGATCCCCACGATCACGCCGCGCCACCGGCTGAGCATCCGCCGGCCGGACAGCACTCCGGTGAGGTTCAGCATCACCAGCAGCAGCGGCATTTCGAAGGAGAGACCGAAGACGACCACCATGCGGGTGACCAGGTCGAGCAGATCGTCCAGCGGCAGCAGGTTGTCCACCCCGTGCGGGGTGAGGCCGATCAACACCTTGGCGGTCGTGGGCAGCACCTCGTAGGCGAAGAAGGCGCCGCCGAGGAACAGCGGGGCGCCCGCGCCGACGAACGCGTAGGCGTATTTCCGCTCGTGCCTGTGCAGGCCGGGGGCGACGAACGCCCACAACTGGTACAGCCATACCGGGGAGGCCAGCACGACGCCGGCCATCAGGGACACCTTCAGCGCCAGGGTGAAGGGGGCGAGCAGACCGTTGATCGTGATCCGCGCGCAGGTGGTGTCCGAGGTCCGCTCGGCCAGATCGGCGAAGGACGTCGGGCAGCCGACCGATCTCAGCACCGGCCCTGTGAAGACGTCGACGACGCCCTTGTAGTGGAAGGCCGCGGCGATGGTGACGACCAGGACGGCAAGGACGGCCTTGGCGAGCCGGTTGCGGAGTTCACGAAGGTGCTCGGCGAGCGGCATCCGCCCCGCGGAGTCCTTCTTCTTGTCGCGGGCCGACTGGGGCACGCCACATCCTCATCTCGTGCGGCGGACCGGAGACCGGCCCGCGTCTGTACTTGATCGTCTCCGTCACCCGGTGGGGCGCGGGTTCGCCGGGCGCTCCGGCGGCGCGAGAGGTGAGCCGGCCGGAGAGGTTTCGTGCAGCGTCCGTGCGGGGATGCGCCGGGGCGCGCACGACCCGGCTCAGTCTCGGCGGCCGCTCGCGCTGTCCGTGGGCGCGGTACGCCCGGTGGCGGTGTCTTCGGCGGCGTCCGTCCCCGGCCCTGGTGCCGGTGCGGGATCGGGCCCGGGGCGTGGCTCGCTCGAGACGCCGTCGTCCTTCATGGCCTGGGTCTCGCTCTTGAGGATCCGCATGGACTTGCCCAATGCCCGGGCGGTGTCGGGCAGTTTCTTCGAGCCGAAGATCAAAACCACCACCGCGACCACGATCAGCAGGTGCCAGGGCTCCAGCGCGTTGCGGAACATCGTCACATCATCCTTTCGAACATTTCGGCCCTCTGGACGCGGCCGATGCGCACGACCCGCCGAGGTTCTTCACCGGCGGACGACCGGCACCCGTCGTCGCAGAGGGGGATCGGCGGGAGGCGGCCGGGCGGACCGGCGTCCGCGCCCGCGGCCTGCCGCGCGGGCGCCTGGGGGGAGGTTTCCCGGTGCACTCGGCACGGTGGTTCCACAGGCGCCCGCCACCTGCGCCGTCGGGAGACCACGGCATCGTCCGGCCGGGCCCCACGGGTGGGTTCGGCGTCCGTCGCCGTCGGGCCTGTGCGGGGTTCGACCGGCACCAGGCATCCGGCGGATCGTGGCCGGCCGCCTGCGACCCGCACGGTCAGTCGAGTCGGCTGCCCGGCCGGCCATGTGTGCGGGGGCGCTTGGGCCGGATGGACGCCCAGCCGCTGCCCCTGGGAGCGACCGGATTCGAACGCCGGGAACAGCCGATGGGTTCTCGTGTTCGGCCACGGCGCGCTCATCGGCTCTCCCCGGAGTGACCGTTCCCGCCGTCGGCCGGTGCGATGCGCACACATGACGGTCAGGTGTGGGAGGCGGGGGGAGTGGAGCGGGCCGGCTGCCGCGGGGGCCTGCCGGGTGCCGATGTTCTCGCGGGTCATGTGTCCTTCTCCTCGTCGGGTCGGGGCCGATTCGGGTTCCGGTGCGCCCCGGCAGCCGTCCAGGCGGCGTACTCCTGGCGGACGTAGGGGCGGTGGCCGGGGGCGGGGGTGATCACGTCGGGATGTCGCGGACCGGCCACCAGGTAGGGATGGCGGCGGTCGTGCAGGACGAGTTGTTCGGCGGTCTCCGCGGCGGCGGCGACCGGGCCGGGGCCGGGGGAGTCGAAGGCCATCCGGTCCATGAGGGCGGCCCGGCGCAGCAGCCAGGCGCGTTCGGCGGCCGTCGCGTCGACCTGGGGACCGGCGACGGGCCTGGCCTGGCGGCCGTCGCGCTCGGCCCCGAGAGCGAGCACCTGGTGCATCTCGCGGCGCAGGTCCGGCGCATTCGCGTACGCCTGGTGCGGGGGCGGGGCACCGATGCCCTCGTCGCGGTGGGGGGTGACGTCCATGTTCACACCTCCGTCGGTTGGCGGGAGTCGGCGCCGCGGCCGTCTGCGGTGATCCGTCGCCGTGCCGCGGTGCCGGCCCTGGCGAGTGGCCGCGGTTCGTGCGCGACGGCCGGCCCGGTCATGGCGAGCACCTCAGGCAGGCGCGGACTTCGCGGCCGCCGTGTGTCTGGTGGGCCTCGGTCGACTGGGCGAGGTACTGGACGATGCCGGTGCCGCGGCCGTGTTCGTCGGAGGCGATGTCGGGGCGGGGGCGCTCCACCGCCATGCCGGAGTCGGTGACCACGATGTGCAGGGTGCCGTCGTCGAGGACGAGCCGCAGGGTCATGCGTTCGCGCCCGTACTGGGCGGCGTTGGCGGCGAGTTCGTCGACGATGAGAACGGCGGAGTCCCGCTCGCTCGCGGGCACGTTCCAGGCTTCCAACAGGTCGGCCGTGAAGTGACGGGTGGCGGAGACGTGCGCCTCCTGCGCGGGCAGGGTGAGCAGCGCCTCGTGGCGGCAGGGCCGGCCGAGCGGTGCACTCGGGCGGGGGGAGTCGGTCACGAACATGGTCTTCTGGCTCTTCTGTGGATGTGCGGAGACCGGAAAGGGGAGACCACCAGCAACTTTCGGGTTGTCGGTAGGCCGGGTCCTGCATGGGCGCGCTCATTCGGTTCCACGGGCGACGCACGCTGAACGGTTCGAGTTCTTCGCCCCTTTTTGTGACTTCTCGCGGGTCACGTCGGTGCCGCCGACCCGGCCGGGCCGCTCGCCCCCGCGCCGGAGCCCGATGCCGTACCCGGGCGGACCGGGCGCCGGCAGGTGGTTCCCTCGCCCGTGGTCGTCCGGACGGCTCCGCGGGAGCGTCGTGCCGAACTCGACGATCGTCCCCGCCCGGGTCTCGGCTCGGTCGCGGTTTGCGGCGTGCGGACACCCTGGACGGTCTTCCCAGGTCAGCTCGGACCTCGGTGGAGACACGAGCCGAGGTCGCCGGCCGCTCGGCGCACCGCGCCGTCGCCCCCCGGACGGCCATCGCCTCGATCAGCCCGGCCGTACAGGTGACCTTCTCCGGTCGGTGGCAGCCGCTTCGGCCACGATCCGCCTCCGCGCGTGGCGCCGATCGGCCCCTCGGCCACGCGGGTGCCGGTGGCCGGCCTCCGAGGCCGCCGCGCTCGTCCGCCGGGCGGCGCTGCCGGACGATCTCGCCGACTGCGGAGCCGTACGGCATGGGGGCGTCGGTCGGTGGCGGTGGTCACGAGTGTGGCCGCGCAGGCGGTGTCACGGACGCGCGTCCCCCGACGGCCCTCGGCTGGGCGTCCCGTGTGCGCTTTCCCCCGGTCCGGTCCACCGGCCTTGAGGCGGCTCACCTCTCGTCGACTGCCCGGCCCCCACCCGACTTTCCGTGCCGCCGTGCGCTCGCATCCGGCGGCCGTCGCCGTGTCACGCCCGGACGGTGACCAGCTTCTGGCCGTTGTCCGCGAGGATCTCGAAGTGCTTGATGGCCCCCGGGGCCATGGCGACCGCTCCCGGAATCGTGGTGCCGGGAGGGTACTGGCCCGCCCGCCAGGTGGCGCCGTCCGCCCTGGCTCCGCCGGGCCCGACCGCCTGCAACCGGCAGGTCATTCCGGCGGGCGCCCCCTTGGCGGAGACCTGTAGGACACTGCCCCAGGCAGAGGGCGAGACCTTCACCGAGGCGGAGACGCCGGTGGAGGGATCGCTTCCGGAGAAGGTGCGCCAGGCCACGGGCGCGCTCGGCGCGGGCGGCGTCGCCACGCTGCCCACGGTGCCGACGGCGGCCAGCCATGTGCCGCCGGCCGCTGCCGCGACGAACGCCAGCGAGGCGGCCGCACCGGCCAGTTGCAGACGCCAGGTCCTGCGGCGCCGGGTCGCGGCCTGCTGGAGCAGTCTCTCCAGCACACCACCCTCCGGTGCCCGCGGTACCGCGGGCACGGTGGGCCGTTCGGGAGAGACGCCCCGCGCGCTCTCGCCTGCCCGTGCCACCAGCCGGTCGGCCAGGTCCCCGTCGGCCGACGGCACCGTCTGGCCCGAGGCCTCCGCCGGGGTCACGGTCGCCAGCAGCGCGGGCAGTCCCGTCAGCTGGGCGTGTTCGGCCCGGCACTCGGCGCATTGCGCGAGGTGGGCGCGGACCCGCTCCGCTTCCGCCGGAGGAAGCATGTCCAGGACGTATGCTCCCAGCGCCAGCCGGAGGTCGTCGTGCTCCGCACTCATGGTCGCCGCCTCCCGCACACCACGGTCATGGTTCGATCCCCCGTTCCCGCAGCGCCAGGCGCAGGGCGTGCAGGGCGTAGTACGTCCGAGACTTCACGGTGCCCAGCGGGATGCCCAGCACCCGTGCCGCCTCCGTCATGGTCCGGCCCCGGTAGTAGGTCTCCAGCAGGACGGCGCGGTGGTCCGGGGACAGCGACCGGACGGCGTCGGCGACCGCCCAGCTCCGCAGTGCCTGATCGATCTCGTCCTCGCCCGTCCTCTGCTCGGCGGCCCGCTCCAGCGCCTCGCCGCCGACCTCGGCCGGCCTGGCCTGCCGGGCCCGGTGGGCATCGATGACCAGGTGCCGGGCGACCGTGCACAGCCATGCCCGGGCCGGGCCGCGTGCGGGGTCGAACGCGGCGGGATGCTGCCACGCCCGCAGCAGGGTCTCCTGCACCACATCCTCCGCCCATTGCCAGTCTCCCGAAGTCAGTCGCAGCACGTAGTGGAACAGGGCTCCCGCGTGCTCCGCGTACAGGGTGCGCAGCAGTTCCTCGTCCGCGGTGGAGAGGGTCCCTCTACCAGAGACACGGTCCGCGGAGCCATCCGGATTGGTCCGCGGGCCACGTTTTCGGGAACTCCAGGGCATGAGCCGATCATCGCGCACATGTACCGCTTTGTCCTGTAACACACGGAAGGGTGCGGGCGCGGCTCTGCGAGCGTCGTGTCACGGCACTCCCGCCGGGTCCTGTGGCACCGCCGGGGCCAAGCGTGCGCGACGCCCGGACCGGCCGCTGATCCGCGGCGACGCCAGGCGGCGCCGAGAAATCTCACAAAAAGGGCATACCCGCCGAACCGTGGAGCCCCCGCCGTCCGTGGAGCCGGACAAGAGCCGACTCACGCGCGATTCCTCACCGATTCCCCAGGAGACACCATGAGACAGGACGTGTCCGAGGTGACCGGGACACGCCGTGCGACGGACGCGGAACCGGCGCCGTCCACGCTCACCCCGCCCCCTCCTCGCGCCGCAGCCGTCGCCACCGAGCGGCCCCGGTCCGTGCCCGGGCCGCACCACGGCGACGGCTCCGCGCGCACAGCGATCGAGGGCCGCCCGACCACCGGGAGGGGACGCCACCCGGCCCGGCACGCACACCACCCGGCCCGGCACGCACACCACCCCCGGGGGCGCCGCCGGCCCGACCCGAGTCACTCGCGGCTTTCCCCGGAGGGGAACTGCCGCCCGCCGTGCGCACCTTCGCGGCGCGCGAGGGCGGATGCGCGGTGCGGGGCGCGTCGGGGCGAGCGGCCGGCACGGGGCGGCACCCATGCCCGTTCGCCGGCCGGTGCGGAGCACGCGCCCCCGAACACCGCACCCATCACACCTTCCCGCGGACGCGTGCGCCGAGCCGGCGCGGTCACCGTCTCCGCCTGATCGAAGAGGAACGGACACCATGCACCTGAACCTTCGCACACCGGGCCGACGATCACGCGCTGCGGCCGGGCTGGCCGTCGCCGGCGTCGCCACCGCGGGCGCGCTCGGACTCCTCAGCGCATGCGGCCAGTCGTCGCACTCATCGGCCACCGGAGCCGGCGCCATCACACCTGGTCCGGGTCAGCACCAGATGGCGGGGATGCCCGGCGCCACGCGGCCGGGGAACGCGACGGGCCCCGCTCCCGGAGCCTCGCCCATGCCCAGCATGACCATGCCCATGAGCCCGTCGCACACGGGCGCGCCGGCCGCGCCGGTGGCCGGCGACGCGGTGGCGATCAAGAACTTCGCGTTCTCCCCGGCCGCCCTGAAGGTCAAGGTGGGCACGACGGTGACGTGGACCAATCAGGACACCGACGCCCACACCGTCACCAGCGCCGGATCGGGCGGTCCGCTGCGTTCGGCCGCCCTGGCCACCCACGCCACCTACCGCTACACGTTCACCAAGCCCGGCGCCTATGCCTACCTCTGCACCATCCATCCGTTCATGACCGCCACCGTGGAGGTGACCCGATGACCGACCACTGGGACAATCACGATGGAGCACCGGCCGACGACGCCGGTCGACCCGATTCCGAGAACGACATGACGCGGCGTCAGCTCATGCGTCACGCGGCCTGGTTCGGCGGCGCCGTGGTACTGACCGTGGCCAGTGGCGAGGTGATCAGCCATATCGCCGACTCCCGGGAGAGCGGCGCCGGGAGCGTCGCACCGGCCGCCGCCGCGGAAAGCGGGGCGCTGCGGTTCGTGCAGGTCTCCGACAGCCACATCGGGTTCCAGGGCCCGGCCAACATGGATGTGGCCGGCTCGTTCACCGAAGCGATCAACCAGGTCAACGCCCTGGGATTCAGGCCCGACTTCGTGATGCACAGCGGAGACCTGACCCACCTGTCCACGGCGGGGCAGTTCGACCAGGTCAGGCAGATGATGACCGGTATGAGGACGGACCGCGTCTTCACCGTGCCGGGCGAGCACGACTCCATCGGCGACGCGGGCCGCGCCTACCGGCGGACCTTCGGCACGGGAACGCTGGGCGACGGCTGGTACAGCTTCGACACCCACGGCGTGCACTTCATCGCCCTGGTCAACACCCTGAGCCTGGAGAAGCTCGGCCACCTCGGCAACGCCCAGATCGACTTCGTCCGCAAGGACACCGCCGGACTGCCGTCGGACACCCCCATCGTGGTCTTCAGCCACATCCCGCTGTTCGCCATGTACCCGCGGTGGGGCTGGAGCACCGACGACGCCCTCAAGGTCATCGCCCTCCTGCGCCGCTTCTCCTCCGTCACCTGTCTCAACGGGCACGTCCACCAGCTCTTCACCAAGACGGAGGGCAACATCACCTTCCACTCCGCCACCACCACCGCCTACCCCCTGCCCAAACCGGGCCGCGCTCCCGCCCCCACCCCGCAGGTCGTCCCTGCCCGGCAGCTCAAGGAGGCGCTCGGCATCCGCAGCGTCGGCTACCGCCAGGGCGACCGCGAACTGGCCATCAAGGACCAGAGGCTGCCATGAACACCCGAAGACTCCTCGTCCCCGCCCTGCGGTGGGCGACCGCGGCGACCCTCGCCGCCGGCGGATACATACACGCCCGGCTCTACATCGACGAGTACCGCTTCATCCACATCATCGGTCCCCTGTTCCTGCTCCAGGCCGGCGCTTCCTTCGCCCTCGCCGCCCTGCTGCTGATCGGGACACCACCCCTGCTGCTGAGGATCGGCGCGGCAGGCGTCGCGCTCGGCGCGCTCGGCGGCTTCACCGCTTCGCGCACCGTAGGAGTGTTCGGATTCACCGAGCACGGTCTGCAGCCCGCGCCACAGGCCCTGCTCAGCCTCCTCGCCGAAACCGGCACGCTGCTGCTCCTCGCCCTCTGGCAGGTGACCGTGACCGGACGACGACCCCGCGCTGTCCGACCGCCGGTCAGGACGCCCGCTTGGGCGACCACCCGCACACCACCCGACTAGGGAACCCCCATGTACCTGGAACCACGCCCGGGAATCGCCTGGCCGAGCCCGCAGCTGCGCGAACTGAAGGACGCCGTACGCGCCCTGCTCGGCCTGGACGACGACACCGCCGTCATGATCCGCCAACTCGTCTGTGGCGAGGTCGGCCACCCACCGCTGGAGACCGTCGTCGAGGTGCTGCCCATGGACGGCGGGTCCCACCGCTGGAGGCTCCACCGTCCCGCGGAGCAGATCACCGAGATCGAGCTTCGGGCCGCCCTGCTCCACCACCGGCCGAGCTGACCGGAAACCGACCTGACCGCCCACGCGCCCCGGGAACCGCGCGGCGGACGGCTCGCGGGCACCGCGCCGACCGGGGCCGTCGGCGAGATCGCGGACGCCCTGTCACACAACGTGACGCTCCGAGATGCGGTGTCCGCGCCTGGCTGTCGAGGAGGAAGGCATGGGATCCGCCGTCCCGGACGACGTTGACGAAGCCGATCAGCAAGCCGTCTTCCCATGCGCAGACCCAGCCGAGGCTGTGGCGCCGCAGTCGTTCTCGCCAGTCGGTCCGGGCGATCGGGTGTCCGAAGCCGTCGGCGTGCAGCGCGTTGAGGGAGACGTTGTCGAAGTCCCCCTGCCAGTCGTACCTGATCGTCACGTCCCGATGGTAAGTCCGTACCGGGCCCGCGGGCCTGATGCCGACCGGATCACGCGGTGGCGAGAACCCGCTCGCGGACGGCTCAAGCCGGTGCGAGGGCCGGTAGCAGGCGGAGCGCGTTGTCCCGGTTGATGCCGCGGAGCTGATGGTCGGTGATGGCCGGGTCGCTGTCCAGGGCCGGTGCCGCGACGTCGGAGACGATGTGGGCGGGGGTGGGCGGCCAGTCGGTGCCGTAGAGGATCCGGGCGGGGTCGACCGTGGACATGAGGGTGGGGGTCGAGGACGGGGACATGGGGCCCGCCGTGTCGTAGTAGAAGCGGTGCAGGTAGTCGCGTACGCGGGACGGTTCGACCTCGGGGGTGAGGTGGTTGCCGAAGAGCTCCAGTCGAGTGGCCATGTAGGGGAGGAAGCCGCCGCCGTGCGGAAGGACGAAGGTGAGGTCGGGGTAGCGGTCCAGGGTCCCGTTGAGGATGAGGTTGATCGCCGCGCGGGTCGTGTCCATGAGGAAGTCGCACATGAACGGCGGCAGGCCCGGGACCCCCGCCCCGTCGGCGTTGCCGCCGGGCACGTCCATCGGATGCGTGCTGATCACCGCGGAGCGGTCGTTCAGCTCGGCGAGGAGGCGCTCGTGGGAGGGGTCGCCGAGATAGACGCCGCCCGCGCTGGTGCGCGTGCTCACTCCGGCGGCGCCGAGATCGTCGAGGCCGTACTTCAGCGACCAGCTCGACAGGTCGAGGTCGTCGAGGAAGACCGGCGTGAAGAAGGAGAAGCGGCCGGGATGGCTTTCGGCGACCTCGGCCGCCGCCTCCAGCGCGACCCGTGCGCTCTCCTCGCGCTTGCCGCGCTCCTGGATGCGGCCGAGCATGGCCACGGTCATGACGGTGGTGCGGATCCCCGTACGGTCCATGAGGGCGAGCGCGGAGTCGAGGTCCCAGCGGGTCCACCAGGGCAGCTTGTCGCGCCGGACCAGGCCCTGTGCCTCGGCCCAGTCGAGCCAGGAGGGTGCGGTGAAGTGGTGGTGGACGTCCACGCGGGAGGTTCGGGCGTCGTCGGCCGGGCCGGACGTCGAGGTGTGGGGTGATATCATCACGGGCTCTTTCTTCGTTCAAAAGCAGCGTTCGAGCTTTGTTCGGAAGCGGTGTTCGAGGTGGGGTGTTCAGACGCGCCCGTCCGGTGCCGCCGCCAGCGGCCGCTCCGTCGCGCTCGTCCGCCGCGGCTCGGCCACGGCGTTCGGTGGCGTCTCGCGGCGAAGCAGCGTCATCAGCGTCTCCGTGAGGGCCCGTTCCGGGTCCGGGACGAGCCTGGGGGACCGCCATGCCACGAAACCGTCGGGGCGGACCAGGACGGCACCGGACTCCGTGGTGCCGTGCGGCACCGTCCAGTCGGCCCCGTCCTCGGGGGCCAGGTCGTGGTCCGCGCCGACGACGTAGCCTTCCACCGGGATGCCCAGGTGCGCGGTGACACCGCGGGCCGCGGTGCGCCAGGCCTCGCCCCCGGGGCCGGTGAGGACGACGAAGGACCGTTCGTAGAGGTCCAGGGTGGAGATCCGCCGGCCGTCCCGGGTGGTCACCCACATGTGGGGGGCCCGGCTCCCGGGGACGCCGCCCAGTTGGAACCGCTCGGGCACGATCGGGGCGTCCGGGTCGGTGCCGACCACGGCGCCCGACGGGTAGCGGTAGCACAGGGCGACCGTCAGCGCGTCGGCCGGATCGTCCTTGCGCTTCTTCGGGGTGTACCCCGGGTGCTGTTCCTCTCCCGCCTGGAACAGGGCGCGGGCGGTCGTCGCGAGCGCGACCGGCCGGCGTTCCGTCTGGTAGGTGTCGAGCAGGCCCGGTCCGGCCCAGCCGCGCAGGACGGCCGCGATCTTCCAGGCGAGGTTGTGGGCGTCCTGGATACCGGTGTTGGAACCGAAGGCGCCGGTCGGAGGCATCTCGTGCGCCGAGTCACCGGCCAGGAAGACCCGGCCCTCGCCGTAGCTGTCGGCCACGCGGTCCGCCGCGTGCCAGGGGGCCTTGCCGGTGACCTCGACGTCGAGGTCGGGGACGCCCGCCGCGGCGCGGATGTGGGCCACGATGCGCGCGTCGGTGAAGGCGTCCAGCCCCTCGCCGCGGTCCGGGGCCCAGGGGGCGTGGAAGACCCACCGCTCGCGGTTGTCCACCGGCAGCAGGGCGCCCTCGCCGGCGGGATCGGTGATGTAGCAGACGACGAAGCGCCTGTCGCCCACCACGTCCTTCAGCCTCTTGCTGCGGAACGTGATGCTCACGTTGTGGAACAGCGCGCCCGGACCCGACTGCGTGATGCCCAGCCGCTCACGCACCGGACTGCGGGGCCCGTCGGCGGCCACGAGGTACTGGGCGTGGATGACGCGCGTCTCGCCGCTGTCGCGGTTCCTCACCTCCGCGTGCACCCCTTCGGCGTCCTGGGTGAAGGAGACCAGCTCGGTGCCGAACCGGATGTCGCCGCCGAGGGCGCGGGCCTCGCGCAGGAGAACGGGCTCGAGGTCGTTCTGACTGCACAGGCACCAGCCGGACGAGGTGATCCGCGACAGGGGCGTGTCCTTGCCGAGGGGCGTGTCCGTGTCGATGGCCTTGACGATCCACCGACGGTCGCCGGCGCAGAGCGTGCTCACCTGGAGGACGCCGTCGTTTCCGGACAGGGCGCCCGCCGCGGCGCGGATGCCCTGCTCGACGCCCGCGGTCCGGAACAGCTCCATGGTGCGCAGGTTGTTCCCACGGCCGCGGGGGTGGGTGGACGTCGCGGCGTGGCGCTCGACGAGCAGGTGCTCGACGCCGAGGCGGCCGAGAAAGACTGACGTGGACAGGCCCACCAAGGAACCGCCTACCACCAGAACTGGTACGGATTCCACGGCTCGTCTGCTCATCGGCTGATCCCCTAACATCTGTCGTCAACATCTGTCGTCCCGGACCGAGAGCCTCGAAACCGCAAGGAACGGTGACTCGGGGCGTTTCCATTCGGCACCAACTCTTCGCCCGCTCCACGGGCTTCGCATCTCCTGTTGCTCCGATCGCGACGCCGCGTCCCGGCGGCGGCTCGGACGGGCTAAGGACGTTTGCTGGCGGCCGCCCGCCGGGAACCGTCGAGGCCATGACGCGAACACCCATGCAGACCGAACCCGGATCCGCGGACGCCGTGGCCGCCGCCTCCCGATGCACCCCCGACTTCCGCGCCGACCCGCATCCCGTGTACGCGGAGTTGAGGGAGACCGCACCGGTGTGCCCGCTGCAGCCGCCGCACGGCGTGGGGACCTATCTGATCACGCGCTACGACGACGCGCGCGCGGCGCTGTCCGACCCGCGGCTGAGCAAGGACATGTACGGCGCCCTCGACGCGTACCACCGCATCTTCGGCGACTCCTCCATCGCGCTCGACGACAACATGCTGTTCTCCGACCCGCCCAAGCACACCCGGCTCCGGCGGATCGTGCAGGGCGCCTTCACCCCGCGCCGCGTGGAGTCGCTGCGCCCGCGTATCCAGCAGGTCACCGAGGAACTGCTGGAGCGCTGCCCGACCGACGCGTCCGTCGACCTGCTCCCGAACTTCGCGTTCCCGCTGCCGCTCCAGGTCATCTGCGAACTCCTCGGCGTGCCGGAGGACGAGCGCGAGCGCGCCCACCAGTGGGCGGTGACCGTCGCGAGGACCGGGTTCGGCCCGGAGGCGAAGAAGGCCCTGGAGGAGGCCGAGGGGAAGCTGCGCGACCTCCTGGTCGATCTTGTGGCGCGCAAGCGCAGCGCTCCCGGCGACGACCTGATGAGCGCGCTCATCGCGGCCCAGGACCAGGACGGCGCCCTGACGGACCACG
This sequence comes from Streptomyces sp. NPDC015220, assembly GCF_043079345.1. Lineage (NCBI taxonomy): Bacteria > Bacillati > Actinomycetota > Actinomycetes > Kitasatosporales > Streptomycetaceae > Streptomyces > Streptomyces sp. NPDC015220. The sequence goes on along the minus strand of NZ_JBIBUK010000004.1, from coordinate 155,040 downwards.
AGCTGGTCTCGACGGCGTGGGTGCTGTTCTTCGCGGGTCACAAGACCACCGCGTACCTCATCGGCAACGCCGTGTACCACCTGCTCTCGAAGCCGGACCAGCAGCGCGCGGCCCTCGCGAGCCCCGAGGCGCTGAAGCAGGCCGTCGAGGAACTGCTGCGCTACGAGGGGTCGGTGGAGAGCTCCACCTTCCGCCACGCCACCGAGGACATCCCGATGCGCGGGGTGGTGATCCCCAAGGGCTCCCTCGTCCAGATCGCCATCACCTCCGCGAACCGCGACCCGCGGGCGTACGCCGAACCCGACCGGCTCGACGTCACGCGCGCCGGAGGCCAGCCCCACCTGGCGTTCGGGCACGGCCCCCACTACTGCATCGGGGCGCCGCTGGCCCGTCTGGAGATGCACATCGCGCTCACCACGCTGTTCCGCAGGTATCCCGAGATCACGCTGGCCGTACCCCCGCACGAGGTGCGCTGGCTGACCGTGCCCTTCCCCGCGTTCCGCGGACTCGTCGAGCTGCCCGTGGCGCTCGACCCGGAGCGGATCGCCGACTGAGGGCGTCGCCGGCCGGACTCGTTCCGTGCGTGAGCCGACGGTGTTCCCGTGCCGTCCGGGAGACGGACGACCGGCCTCCCGAGGCGGCGGCCGACGAGCCGCCGTTCGTCCGTCGGCCGGCCGCGGACTCGGAGGCCGGGCCGCCCGCGGCAGCCGAGGCGATCCTGGCCGATCAGGACACCGACCGGGGCTCGGCGAGCAGTCGGCGAGCGCGCCTTCCGGCAGTGCGCTCGCCGTCTCCCCGGGCCTGCCCGCGCTCCGCCTTCGAGTCCGGCGGGTCACGGATCGAAGGGGCGGCGGGACGTGCGGCTCCGTGCGAGACGGACCGTGCTCGAACTGCTGGGACGACACGGACGGCACCATGAGCCACCGCGCGGACGACCCACGAGGCAACCGGCCGACCGCGTCGGCGGGGACGCCGTCAGGACCGGAGCCCGGCTCGCGCGAGGCACGACGAAGGTCCCGTCGGGATTCGTGTGTCACCCCTGCGGGTGAACCCATGCGGTCAAACGGGGCGCACGGGGCGCCGGGCACACGGGCGGGGCCTGGGCAGGCCCTTCCGCGCCACCGGGCGCCGTTGGGGCGCGGCCGATCGCGGGCAGGATCGCCCGGACCCCGACAGAAAGGGCCGACCGTGGCAAGTGAGTTCCAGCGGGACAAGCTCGTCGACATGTTCCGCGCGTTCGACGCCGACGACGACGGCTACCTCGACCAGCGCGACTTCCAGGCCCTCGCGGAACGCTGGAAGGGCCTGCCCCGGGTGCGACCGGGATCCGAACTGGCCGCACGGGTGGACACGATCATGCTGGGCTGGTGGGACAACCTCGCGGCCCACGTGGACACGGACAAGGACGGCAGGGTCGGCCTGGACGAGATCCTCGCCATGGTGGACCGGCTGCCCACGATGCGCGAGGTCGTCGCCGCGACCGCCGAGACCGTCTTCGACGCCGTCGACGAGAACGGCGACGGCCGTATCTCGCCCGCCGAGCACCGGCGGCTGGTCGACACGTGGCACGGCGAGAGCGTCGACGTCGCCGATGTCTTCGACCACCTCGACCAGGACGGGGACGGTTACCTCAGCCGCCCCGAGTTCACCGAGCTCTGGATCCAGTTCTGGATCAGCGACGACCCGGCCGAACCGGGCAACCAGCTGTGCGGCCCGGTGCCGACCAGGACCTGACGACCACGTCCGGACCTCACCGCAGGCCGGCATGCCGGGGCCCGCGCAGTCGGGGTGAGGAAACGGCATCACCTCGGCACGGTGCCCCGGCGGCCGGCCCGCGGCGCGGCCGCCCGACCGGCCTCGCCCCGGAGGGCGGGGCCCGCGTCGACGTCGGCCGGGTGGCCCAGCGGATCAGGTCGCAGACCGGCGACACCTCCGCCCGGGCCGGCGGGACCACCCGATCGAAGCGTGGCCCGGCGTCGACGAGTTCCTCGCGGTCCTGCGGCGGTTCGGTGCCAGCCGTTGGTTGTACCGGCGGAGGGACCGATTCGGTAACCGTCCGGCGCACGCTCGATCACGCCGCCTCCCCCCGCACGCCGCCCGCTCCGTCGCGGCAGGGAAGGATGGGCCCGCCATCCGACCTGCGGCCCGGGACGCGCTCCGTCCGGGCCTCGTACTTCAGAGGACACCCGTGACACACCACCGGACGGTCACCCTGATCCTGGCGCTCTCCGGACTGATGCTCTCGGCATGCGCCTCGGGCTCACCCGCGCGACCGAAAACCGGCCGGCAGGTGGTCCTCGACCGGCTGGCCGCAGCCGACGGCACCCCCTATTCGGCCGCGATCAGAGCCGTCACGCAGTCCGGATCCGAACGACTGCAACTCGTCGTCGGACGAATCAACCTCAACGCTCCCTTGACGGGGCGTACGACGGACAAGACCCAGCAGTACACCGAAGACGTCGTGATCACCCGGCAGAAGGTGTACCGGCGCGCGAGCGGCTCACACGGCACGTGGCAGCAGTTCCCCGCGTCGGCGGCCAAGGGCGGCATTCCCATCGACCGGCTCCCGCGGTACGCGCACCTCGTACTCGATCACGGCGGCTCCGTTCACCGAGGCGGCGAACCGGTCCGTGTGTCGGCCCGCCTCGCCCCCGAAGACGTCGAATCGGTCGACAGGACCGTCGGACGCAATCTGAGCCCCGCCACCGCGATCGACACGGACGTGTGGATCGACAAGGAGGGCCGAGTCGTGCGCGTACGCCAGGCCGTCCATTTCGCGTCCGGCCCCGACATGCGAAGCACGCTCACGCTCACCGGTTTCAAGAGCACCGTTGCGGTGAGCGCACCGGCCGCGAGGTGAACCTCGTCGAGGCTGCTTCCTCAGCCATGCCGGTGGAACCCGACACAGCGGGAGTGTGCCCCGGAAGCCTGCTCCCGCAGGCGCCGGGTGCCGCCCGTGCGTGAGCGAGCCGGTCTGGACGGCAGGGGTCGTCCGTGCAGGCGCGGGTACGAGGGGGAGCGCCCGTCGTCGCTTCCCGGGGTACGGCCGTGCTCCCGCGCCTTCGCCGCGTCGTCCGCCGTCGGTGTCGTACCGCCGGGACGGTCTGACTCATTCGGTGACGAAGTCGGCCATCATGGCCATGTCCTCGTGCTCGAGGTTGTGGCAGTGCAGCATGAACCGGCCCGGGTAGTCGGTGAAACGGGTGAGGATCTCCACGGATTCGGCGGGGCGCAGGTCCACGGTGTCCTTCCAGCCCGCGTCATAGGGGCCGGGGGAGCGGCCGTTGCGGGCGGTCACCTGGAAGTGGTCGAGGTGGACGTGGACCGGGTGGTGGAAGTCGGTGACGAACCGCCACAGCTCGGTGGTGCCGAGCCGGACGGTGGCCAGGGGCCTGCCGGGTTCGTAGGGGCGGCCGTTGATGGTCCAGCCGCCTGCTCCGGCCTGCCGCTGGAAGTGGAAGGTACGCGTCGTCGCGGCCCGCTCCGGCCGTGGGGTGGGTATCGTGGACAACCTGTCCGGTATGCGTGAGTCGTCGGCCGGTGGCCGGCCGGTGGAGATGTCGAAGCGCATGACGTTCGCGGTGCTGCCGCTGCCGAGCCGGTTCACCAGGCGCACCCGGGTGCCGGGCCGGTAGCGGGAGAAGTCGACGATCACGTCGAAGCGTTCGGCCGGGGCGATGTCCAGGGTGTCGTGCGCCAGTGGTCTTTCCAGCAGCCCGCCGTCGCCGCCGATCTGCACGAGACCGTCCCCGCCCGGCGGCGGGGGCTCGAGTGCCAGACGGTAGCGGCGGGCGTTGGAGGCGTTGAGCAGCCGGAGGCGGTAGCGCAGCCGCTGTGTCTCCAGCACGGGCCAGGGCGCCCCGTTGACCAGGAGGACGTCGCCGAGGACGCCGTCCATGTACGGGTCGGTGACACCCGGTGTGCGTTGTGCCGTGTCCAGCGCGGGGTAGCGGAAGGACCCGTCGGCGGCGAAGGCCCGGTCGGCGATCATCAAGGGGATGTCTCGTTCACGGCGGGGCAGGGGCAACGCCTCTTCCTCGTCGTCGTGGACGAGGTGGAAACCGGCGAGGCCGTGCCAGACGTTCGGGCCGGTGAAGCCCATGCGGTGGTCGTGGTACCAGAGGGTGGAGGCCCGCTGCTCCATCGGGTAGGTGTAGGTCCGTCCGACCGAGGCGTGGTCCCGTGCACCGCTGGCCTCCGGCATGCCCGGCATCCCCGCCATGCCGTCGGAGTGGTGGGCCGTGCCGTCGCGCGGCAGGATCAGGGCGGTCGGGTAGCCGTCGCTGCCGTCGGGGGTGTGGCCGCCGTGCAGGTGGACCACTGTTGGATGCGGCAGTTCGTTGCGGTGGCGTACCACCGTTCGGCGGCCGGAACGGGAGACCAGGGTCGGCCCGGGGAAGGTGCCGCCGTACGTCCAGGCCGTGGTCTCGAGCCCGGCGAGGATCCGCAGGCGCGCCGGCTTCTGGACGATCTCGTACACGTCCGTGGTGTCGCCGGGGCGCGTCGGCGTGAGGACCGGCGGGACGGGCAGTGGTACCGCGTACGGCTGCGGCAGGGGTGTCTGGCTGCGCAGCAGCAGCCCGGGCTGACCCGGCGTCAGTGACCCTCCCGCCAGGGCCCAACCGCCCGCGGTGAGCGCGCTGCCGCCCAGGGCGGTGGCGGCGAGCAGACGACGTCTGGTGATGCCCCCGGTCATGCGCTCTCCCCACGGGCACGGTCCGGGCCCGCCGCCGGGCGCCAGGCCCAGACGAGCATGAGGAAGGTGCAGGCGATGATCGCCACTCCCAGCGGGATGTGAGCGGCGAGCGTGCGGTCGTAGCCCATGGTGATCTGTCCCGCCTCTGCGGCGAAGAGCGCGATGCCGGCCAGGGCGGGCCAGCCCGGCCCGCCGCCGGGCCGCCACAGCAGCAGCGCGGCCACGATCTGGGCCACTGCGGTCAGTCCGGTGGCCGTGGCGTTGAGGGCATGGAGGTCGAGGGCGCGGTAATGGCCGGACAGGAAGCTGCCGGCCAGTACGGCCTGCCCGAGCGCGAGGGCGGCCTCACAGGTCACCGACGCCCGGAAGAGCGCGAGGGCCCAGGGGCGGACGATCGAATTAGGCATGGGCGAGATAGTGCCACATGGAACTGTCTCAATGGAACCAATCTCGGCTTGCCCTATGCTGGGCGGTGATGAACGCGCCCGACTCCCCTTCCTCCGCACTCGGCACCGGCCCTGCCCGCATCGGCCCACTGCTGCGTCTCGCCCAACGCCGTGCCGCGCGGACGTTCACCGAGGCGCTGCGCCCACTGGGCATCGAGGGCCGGCACTACGGAGTCCTGCTCAATCTCGGCAAGCACGGACCGCTCAGCCAGCGACAACTCATCGATCTCACCGGCAGCGACAAGTCCGCCATGGTGCGCACGGTCGACGACCTGGAGGCTCGCGGCCTGGCCGTGCGGCGGCCGTCCCCTGCCGACCGGCGCGCCTACGCGGTGGAGATGACCGACGAGGGCAGGGCGCTCTTCGCCGACGCCGCACGGATCGGTGACGAGGTGGGCGCCCGGCTCCTCGCCTGCCTGGAGAGCGATGACCAGAGGCTGCTGTGCGTCCTCCTGGAACGCTTCGTCGCGGCCCCGGGAGACTAGCGCCGACAGGACCCCGTCGGGGTCCGTCCCGTTCCGGACGTCGTGCGTAACCCGCATCCTTCACTGCCGGACGACCGGCCGGCCGGCCGTGCAGCGCCGAAACCGGCTCGCTCGGTCATGTCCCGCACCAGCGCCGTGAGTTCCGGTCGGCCGTCCGGTCGTCCGGTCGTCCGGCCGTACCGCCCTGCCCGGCAGGGCGTCGGCGGCTCCTGCCATAGTCGGATCAAGCGAACGCACGGGTGGTCGGGAAGGAGCGGGCGATGGGTGAACGGTCTCGCCGGGGTTCTCTCTCGGGTGCCGAGGCCGAGGCCATGGCTCACTACCGGGAGGCGCGTCGCAAGGGCCGGCCGCCCCGCGAGTTGCGGACCGTGAACGGTGCGAGGATCCGCTCCAAGGCCGAACGCGGGTGGAAGGGCGCCCGGTTCCGCTGGGTGATCGTGGGCGCTGGCACGCTGTGCTGCCTGGCGGGCGTCGCCGTGCTGGTGGTGGCGGCGGCATGGGCGCCGGCGCCACGGGTGGTCCTGAGCGGTGTCTACTTCGTCGGGCTGGGTGTGGCCGTCGTGACCGGCCACCCTGTGTCCGTGTTCCTCGCCCGTCGGCGGTGGGCGGCCCGGGCGACCGTGGTGGAGCAACGGGAAGCCGGTGACGGCGAGGTTCCGGACGGGCCCCGGTCAGGCGCGTAGCCGCGGTCACCGGGGCCACGACTACGACAAGTGCCGCCGCCTGCTGAGGAGACGCGGCGGCAAGCCCCCGATCGCGCGGTGCGGATCTTCGCGGGGCTCGCGGTCGCAGGAGTGTCCCTGACCCCCGGCGCCGACCCGACGCCCGGTCCGACACGCGTCCGAGGTGACACCCGGCCCGTGCCCCGACACGCGCCTGCCCCGACACGCGCCTGCCCCGACACGCGCCTGCCCCGACACGCGCCTGCCCCGACACGCGCCTGCCCCGACACGCGCCTGCCCCGGCACGCGCCCTGGCTCCGACACGGACCCGCCGTCCCGAACACACCGGGACCGGCGGGTCCGTCGCATGCCCTGGCGTCGGAGCGCCGCTCCCACTGACGTCCCAGCGGGACAAGAGTCCCGAGGGGACAGGTGTCCCATTGGGACATGACCGGGTATCGTGAAGCCATGAAGGCGACGGAGCCCCTCACCACGACGACGGAGGACCGGCGGCAGCGCAAGGCGCGGAAGACGCGTGACGCGCTGGCCACCGCCGCGGTCGATCTGATACTCGAACGCGGTCTCGCCGCCACCACCGTGGAGGCCATCGCGGAGCGGGCCGATGTGACACGCCGGACCTTCAGCCGGCATTTCGCCGGTAAGGAGGACGCGGCCCTCGACTTCGTCCGCGGTGACGGCGACCGCATCAACGCCATGCTGCGTGCGCGCCCCGCCGCCGAACCTCCCCTGCTGGCCTACCGCAGGGCCGTACGCGACTGGCTCGCCGACCGGGAGAACCCGGCCTGGCACATCCGGCCCCGGATGCGCCGGCTGCTGGCCCTGGTGGACGGCGAACCCGCCCTGTTCGCCGCCTACGAACGCATCCGGGTCGACGCCCAGGAGGAGTCGATCCGCATCATCGCCGAACGGCTCGACACCGACGAGGTACGGGACGTACGCCCCGCCGTCGTGGTCGACGCCGCCGCCGGAGTCCTCACCGCCGCGCTGCGCCTGTGGGCGCGGGGCGCGTCGGGCGAGGACCCCGCCGCCGCAGACCTCGCCGCCCTGGTGGAGCAGGCCTACGACGCCCTGACCTCGGAGGCCGCCGCAGCGGCCGCCGACCCCGATAGCGAAGAGTGAAGGCACCATGAGCACCACCCCGAACACCGACTACGCGACCGAGTTCGCCGGTCGTACCGCCCTCGTGACCGGTTCCGCCTCCGGCATAGGCCTGGCCACCGCCCGCCGGCTGGGCGCCGGCGGCGCCGACGTCGTGATAGCCGACTACAACGAGGAGGGCGCCGAGAAGGCCGCCGCCGAACTGAAGGCCGAGGGCGTCAAGGCCGCCGCGGTCCGGCTGGACGTCACCGACCCCGAGTCCGTCGCCGCCGCCGTCGCCTTCGCCGTCGACACCTTCGGCGGCCTCGACCTGGCCGTGAACAACGCCGGTATCGGCGGACCGAGCGCGCCCACCGGCGAGTACGACATCGAGGCGTACGGCCGCGTGGTGCGCACCAACCTCGACGGCGTCTTCTACTCCCTGCGGTACGAGTTGCCCGCCATCGAGGCCACCGGCAACGGCGGTGCGATCGTCAACGTCGCCTCCATCCTGGGCTCGGTCGGCTTCGCCGGTTCCGCCGCCTATGTCGCCGCCAAGCACGGCGTGGTCGGTCTGACCAAGACCGCCGCCTCCGAGTACGCGGCCAGGAACATCCGCATCAACTCGGTCGGCCCCGGCTTCATCGAGACCCCGCTGCTCCAGGGCATGGACAAGGCCGCGTACGACGGCCTGGTCGGGCTGCACCCGGCCGGCCGCCTCGGCCGCTCCGAGGAGGTCGCGGAGCTGGTCGTGTTCCTGCTGTCCGACCGCGCCTCGTTCGTGGCCGGCGGCTACCACCTCGTCGACGGCGCCTACACCGCCCTCTGAGCCCCGGGAAAGGAGCCACGCATCATGAAGGCACTGCAGTACCGCACCATCGGCGCCGCCCCCGAGGTCGTCACCGTCCCCGACCCCGAGCCCGGTCCCGGACAGGTCCTGCTGAAGGTCACCGCGGCGGGCGTCTGCCACTCCGACATCGCGGTGATGAGCTGGCCCGCCGAGAACTTCCCCTACCCGCTGCCGCTGACCCTCGGCCACGAGGGCGTGGGCACCGTCGCCGCCCTGGGCGCCGGCGTCACCGGGCTCAGCGAAGGGGAAGCCGTCGCCGTCTACGGTCCCTGGGGCTGCGGCACCTGCGCCAAGTGCGCGGAGGGCAAGGAGAACTACTGCCCGCGCGCCGCCGAGCTGGGCATCATGCCGCCCGGCCTCGGCTCCCCCGGCTCGATGGCCGAGTACATGATCGTCGACGACCCCCGGCACCTGGTGCCGCTGGAGGGCCTGGACCCGGTGGCGGCCGTGCCGTTGACCGACGCCGGTCTGACGCCGTACCACGCGATCAAGCGGTCGCTGCCCAAGCTGGTCGCCGGCTCCACCGCCGTCGTCATCGGTACCGGCGGTCTCGGCCACGTCGCCATCCAGTTGCTGCGCGCCATGACCCCGGCCCGGGTCATCGCCCTGGACGTCACCGAGGACAAGCTCGAACTGGCCCGCGCCGTCGGCGCCCACGAGGCCGTCCTCTCCGACGCCCAGGCCGCCGGCAAGGTCCGTGACCTCACCGCCGGCGACGGCGCGCAGGCGGTCTTCGACTTCGTCGGCGTCGAGCCCACCGTCCGCACCGCCGCCGCCGTGGCCGGTGTCGAGGCGGACGTCACCATCGTCGGCATCGGCGGCGCCGCGCTGCCCGTCGGCTTCGGCCTGCTGCCCTTCGAGGTCTCGGTCACCGCCCCCTACTGGGGCACCCGCGCCGAGCTGATCGAGGTGCTCGCGCTGGCCCGTTCGGGTGCCGTGTCGGTGCACACCGAGACGTTCTCCCTGGACGACGCCCCGCTCGCCTACGAGCGGCTGCACGCCGGCACCGTCAACGGCCGCGCGGTGATCCTGCCCCACGGCTGATCCGCCGCCGCGCCCCGGCCGGGCCACCGCATCCTCACCCGCGGTGGCCCGGCGGCCGCATGCCCGCCGGAGAAGCGGCTCACGACCGCGGCGCGGGCGGAATCCGGTCGCCCCGCAGACGGCCTGCCGTCCAGCCGTGCGGCGCACCGACCCGTCCGGCTGCGACGCCGTCCTCGTCCCCGAACCGGGTGCCACCGCACGGTCGGCGCACCAAGAAAGCACCACCGACGAAGGCAGCGAGGCGACCCGGAACGCCGAAACGCGGCCCGGTCCACTGCCCGGAGCGGACGAGCGGGGCGCGCCGCCCGCCCCAGGTGCCCGGCGCCGAGGAGTCCCGGAACGCGGGTGAGGACGGCGGGCGCAGCGCGGCGCCTGGGCTACCGGCCCCGCGGCGATGACTTCACGCGAGCCTGTAGTAGAACGGCATGCCCGTTCGTCATCCATCCGACGAACGGGAAAGGAGACCGCTCATGGACGTCGGCACTCGTGCCGGGCAGCGACCGCGCCGGCCGGCCGGACGCCGCGCGAGCGGGTCCACCGCCCACGACCACCGTGCCGGTGGTCCTGTCGGTACGGTGACCGGCCCGGCCACCGGACTCCCACACGCTGCCGGTACCCGCGAACGGAGCAAGGCGATGAAGTACCTGATGTTGGTGTGCACGGACCCGGACCACACTCCCGGGCAGGACGACGGCGCCCCGGATGTCGAGGACTGGGTCGAGGAGATGGACGGCAGGGGGATCCGGCTGATGGGCAACCGCACCCGGCCGGCGAGCGACGCCACGACGGTTCGCGTCCGTGACCGTGAGGTGCTGCTCACCGACGGCCCCTACGCGGAGACCAAGGACCTGATGGCCGGCTTCGACGTCCTCGACTGCGCCGACCTCGATGAAGCCATCGAGGTCGCGTCCAAGCACCCGATGGCGTGGCGAGGGGTGATCGAGCTGCGGCCGTTCTGGCCCGACCAGGACGCGTGAGAGCACCTGACGGAGAGGGTCGGTGGAATCCCAGGTGAAGGACCGCATCGCCGGGATCTACGCCGACGGGTGGAGCCGGATCGTGGCGACCATGATCCGGTTCACCGGCGGCGACTGGGACCTGGCCGAGGAGTGCGCGCAGGACGCGTTCACGCAGGCACTACGGAAGTGGCCGGAATCAGGCGTACCGAACCAACCACTGGCCTGGCTGACCACCGCCGCACGCAACCGCGCCGTCGACCGGATGCGCCGTGCGACGACCGAGGCGGCGAAGCTGCGAGAGGTGGCGGCGATGGAACCGGAACAGGCACCGTCGTACGCGAGCGACAGCGACATCCCGGACGAGCGCCTTGAGCTGATGTTCACATGCTGCCATCCGGCGCTGAATCTCCACGCTCAGGTGGCGCTGACCCTGCGGAGCCTGACCGGCATGAGCACGGCCGAGATCGCGCGTGCGTTCCTGGTGACGGAACGCACCATGGGCCAACGCCTCTTCCGGGCCAGACAGAGGGTCGCCCACGCGGGCATCCCGTTCCGCGTGCCACCGGCGCACCTGCTGCCGGAACGCCTCCCCGCCGTCCTCCACGTGCTCTATCTGCTGTTCAACGACGGATACGGAGACCCGCACAAGGCCCGGCTGGCCCAGGAGGCCATCCGTCTCGCCCGTGTGCTCGCCGCGTTGATGCCCGACGAACCCGAAGCGCACGGCATGCTCGCGCTGATGTTGCTGCACGACGCCAGGCGACCCGCGCGCATCGACGCGTGCGGCGATCTGGTCACCCTCGAGGAGCAGGACCGCTCGCTGTGGGACCGGGCTCGGATCGCGGAGGGCCTCACGATCCTGGAGGGAACGCTGCGACGGCGCAGGGCCGGACCGTTCCAGATCCAGGCAGCCATCGCCGCATGTCACGCCACCGCCCCGGCGGCGGCGCAGACCGACTGGCCGCAGATCGCCGGTCTGTACGCGCAACTCGCCCTGGTGGCACCGAGCGCCGTCGTCGACCTGAACCACGCCGTCGCGATCGGCATGGCGCAAGGCCCCCAGGCGGCGCTGCCACTGATCGACGCGATCACCGAGACCGGGCATCTGAAGGGGTACCACCTGCTGCATGCGGCACATGCCGAACTGCTGCGCCGCGCCGGCCGTGCGGCCGAAGCCCGTGACAGCTATCGGGCGGCCCTCGACCTCGCGCCCACCGAGGCCGAGCGCCGCCACCTCCGCAAGCGGCTGAGAACCCTGTGACGGCGGCCGTCCATTCCGCGTCCGGGACGAGGGGATCGAGGAAGGCGCGGGGGAGCGGATCGCCTCGGCGGGGCGTCGCCGCTCTCCCTCGACGCGATGGCCGAGCGGGTGGGCGTGGGCGGTCCGGCGCTCCACACCTGCGAGGGTTGGCCCATGGCCGTCGTCCTCATACCGATCCTCCTCCCCCTCCTGGCCGCAGTGTGGTTCTGGAGCCGTCCGCTGCTCTCGGGGACGTGGCTGCGCAGCCCCGCCTGGTTCACCTGGAGCGCGGTGCTCCTCCTGCTGGGAGCCGGCGTCACCTACCTCATCGGCTCCCTCGCCGGGGCGTCGCTGGACCCGGAGGAGGCATGCCACCGAGCGGGCGAGACCTACGACCGGTCCTACCGCGGGGCGAACCCGGAGGAGTACACGCGGTGGTTCCCGCTGCACGACAAGTGTCACGCGGGGTACGACCTGGTACCGGCCTGGGTGAACCCGACCCTGGTCGTGCTCCCGGCCCTGGCGCTCCTCTGCCTGGCCGGCGTCGTGTACCTGGCCGCCGACCGACGCCGTACCGGGAAGGGCGTGTTGTGAGAGATCCGACCGCGAGGACGCGCCCACTGTCCGTCGGCCGACGGCACCTCGGGGCAGGCGTCGGCCGTCCGGACGAGCCGGCTCATGCCGTCCGCAGGCTCTTCCGGTAGACCGTGGAGCTGTGCCGGACCCCCATGCCCACGCGTAGGTAGAGGTCCAGTGCCCCGGTGTCGGAGTGCGTGCCGAGGACGCACGTCCGCCGGCCTTGCCGGTGGAAGGCGCGGAAGGAGTGACGCAGCAGCAGGCGGGCGATGCCCCGATGCCGGTGGTCGCGGCGGACCGCGACCTGCTCGACGTAGCCCTCACCGGCCTCGGGGAGGTTCAGCGCGACCACGGCGCCGATCAGTTGATCGCCGTGGAACGCCAGGGAGGACATCTCGGGGGCGAATGTGGGACGTTCGACGGTGTGCCGGGCCCACTCCTGGTAGGACTCGCGCCGCTGCTGCCACTCGTCGAACGCGTCCTCGATGAGTCGGTGGGCGTCGTGCTCGTCGCCCGGGCGGAAGGCCCGGACCGTGACGCCCGCGGGAGGTTCCGGTACCGCCGGCTCCTCGGGCATGGGGAACTCCAGCAGCCATTCGGTCACCATCGGCGCGTACCCGCGGCAGCGCAGCAGCGCGACGGCACCGGTGTCGTCGTCGGGCACGGTCTGGACGATCTGTTCGCTCCCTGCCCGGCGGGCACGTACTTCGGCCCAGTCCAGGAGCGCGGCGCCGAGGCCCCGGCCGCGGTGCCGGGGGTGGACGTCGACCTCGGAACGCCGGTTCACCCAAGCGCGAGCGGCCAGACGCCCCGTCGGATCGTGGACCAGCAGGGTGTCCAGCTCCGGCACCAGCCCCGGTCGGGCGAGGACGGCGGCGATGCCGCCGGGGTCGCTCCGCACCCGGCCGTGGAGCTCACGCTCGCAAGCCGAGACGAGGTGATGGATGGTGCTGGTGTCGTCGGCTGTCGCGGGGCGGGCCCGGTAGCCGGCAGGCAGTGGTGGCACGAGCTCTGGCACAGGAAGGCACTCCCAGGACGTCGAATCCGCCGCGGCCCGGCGACGGCACGGACGCGGCACCGCGACAGTCTTCCGGTCGGTGTGGGGCCGGAGCAAGGGAGTTGAACGCACGGCCGTCCGCTCCCCGGGCCGACCGGCGGAGCCACTCCGGCCGACGTGGTCCCATGGCCGGGTTCGTCTCCCCGGTCAGCCCTGTGCGGCGCCCTTCGGGGTATCCGGTCCAGATCGCACGGTGTTGCTCGTACCGAGGGGAGAGGATTTCGATGGCCGGCGGAGACTGGGTCATGATGGCAGTGGGGGGACGGGCACCCGATTTCGTGCCCTTGTGGGTGGAGGTACTGATAGTCGTGCTGGCCTTCGGGCTCGCTGCGGTGGGGATGCGCCGGCGGAACAAGCGCTGACCCCATCTGCGAACCGGCGGCGCACTTGCCCGTCCCGACCCGACCCGTCGATTCCGGGAAGGGCGGACCCGAGGTCTCCGGGCAGCGGTGGCGAGGCCGACGCGGGGCGAGGCCGCCGTCGGCCGAGGCGGTCCACGCCGGAGCCCGACCACGTCCCGGGCCCACTCGACGTCGAGGCGGTCCGCCCGGGCCGCGGGCCCCGGTCGGCGTCGGTCCCGCAGCCCTCGCGGCGCCGCTCGCTCCGAGCGGGCCTCGTCCTGGGGCGCCGGAAGGACGGCTGGTCGCCCGGCCGGTGTCTCAGCGCCCCGTCGCCAGAGTCGCTCCGCCCGTCGCCTCCAGGACCACTCCGGTCACGAAGCCGTTGGCCGTGAGCAGGTGGATCGCGCGGGCGATGTCCTCGGGCCGGCCCACCCGGCCCACGGGCGTGGCGGCCGCGATGCCTTCGAAGACGGACTGGCGCTGCTCCGCCGGTACGGCGTCCCACCAGGGGGTGTCCACGACACCGGGCGACACCGCGTTGACCCGCAGGGGCGCCAGCTCCACGGCGAGCGGCGGGACCATCGCCTCCAGGGCGCCGTTGATCGCGGCGAGGCCGCTCGTGCCGGGCAGGGCGGCGCGGGCGGAAGCAGCGGTGACCAGGGTGACCGAGCCGTCACGGCGCAGGGCCGGCAGGGCCGCCTGGAGGGCGTTCGTGTGCGGCCAGAACTTGCCGTCGAAGCCCTCCGCCAGTGCCGTGAGGTCCAGTTGGGCGAAGGGGCCGCCGCCCTTGGCGCCGCTGAGCGCGAGCACCAGGTGGTCGATCGGGCCGGACCCGGCGAAGAAGGCGTCCAGGGCCGGTCGGTCGGACGCGTCCAGGCGCTGGGTGGTGACCTTGCCGTCGAGACGGGACGCGGCCGCGTCGAGACGGTCCTGGCTGCGCCCGGTGATGACCACCTCCGCGCCGTCCGCCGCCAGGAACGCGGCGGTCGCCTCGCCGATCCCGGAGCTGCCGCCCATGACGACGACGCGCTGCCCGGCCAGGGCGTTCAGAGGGACGTTCGGAGTGCTCATGAGTGGCTTCTCCCCAGATGTCCGCCCAGGTTCCGGCCTCTTGCCGAGAACACTGGTCTCGTCAAATAATTGCCGAGACCGGCGGTCTCGTCAAGGGGGAAGGGGGGCCGAGCGGAGCGGAAACCGGGAACTCGTGGAGGATGTGGCCGTGAACAGCAAGGAAGCCCGCCCGCACACCGGCCGGCGCCGCAACGAGGCCGCCCGCCGGGCGATCCTGGACGCCGCCCTGCACCTGCTCGCCGACTCCGACGGCGCCCCGGTGAGCGTGGAGACCATCGCGCGCGCGGCCGGAGTCGGCAAACAGACGCTGTACCGGTGGTGGCCGTCCAAGGGCGCCGTCCTGCTGGAGGCGCTCACCGAGCGTGCCGCGCAGGACGTGCCCTCGCCGGACACCGGCAGCCTGCCGGGAGACCTGCGGGCGCTGGCCACGGCCACCTTCCAGGCGGCCCAGGGGCCGCCGACCGCCCCGGCGCTGCGCACCCTCGTCCGGGAGGCGGCCCGCGACCCGCATCTGGCCGAGCTGATGGCGACCTTCACGGAGACCCGCCGGGCCGCCGTACGCCTGATCCTCGAACGCGGCCGGGACCGCGGCGAACTCCCGGCCGACCGGGACATCGACCTCATGATCGACCAGTTCTACGGCTTCTTCTGGTACCGCTTCCTGCTGGGCCACGCGCCCCTGGACGCGACCACGGCGCAGGACATCACCGACTCGCTGCTCGGCTGAACACCGGACTCCGGCGTCCACGCCTGGGCCGCCCGGCCGGACCCGACCACCCGCACGGCGCGTGTCATCCACGGCGGCAGGCAGCCGCGCACATGCCGCTCGCCGTCGTCCCACCACGGCGCCCGGCGTTCACCCGGTACCGTGATTCCGGCGCCGAACCGGCCCACGCGACGGGCATGGAACCGGAATCGGGGCCTTCGGGCGGAGGCTGCACCCATAGGTTTCACCCATGGTCCCATCCGTCGGTCCCGAACACCGCGCCGCCGAGGCGCGGCCGCGCCTGGTGACCCGCCCGCTGCTGCTGCGCTTCGTGACGGTCGTCGGCTCCTCGGCGAGCTTCCACCTGCTGCTGTCGGTCGTCCCGGCGTACGCGCAGAGCGGGCCGGGCCGGGGCAGTGACAAGGCGGGTCTGGTCACCGGTGTGCTGATGCTGGCCACCGTGGCCGGCGAGCTGGTGGGGCCCTGGCTGGCCGCACGCTGTGGCCATCGCACGATGCTGGGAGCGGGGTTGTTGTTGCTGGGCGCCCCGGCGCTGGCCCTGGCGGTGTCGCGGAGCATGGGCTGCATCGTGGCCGTGTGCCTCGTCCGGGGGCTCGGCTTCGCGTTCACCCTGGTGGCGGGCGGGGCGCTGACGGCGTCGCTGATCCCGCCCGAACGCCGCGGCGAGGGGCTGGCCCTGATCGGCGTCGTGGCCGGCGTGCCCTCGCTGGTGGGCCTGCCGCTCGGGGCCTGGTTGGCATCGCACACGGGGTACGGTCCCGTCTGCTCGGCGGCGGCACTGATCGCCCTGGTCTCCATCGCCGCGGTCCCGGGCCTGCCCGGCAGGGAAGCGGAGCAGGGACCGCCCCTGGGGATCCTCACCGGGGCCCGTTCCGGCACGCTCGGCCGCCCCACGGCCGTGTTCGCGGTGACGGCGGTGGGCGCGGGGATCGTGGTCACCTTTCTGCCGCTGGCCGTGGGGCCGGGCCGTTCCGGCGTGGTCGCCGCGGCTCTCTTCGTGCAACCGGCCGCCGCGACCGCGTCCCGCTGGTTCGCCGGCCGGCGCGCCGACCGACGCGGAGCCGCCGGGCTGGTCGTGCCGGGTCTGGTCGCCTCGGTCGCCGGCATCCTCGCCGTCGCGCTGACGGACTCTCCCGTCGCGGTCGTCGTGGGCGCGGCCGTGTTCGGGACCGGCTTCGGCATCACCCAGAGCGCGACCATCACACTGATGTACTCCCGGGTCGCGGCTTCCGGTTACGGGACGGTGAGCGCCCTGTGGAATGCCGCCTACGACGCGGGTATGGGCATCGGCGCGGTCGCCTTCGGCACGGTGGCCGGCTCGATGGGCTACCCCTGGGCATTCGTCCTGACCGCGCTCGTGATGCTGACGGCCCTCGTCCCGGCCTGGTGGGACCGGACAGCAGCGCGCGGGCAGCGTGCGACGACGGGGAGGGACAGGCGGTGACGGCCGAGGGGCACTGATGAGGAGCGCCCGCACCCTCGGCCAACGCCCGGCCGCCGACCCCGTCACGGGGCGAGGGCGTCGGGGCCGGCGACGGTCCGTGCGGGCCGGGGGCACCGGGCGGGGTCGGGTCCTGACTATCGTCCGGCGGTGCCGGCGGGGTTCTCGGAGGGGCAGGCGACCTCCCAGGCCGCCTCGATCATCCGGAAGACCTCGTCCACCGCGGCCTGTGGATCGGCCGCCTCCCGGGCCAGCGAATAGGCGTCGATCGCGAACCTGGCGATCGCCCGGGCGGCCGTCGTGGTCCGCGGCAGGCCGGGATCGGCGGCGATGGCCGTTGCCAGCGACTCCGCATGACGCAGCCTCATCGACTCCTCGTACTGCCGCAGGGCGGGCGACGCGTCGATCAGGCCCCAGATCGGGGCGGCGCCGTCCGCGGTGCAATGTCGCACCAGGGCCTGGATCTCGCGGCGCAGCGCGGGGATCAGCGGCTCGTGCGGCGCCCGTCCGGTGACCGCCTGGACGAGGCGCTGCTCGAAGCCCTCGTCCTGCTCGAACACCAGGGCCTCTTTGGAGGCGAAGTGGGAGAAGACCGTGGTGACGGCCACGTCGGCCTCGGCGGCCACGTCACGGATGCCCACGGCGTCGTAACCGCGGTCCAGGAAGAGCCGCAGGGCGGTCTCAGCGATCTTCTGGCGGGTCGCGGCCTTCTTGCGCTCACGACGCCCGGGCGGCACGGTCATGCCGTCACGCTACCAGATTCGTGATCATAATCGTTCCGAAAACCTACTCGTATTGAAAAGCTAACCGTTAGTGTTACGGTCCTGGCATGAAGAAAATCAGCTTCGCCGAGTTCGGCGGTCCGGACGTCCTACGACTCATCGACGCCGAGGAGCCCCACGCGGGCCCCGGCCGGATACGCGTCGCCGTGCGGGCGGCGGGCGTGAACCCCGTCGACTGGAGGATCCGTGAAGGCCAGATCCTCGGGGCCCATCCGATCGAGTTGCCCTCCGGAGTCGGGCTGGACGCCGCCGGGGTGGTGGACGAGGTCGGCGCGGGCGTCGAAGGGGTCGAGGTCGGCGACCACGTGTTCGGCGAGGGGTCGAGCACCTATGCCGAGTTCGCCGTGCTGTCGGCCTGGGCCCGTATGCCCGACGGCCTGACCTTCGAAGAGGCGGCCGGATACCCCTCCGTGGTGGAGACCGCGCTGCGCATCATCCGCGAGGTCGGTGTGCGGCCCGGGCAGACGCTGCTGGTCAGTGGTGCGTCCGGGGGAGTCGGATCGGCGGTGCTGCAGATCGCCCGCGACCGCGGCATCAAGGTGATCGGCACCGCCGGGGCCGCGAACCAGGACTATCTGCGCGGCCTGGGCGCCCTCGCCACGACGTACGGCGAGGGGTGGGTCGAGCGGGTGCGGCGGCTCGGCCGGGTCGACGCGGCTCTCGATCTGGCCGGCTCCGGTGTGATCCGCGAACTCGTCGAGCTGACCGGGGATCCGCACAGGGTGATCTCCATCGCCGATCTCGGTGCCCCGGAGTTCGGTGTCCGCTTCTCCGGCGTGGCCGGGAGCGTGCCGGAAGCGCTCGCCGAGGCCGTCGGCCTCATCTCGCGGGGAAGGCTGCACATCCCGGTCGAGAAGTCGTACCCGCTCGCCGAGGCCGCGGCGGCGCACGTCGACAGCCGAGCCGGTCACACCCGCGGGCGTCGGGTCCTGGTCGTCCCGAGGCCGGCCGCGCCTGGTCCACGAGCAGGGATCTGAACGTGCCCGTCCGGGGCGCCACGGACTGAGCGGCCCTCCGGTCGGTCCTCCACGGCCCTCCTGACTCTCCAGGCCCTCCAGCCGCTACGGCCCTCCACGGCCGTCACGGCTCCGGAGGGCCTGGCGGTCTTCCGCCCCGACATCGCCGACGGCCGCTTCCTCCGGGCCCGTCCGCGTGCCGCGGGGACGGGCCGAGCTGAGCGGACGACTCCCGTTCGACCGACGGCAGGTGTGTGTTGTCGGCCAATGCGCGGCGCTCCCGTCACCGGTCCGGAGGGTGGCGGGGGGCGGTGCGCCGCGGGGTACGGAGATCGCTGCGGGGGGCGGGCGACGCGGTCGCGGTGCTCCGCGTTCCGTCGTGCAACGATTGCCCCGGACGGCGCCGGCCCGCCCGGCCGCGCCGAGGGCGGTGCGCGGGGCGAGGTGTCGTGCTCTGGACACCGCGAACCGGACATGACGATGCGTCAGGCGTGCCGTGCCCCCGATGTGCGGGCGTGAAGAGCGACGCCGTGTGCGGGAGCGGGGCGGCGCCGGCCGGCGCACCCGGCGCCGGTGCACGGCCCGCCGTCCCGGGCCAGACGACTGTCGGCCATGTCCGGCCGTTGCGCCGGAAGGCCCACGCCGACCGACCCTTGTCCCGGAAGACCCGTGGTGGCTAGGCTCCGGCTCACTTTCACGCTTCACACACGTTTTCGGCACATCCCGTTCCGGTCGCGCGGCGGTCCGAACGGCGAACGGCGTACGTACGTGTGGGTGACTCCACCGGGAGTCCCCGTCGTCCAGGGGGGTGGGGAAGGTCGACGCGTCTGCGATGCGGCAACACGCCGACGAGCCCCCTCCTGGGTCCGACGAGGAGGACCACGGGCCCGCCGAGGCCGAACTCCCGCACTCCGGCCCGCCCGCCGGCCCCGGCACCGCCCCGAGCGCCGGTCCGGGCACGGCTTTCGGCACCGCCCCGCTCACCGGTACACCGAACGGACGGCCCGCACCGGCGAAGGGCGATCTGCGGATCCTGTGGTGGATCAACGCGGTCGACGGACTCGGCAGCCAGGCGTCCGGGGTCGTCTTCCCGCTCCTGCTGCTGCGACTCGGTCACAGCCCCGGCGTCGCGGGCGCGTTCGCCGGCGCCGCCGCGCTCACCGGTGTCGTGCTCGGGCCGCTCGTCGCCGTACCGGCCGACCGCGGGAAACGGCGCCGGATCATGATCACGTCGGCCGTGCTGGCGGCCCTGTCCATGGGAACGCTGGCGCTGGTCAGCCCGGGCCGCCCCGCACTGTGGCTCCTGGTCTCGCTCGCCCTGCTGGAGCGGCTGTGCGCCGTGTCCTACGAGGCCGCCGCGCGCGGGGCGCTCGTCCGGCTGGCCCCCGTCGACGAACTGCCCCGGGCGGCCGCCGGACTCCAGGCGGGCGACCAGGCGGCGCTCGTGGTGGGACCGGCGCTGGGCGGGGCCCTGTTCCAACTCGCCCGGCCCGTGCCCTTCCTGGCCGACGCCCTGTCCTACGCGGCGGCGGCCCTGGGCGTACGGGCCATCCGCACCCCGCTCGACCCGCCGCCGCTCGCTCCCCCGCCGTCCCCCGCCGGCGCGGCCCTGGCGGCGGGCGCGCCGGGCCGACGCCGGCGGCCCGGCGCGGGGGCCAGGTCCTGGCGCGGGTGGGCCGGCGACGCGAGGGACGGTCTGACCACGGTCGCCGGCTCCCCGGTCCTGCGTATGGTCCTGGTGTGGACGTCGACCGCCGGCGGCACGCTGGCGCTGCTGTTCTACACCGCGCTGTTCCGGCTGGGCCGCGACGGGCACAGTGCCGCGACCGGGCTGGTGCTCACCGCCTCCGGCGCGGCGGGCCTGCTGGGTTCGCTGCTCGCGGCGCCCGTGATACGACGGCTCGGCGCGGCCCGGGTGCTGACTTCGGCGGCCTGGCTGCTGCCCGTGCCCTGCGCCTCGCTGCTGTGGGCCGACGGGGCCTGGGGCTGGGGCACGGCGTTCGCCGGGCTGTCCCTGCTGCTGCCGCTGATCACCGTCGTCCTGTCCAGCCTCGCTGTCGCCCGCACTCCGGCGGGTGTCCAGTCGCGGGTGGCGGGCGTGCTCGGCTCGGTGTCCGCGCTGGCCGCCGCCGGCGCGCCGGCCGCGGCGGCGGCGCTGGTCACCGTCTGGGACACCCGGGCGCCCGTGCTGCTGTGCACCGCGCTCACCGGCGTGCTCGCCCTGTACACCAGGGCCAGGGCCCGCACGGTGTTCCGCACCGGAACGGCGGCCACGGCCGCGTCCGGGACGGGAGAGAGCGATGAGTGAGACCTTCAAGGTCTTCCTCGGCGCCCTGCCCGAGGTGTGCCCGCGCGACGCGCGGCGCATGGTGCTCACGGCGGACGCCGGCGGCCGGTGCGAGGTGTTCACCTGGGACGCGGTCACACGCACCACCCGGCAGGTCACCGACCGGCCCACGGGCACGGTGCACTGCGCGATCGACGCCGACGCACACGTGTGGTGGTTCGAGGAGGACCCGGAAGGCCGGGGGCAGTGGTGGTACGAGCCGTTCGACGGCGGCTCCCGGCGGCCCGGCCTGCCGGGAGCCCCGGCCGGACTGCCGCGTGGGCTGGCGGTGACGGAGGACGGCACGGTCGCCGCGGCGGTCACGACCCGGGAGGGCGCGACGAGCGTCCTGGTGGGCAGGCGCGGCCACGCCCCCCGGGAGATCCTCGCCGTGCCGGGGGAGTGCCGCCTGGGCGGCCTCGCCCCGCGGGGCGATCTCGTGGCGCTGGCGGCGGCGCCCGACGCCGAGGCGGCGGTCACCGTCGTCACCGCCGCGGGCCGGGCGGTCGCCGCCCTGCCCGGCCCCGGCGGCGCGGGCGGCAGGCTGTGGTGCCGCGGCTTCTCCCCCCGGCACGACGGGCCCGAACTGCTGCTGGTCCAGCAGACCGAGGACCGCTACCGACTGGCGACCTGGACCCCGGACGGCGGGCTGGTCACCCACCACTGGTGCGCCTTCGACACCGAGGTCACCGCGCGCTGGTACCCCGACGCCCGCGAGGTGCTGGTGCGTCAGGACCGCCACGGCCGCTCGCTGCTGCACCGGGTGTCCCTGCACACCGGCACCCGGCGTGTCATCCCCACGCCCCCCGGCAGCCTGCTGGACGCCGCGCCCCGCCCCGGCGGGAAGCTGCACTACCTGTGGACCGGCACCGCCCACCCGCCCGTCCCGCACGCGACCGACGGCGTCGCCCTGCCGACGCCCGGTCTGCTGCCCCGGGTGCCGGGCCGGCACACCGAACTGTGGACACCGACGCCCGACGGCCCCGTCCACACACTGCTCAGCCTCCCGGACCCGGGCCCCGGCGGGCCCCCGTACGGCCCGGACGGTCCCCTGTACGACCCGGAGGGGTCGCCGTACGGTCCGGACGGCTCCCCGTACGGCCCCGGCGGGTCCCCACGGGCCCTGCCGGAGCACGCCGCGGCCGCGTACGGCCCGCCGGACCCCGGCGGACGGCCACGGCACGGACCGTCGGCCCCCGACCCGGCCTCCGGCGACGCCGCACCCCCGCCCGCCGTCTTCCTGGTGCACGGCGGCCCCGCCGACCAGGACCGGGACGCCTACGACGCCACGGTGCACTCCCTGGTGGCCTCCGGCTACGCCGTGGCGAGGGTCAACTACCGCGGCTCCACCGGCTACGGCCCCCACTGGCAGCGTGCCTTCACCGCAGGTGTCGGCCACACCCAGGTGGAGGACCTCGCCGCCGTCCGCGCCGACCTCGTCCGCCGCCGCCTCGTCGACGACCGGGCGACCGCCCTGTGGGGCGTGTCCTGGGGCGCGTACCTGGTGCTGCTGGCACTCGGCACCCGCCCCGGACTGTGGCAGGCCGGCATCGCCGTCAAACCCCTCGCCGACTGGGTCGCCGCCCACCACACGACCACCCCCGCACTGCGGGCCCTGGACGTCCGCTGGTTCGGCGGCACCCCCGAACAGGCCCCCGAACGGTACGCCCTCAGCTCGCCGTTGACCTACGCGGCGCACGTGACGGCACCGCTGCTCGTGGTCGGCGCCCACCACGACCTCAAGTGCCCGCCCGAGCAGATCCGCAGCTACCTCGGCGCCCTGACCGCCGCGGGCGTCCCACATGAGGAGATGTGGCTCGACACCGGACACGACGGCTACGACGGCGCCACGCACGTCGCCGTCCTGCGCCGCTCCCTGACCTTCCTGCACGCCCGTCTGCCCGTGCCGGCCCCGGCCGGCCCCCCGCGTCCCCCGGCCCGTCCGGGAGGACCCCGGCCCCGCTGAGGCAGACAGCGGGACCGGGTCGCACAGCACCACCCACTCGAAGAGCACGAAGAACCCGACAAGGAGGATCGCCATGCAGAAGGACATCATCCACAACGACCCGCTCGCGGGCGACGAGGAGAACCGCAAGCCCGGCATCG
This sequence comes from Streptomyces sp. NPDC015220, assembly GCF_043079345.1. NCBI lineage: Bacteria > Bacillati > Actinomycetota > Actinomycetes > Kitasatosporales > Streptomycetaceae > Streptomyces > Streptomyces sp. NPDC015220. Next base: position 132,177 of record NZ_JBIBUK010000004.1, on the reverse strand, counting down.
GCATCACCATCACCGTTCCGTTCCGCAACGCGGACGAGGGCGGCGACGAGGAGTGATTCCCCGGCCCGGCCGGCCCGCCCGTGCGGGCCGGCCGGGCTCCTCCCCCTTCCGCCGGGGACCCGTGTCCCCGGCGCCCGCCGCCCGCCCGTGCGCAAGGAGCCCACCGTGCGCGTTCTTCTCGTGAACATGCCCTGGTCGCCGATCGACCTCCCCTCGCTGGCCCTCGGCATCCTGAAACGCAGCGTCGACGAACGCGTCCAGAGCGCGACGTGCGAAGTGCTGCACGCCAACCTGGAGTTCACCGACTGGATCACCGGCCGCACCGAGTTCTCCGCCGAGGACTACGAGTACTACGCCCTGTCCTCCTACTTCCTAGGCTGCGGCGACTGGGTCTTCTCCTCCGCCCTCTACGACGACCCGGACTGGAAGGAGCCCGAGTTCGTCGCCGTGATGTCGGACAAGCTGCGCCGCGAACGGATGCGGATGACCCGGGAACTGCACCGGATCGTCCCCGAGTTCGTCGCCGACGTCGCCCGCCGGGTGGCGGAGAGCGGACCCGACGTCGTCGGCTTCACCTCCACCTTCCAGCAGAACACCGCCGCGCTGGCCGCCGCCCGGCAGATCAAGCGGCTCGCCCCGCACATCGTGACCGTGATGGGCGGCGCCAACTGCGACGCCGAACAGGGCGCCGCCGTCCACCGCAACTTCCCCTTCGTCGACTACGTGGTCCGCGGTGAGGGCGAGGACGCCTTCCCCCGGCTGCTGACCGCCCTGGGAAGCGGCGACGGGACGGCGGCGGCGTCGATCCCCGGACTGTGCCACCGCACACCCGACGGCGCGCACACCGCCAACCCGATGCCGACCGGCCCACTGCCGCCGGCGGCGATCCTGCCCCCCGACTACAGCGGCTACTTCGAGCGGCTGGCCGCCTCGGTCGCCCGCAACTGGGTGGAGCCCAAACTCGTCGTCGAGGGCGCGCGCGGCTGCTGGTGGGGGGAGAAGCACCACTGCACCTTCTGCGGGCTGAACGGCTCCTTCATGGAGTTCCGCAGCAAGAGCCCGGACACGTTCTACCAGGAGATCATGGACCTGGCCGAACGCCACCAGGTGCTCGACATGTACGTCGTGGACAACATCCTGGACATGCGCTACCTCTCCACCGTCCTGCCCCGCATCATCGACAGCGGGCACGACCTGCGCATGCACATCGAGATCAAGGCCAACATGCGCCGCCCCCAGCTCCAGGTCCTGGCGGACGCCGGCCTCGTCTACGTGCAGCCCGGCATCGAAAGCCTCAACAGCCGGGTCCTCGACCTCATGGACAAAGGTGTGAGCGGCTGCCAGAACGTGCGCATGCTCCGCGACGCGGCCGAGACCGGTCTGTCGGTGTCGTGGAACTACCTGCACGGCTTCCCCGGCGAGACGGCCGAGGACTACGACCCCGTCATCCGCCAGCTCCCCGCCCTGGAACACCTCGACCCACCGGTCGACCTGTCCGCCCGCATCGCCATCGAGCGCTTCAGCCCCTACTTCAAACGGCCCGAACTGGGTTTCACCGGGCTGCGGCCCGAGGAGCACTACCTGTTCACCTACGACCTGCCCGAGCCGGAACTGCACGACCTCGCCTACGTGTTCTCCGCGCCCGAGCGCGGCGTCACCGAACCGACGGTCGGCCTCCTCAACGACGGCATCGCCGCCTGGAAGAAGCACCACGCCGACGCCCGCCTCACCCACACCGACCTGGGCGAGCGGATCGTGCTCGTCAGCAGGCGCCGGTCGTTCCAGTGGCGGACCCTGGAGCTCACCGACCCGTTCGAGACGGCGCTCTTCCGCCTCCTCGACCAGCCGCACGGTCCCGCGGCCCTGCACCGCAAACTCACCTCACGCGCGGACCTCGCGGACGGCGCCGCACGCACCCCAAAGGACGTCGAGGACCTGTTGCGGCGGTGGGTCGACCTCGGCGTGGTGTTCACCGACGCGGGCCAGTACGTCCACATCGCCCCCGCGGCCGTCAACCAGGACCTGCTGCGCCTGGACTACATGCGCCACGTCCACACCCGCCCGGGGTCGGGTGTGCCCACCGCTCCCGCGCCCGAGGCGCCGGCCGCGCCGGCGCCGGCCCTGTCCTGACCCTCGTCCGACCGGAACCGAGAAGGACCACACATGACAGCCATCGCACCGGAACCGGCCATACGCGCCTGGCGCGACCACGACCCGCAGGCCCGCCGGCTGCCGGGCATGTCCCTGGGGCCGCTCCCGGGCACGGCGGGGACCCAGGACGTCGACCGGCTCTGGGCCCTGGGCGTCCGCCACGTCGAACTGGACGCTCCCGTCGACCTCTCCGCCGACCACCCGACGGCGCAGCGCGCGGCGATCGACCGGCTGCGGCTGGTGCGCGACCTCACCGCACGCGCCGTCTCCGTCGACTGGGACCTGGAGGTGTCGGCGCAGTCGGCGCAGCGCTCCGCGCGGGAGTGGAAGGTGCTGTCACACCTGCACCCGCCGCGCACCCTGACCGGCCTCGCGGACGCCCCGCAGGCCCTGCACGCCTGGCGCACCCGGCACTACGTGTGCAAGCTCGTCTGGCGCCGGGGCCCCGGTTTCGTCCAGATCCGGGACCGGCGCTGGGGGGACCTGCGCCGGTTCACCGCGGACGAACCCCGCTACCAGGACGCCATCGCCCTCCTCGACGCGGGCGCGCACAGCGGCGACGTACCCGCCGACGTACTGGAGGAGTTCACCTCCGAACACCTCGTCCTGTGCCTCGGCGACCTGGCCTGGTGGCTGCCGTACCGGGTCTCCCGCTGGCTCCAGGAGGCCATGGCGGTATGACAGGAGTGCCGGTTCGAAGCGGGGCGCGGCGGCACCGCGCGACCCGGCGCACGAGTCCGGGACCGGCGGACCGGGGCGGCGGCGGGTCCGATGGGACGGCCGATGCCGACGGGATCGCCGTCGCACGGTGGGAGGACCCGGTCGACACCGCGAGGGGCAGCCGGCTCCCGGCCGTCCCTCGCGGTCACTCCCGCGGTGGGATGGGCGTCCGTCAGGCCGGCCGGCGGCGGATCCACCAGGCGCAGAACCCGGTCAGGGCCAGCGCGAGGCCGAGGTAGAGCCCGGTCTCCGTCCGCCGGGACTCAAGCCCGTGATGACGGGGCCGCAGGTGGCCGGCGTCGACAACCGGTTCTGCCGCCGCCTACCGAGGCCGGTGCCCCTTGGCGCCGCCGGCTCGGACGTCGTGAGGCCCGCGCCGTGGTGGCCGCGCACGGGCTGAGGAGCCGCCGCGGGATGCCGGGACCAGGTCGAGAACGCCGCCCGGCGGCCCGGCCGTACAACCAATCGCGGGGTTGGTCGGTCTTCTCGGTGACCGACACCTTGGTCGCGCCTCAGAGGAGACCGTCATTTCCGCCATACGCAACACCCTGGCCGCCACCGCCGTCGCCACCGCGGTCCTCGCCGGGACCGCCGCCTGCGGCACCGTGGAGAACCTGACCGCGGGCCAGAAGCTCGACCGGGCCTTCGACAAGCTCGGCGAGCAGCACTCGCTCACCTTGGAACTGGGCCTGGACACCGACGCGGCGACCCTGAAGGCGCTGGACGCCGACGCGAAGCCCGAGGACAAGATGCCCGACGGGATCGCCGAGCTGTTCAGCGGCGCCCGGATCTCGGTCTCGGTGGAGTCGAAGAAGCCGCTCAAGGACTCCGACGACAAGGACTTCAGCGCCATGGCCCTGAAGTTCAGCGGCCCGAAGGAGGACCTGTTCGAGTACCGGCTGATCGGGGACGACGCCTACGTCCGCGCCGACGTGAACGCGTTCGCGAAGATCTCCGGCAGCCCGATGCCCGGCACCGACGAACTGCCCCCCGAGGCCGGAGCGTTCAAGAAGGTGCTCGCCGGTGAGTGGATCAAGGTCTCCGCCAAGGACCTGCGCAAGACCGGCGAGGAGATGGCCCAGCAGGAGGCCGCCGGGGGCGGGAAGCCCTCCGCGAGCCCCACGCTCGACGCCCAGGCGCAGAAGAAGCTCATGAACGACCTGCGCCAGGTCATCGTCAAGGAGGTCGAGTTCAAGACCGCCGGCGGCACGGACGGCACCGAGCACGTCAAGGCCACGGCTCCCTTCCGCACGCTGCTGACCGAACTGCTGGACGAGATCCGCCCGCTGGCCGGGCAACTGGCGCCGGGCGGCGGCGGACTGCCCACGGCCGACGACCTCAAGGACGCGCCGAACAAGAAGGTCACGGCCGACTTCGCGCTGAAGAACGGCGCCCTGAGCGACGTGTCCGTGGACCTCGCGCCGCTGGCGGAGGAGGCGAAGGGCAAGAAGCTCGCGCTGGTGCTGCGCACCGTGAAGGGCGCCAGGACCACGGCTCCGTCCGGAGCCACCGAGGTCCGGGTGGACCAGCTCATGGAGGGCTTCTTCGGCGGCCTCATGGGCGGCGGCACGCTCGGAGAGGGAACGCTGTCGGAGGACGACGAGAGCTGAGCCGTACGCCGGGACGATGACGGCCCGGCGGTGCGCCGCGCCGCAGCCGGATGTCGTCGGCCGGATCCACCGTGCCGGACGTGACTCCCCCACCGATGTCGGCCACGCCCAAGAGAGGCGTGGCCGGCATCAACTGCGAGCGCTACACCGCGAGAAGCACGAGGGCGCACGCCATGTAACGATCTTGTTCACGCCAGGCCACCGAAGCTCAACAGTCACTCAAATCTCTTAACACCCACACAATCCGGCCAACATAATGAAGGTGTTCCTGACAACCCTTTAGGTACGGGGGATCTACGTGAAGCGTGTCATGAGCGCTGCGCTCTCCACCGCTCTGCTGAGCGCCGGAGCCGTGGCGGTCTCGACCACTCCCGCCGCGGCCGGTGCCATGTGCGACACGTCGCCGATCTACTCGATCGGCGACAAGAAGACCGTCTGGCGTGCGACCAACGTGCACAGCGACTGGGCGAAGCCGGGCGTGACCATCAGTTACGCGAAGAACAAGACCGGCTCCTGGACGGCCACCGGCACCGCCACGGTCGGCGCCGAGGCGGGCGTCATCTTCGCCAAGGCGTCGACGTCGTTCAGCGTCTCCTTGGGCAAGACCTGGTCGAAGTCCGACACCTGGACGTACTCGGCCACGGTCAAGAAGAAGAAGGGCAAGAGCCGGGGCCGCCTGATGATGTACCACGAGGCCAGGGGCTTCAGCGTCACCAAGTACCGCTTCGAGCCGAAGGCCGGCGGCACCTGCAAGAAGGTGAAGCTCTGGAAGAAGTCCAACAACGTCGCCCCGGTCAAGAAGAACAGCAACCTGTGGGGCATCCAGTACGCGTGACCCCGCGTACCGCCCTGCTCGTCCTGTCACACCCCCTCCGGCCCAGTCGGAGGGGGTGTTCCCGCTGCTGTTCGGCTCCGGGGTCGAATCGAGTGGGCAGACCGTTCCATGGGTCGGCTCGTCTTCGCGCCACGGTGGTTCGCCTCGTCGCGCCGGAGGGTTTCACACCGTTCACACCTGCGGTGCGGTCGGCATCAAGTCCCACATCGTCGCCGTGCGGCCGCGTGGCCTTCGGACGACCCGGCCGGCTCGACGGCCGGGTTCGCGCGTTGTCGGAAACGCCGCGCGCCCGGCCCGTGGCCGTATCCGGGAACGGGCCATCCGACGGCATGGGCTTTCCCGAAGGCCGGCCCGTTTCCGTCACAGGATTTCGATGGCGTTGACCTTCGGCGGACCCGCACGCCACGTCGGCACAGTGCTCGGGGTGCTCGCTCCCCGCTTCCGGCGTGCCCGGGTCAGGAGGTGTAGGCCTCGAGTTCGGAGAGCTGGGCGGCGGGCCAGCCGGTGTTGCCGGTGAAGGTCAGCCGCAGATAGCGGGTGGTGGCAGGACCCAGTGTGAGGGTGACGGTGTTGCCCGTGGCCGGATCGAAGGTGTAGCCCGCTGCGGGCTTCAGCGTCGCCCAGCCGCTGTTGTCGGTGGAGCCGAGCACGGACAGCGTCTGGGTGCGTCTCGCCCAGGCGGTCGCGGGCGGGAGTTTCAGTACCAGCCGGCCCACCGTCCTGGCGGAGCCGAGGTCGACGGTCAGGGACTGCGGGAAGGCGTTGTTGGTGCTCTCCCAGTAGGTGCCGGCGTTGCCGTCCACCGCGTTGCCCGCCGTGTAGACGTCGGCGTGGCCGGTGTCGACGACGGGCCGGCCCTTGGCGAGGTTGTCGCCGGACGGGGTGGTGGGCGGGGTGGTCGGGGGAGTGGTGGGCGGGGTGGTGCCGCCGCCGGTCGGCACGCCGCCGTTGGTCCAGATCGGGGCCGGCCAGGTGCCGGTGCAGACCTGACCGGTGTTCCAGCCGGAGTTGCCGCCGCCGTCGGTGATCCTCAGGTCGCCGCCGACGCACGAGTGGACCGGGGTGGCGGCCTGGCCGAGGTGTTTGGCGGTGACGTTGACGAACGTCATGGTCGCCGCGGCCTGCGCCTGGATGGCGTAGGTGCCGGCTCCGTCGATGTTGACGTTCTTCATCGTGACGCCGGTGACGCCGCTCTCGATGGACTGGATGGCCTCGTAGGAGCTGTCGAGGACGTCGGTGTCACTGATCCGGATGTCGGCGTCGACCTTGCCCTGCAGACCGTCGAACCAGATGGCGCCGACGCCGAAGTTCCAGTTGTAGTCGCTGTTCCCCGTCCTGATCAGCGTGTTGCGGGCCGCGGTGATGGTGCCGGAGACGGCGGTGCCGGCGGCAGCGCTGACGCCCGGGTAGCGGTTGGCGATGTGCAGGCCGCCGCCGTTGGTGATGGTGTCCGCCATGACGTTGTCGGACAGATTGAAGTCCTTGCCGCCGTAGGTGACGATGTTGTTCGCCAGGATGGGCAGCACCACGGTGTTGTGGTCGAAGCTGTCGTTCACGTTCGGCTTGTCCTGCGGCCAGCTCGCCAGGCCGTCGTCACCGGTGTCGCGCACGAAGGTGTTGGTGACCGTCGAGTCGGTGACCCCGGTGTGGAAGTTCACTCCGTCCGCGGTGGTGTCCAGGATGCGGCTGTTCTTGATGGTGAAGTGGTCCATGGGACCGTCCATCCAGGCGCCGACCTTCACGTGCTGGATCCAGAGGTTGTCCACGGTCGAGTTGGACATCGCGCCGCCGAGGGCGTTGACCTGGTCGTTGTCGTTGCGCTCCCGGATGTCGCCGATGACGGCGAAGTCCTTGAGGCCCACGTTCCTGCTGGGGCCGCCGTTCGACACGTACTTGCCGTAGAAACCCGCCGCACGGCTGCGATCGACCGGGTCGCGGCCACCGAAGACGGTGTACCAGGGGCCCGCGCCCTGGACGGTCACGCCGTCGACGATCACATGGCCGTAGAGCGTGTAGTCGCCCTTGGGGACGTAGACGACCCTGCCCTGTACGTGGCCCGCGTCGACCGCCGCCTGCATCCTCGCGGTGGAGTCGGTGGCGCCGGTGGGGTCGGCTCCGTAGTCGGCGACGGCGTCGATGGCTCCGGCCGGCTTGGCGACCGGAGCGCCCACCTGCTCGAAGTCGGCCAGGTCGATGGTGAAGCTCGGCGACTGGGCGGTCGACGTCACCTGCACCCGGATCCTGGTGCCCGCCGGGTAGGTGGTCCCGAACATCGTCCGGGCCTCGTCGTAGAAGTGGTGCGGGTTGGAGTCACCGGGGTTGTTGTTGAACGGGTAACCCCCGTAGTACCAGCTGTACCTGGAGGTCACCGGCAGGGTCTTCACGGACTTGCCGTCGGCCCGCACGTCGAGCGAGGCGTCGCGGCCCCTGCCGTCGGCGGAGTCGGGCAGGCTGTAGCGCAGGGACATCGCGTTCGCGGGCGCGGTCAGCGTGAACTCCACGTACTGACCCACCGCGTTGAGCGTGACCGCCTGGCGTCCGGACGCCTCCGAGGGGAGGTGGCCGTAGAGCCGGTCGGGGCCGATCAGGGTGCCGTCGGTGTTGGCGTACTCGGCCTCCAGCTCCTTGAACGGGACGTTCGCGCCGCGACCGGAGATGCCGACGGGGGACGGGGCGGGGACGCCGCCCACCGCCTGGGCGGTGGGCGCGCTCGTCAGGGTGAGCGCTGTGAGCGCGGCGGCGGCGGCCACCGCGAGGGAGGTGATCACGGCGATGCCTCCTCTTCCCGTCCGGCGGTGGGGACGGGAAGGAGGCTCATGGCTGCGGGGCGTGTGCGACACGGGCACGCTTCCTTCGGGTTGGGGAGAGTCGGGGAGGAGAGGAGCACCCGGCCGGGCGGGGGAGACACTACGAGCGCCGCCGCAGTAAGTCCATAAGTGTGCGCAAAATATCGATGAGTGACCGCAACTAGTCTGCATTCATCTTCGTCGGTGTGGTGCGGCTCGGCCGTGCGCTCTGGTCGACGACGGCGGAGATGGACGTGATGGTGCGGCCGGCCGGCCGTGCCGTCACTCCGGCGTGGACCGTCGCGGGGCCTGGAGACGACCGTTCGCGCACTCCTCGCTTCGGGCCGCTCGCCGGTGCGCGGCCCCAAGCACGGCCAGGCGTCGCGGACTTCGCGAGGCGTTGCCGGGCTCCCGCTCGGTCAGGTGCGCCGGAATGCCGTGCGGACGCGAAGGGACGCCGTGGACGTCCGGCCGGCCGCGGGGCGGGGACGGAACGAGGCGTATGCGCCCCGTGGGCCGCCCACGCGCCGGAGTCGTCGCCGTCCTCGCTCCCGGTCCGGTGGGCCGGGCAGCGCGTCGGCGGTGGCGGATGCGTACCGAACGGCGTCCACGACAACACCGCCCAGCACTCAGCCGACTTCCCCCTGTCAGAGAATTACGAAACGAACGCGAGATATTGCGTTCATCTGGGCGGGGTGGTTGAGTGTGCCGAACCCCACAACGCATCCTCCGCCTGGTGGGGCGACTTCCACGTTCATGCCCGAAGGGGACCACCCATGAGAAGTGCCCGGTTCCGCCGTACTCGCCGCGCCAGCGCGGTCGCCCTCGTCTCCGCTCTCACGCTGAGCGCGCTCGCCGCGTGCGGCACGAGCAGCAGCGACAACGACGGCGGCGCTTCCCAGGGGAGCGGCTCGTCAGATCCGTCCGCACCGCTGGATCCCAAGACGAAGGTGACGATCACCATCGACTGCATGCCGCCCAAGACGAAGGCGGCCGAGCTGAAGGAGTGGAAGGAGGACGTCGCGGAGTTCAACAAGACCTATCCCAACGTGACCATCGACGGCCGCTCCACCCCGGGCCAGTGCCTGGAACCGCCGCGCTTCACGGCCATGCTGAAGGCGAAGTCGCAGCCGGACGTCTTCTACACCTACTTCACCGACCTGCCGCAGGTGCTCGACAACGACGGCGCGGAGGACATCACCGCGTACGTCAACGACAGGACGGTGCCGCTGCTGAAGGACATCGACCCCAACGTCCTGGGCTCCCTCAAGCAGGACGGCAAGCTGTACGGTCTGCCCACCAGCAACTACACGATGGGCCTGCTGATCAACCGCAAGCTCTTCCGGCAGGCCGGTCTCGACCCCGACACTCCCCCGCGCACCTGGCCGGAGGTCCGGTCCGCGGCGAAGAAGATCGCCGGCCTCGGCAACGGCATCGCCGGCTTCGGCGAGTACAGCGCCGGCAACCAGGGCGGCTGGCACTTCACCGCCCAGATGTACAGCGTCGGCGGCGAGATCGTCGACTCGAGCGGCGAGAAGGCGGCCTTCGACAACGCGTTGGGCAAGCAGGTCGCCGAGAACCTCCACGCCATGCGTTGGGAGGACGACAGCATGGGCAAGACTCAGCTGCTGAAGTGGGGCGACCTGCAGAAGCAGATCGCCACCGACAAGCTGGGCATGTTCCTCGCCGCCCCGGACGACATCGCGTACATGGCCCAGCAACTCGGCGCCAAGTACGAGAACTTCGGTATGGGGCCGATCCCCGGCGGCAAGAACACCCTGGCCGGCGGCAACAACTACATGATCAAGAAGGGCATTTCAGCTGACAAGATCAAGGCCGCGATCGCCTGGCTGAACTTCAAGGACCTCACCGTGGGCAAGGGCCAGTTCGACTGGGCGCGCACCAAGGCCGACGGCCTGCCGGTCGGTGTCCCCCAGCCCAACTTCTGGCTGAACGGGTCCAAGACCAAGGACAACGCCGCCCGGGCCGAGAACGCCACGATGCCGGTCGAGAACTTCAGGACCTTCATGGCCGACCCCGTCGCGGGCAAGGCCGAGCCGCCGAAGGCACAGGAGATCTACAAGGTCCTCGACAACGTGATGTCCGGCATCCTCACCGACAAGGACGCCGACGTCGACAAGCTCCTCGGCACCGCGGAGTCGCAGGTGAACCAGATCCTGGCCAACCAGTGACCGGACCGGGCGGGGCGGATAGCCAAGGGCCGCCCCGCCCGGCGGACTGTCCCCGGCAACAGACCCGGCAGACCAGTACCGAGGAGCGACGATGTCGGCCCCCAGCCTGACCCCGAGCAAGGCGGAACCCTCCCGCCCTCCCACGGCCCGCGGAGCATCCCGCGCGGCATCCGGCGGCTCCTTCGCCAAGAGCCTTCGGCGCAATCTGACGGCTCACGGATTCCTCATCGGCGCGGTCGTCTGTTTCGCCGTGTTCTCGTGGTATCCGATGGTCAGGGAGTTCTTCCTGGCCTTCCAGAAGACCGAGGGCGGCGAGGTCACCTGGGTCGGCCTGGACAACCTGACCACGGTGTTCAACGACCCGGCGTTCTGGCAGGCGTGGCGCAACACGCTCCTGTTCACCGTGCTCGCACTGGTCTTCGGGTTCGCCGTGCCGTTCGTCGTGGCGATCGTCATCAACGAGTTCCGCCACGGCAAGGGCTACCTGCGTCTCCTGGTCTACCTGCCCGTGATGCTGCCGCCGGTCGCCTCCGTCCTGCTCTTCAAGTACCTCTACGACCCCGGATACGGACTCCTCAACGAGCTGCTGGGCTTCCTCCATCTGCCCGAACAGCAATGGCTCCAGGACGCGGACCTCTCGATGTTCTCCGTCGTCCTCGCCTCCACCTGGATGAACATGGGCGGCGCCGCTCTCATCTACCTCGCCGCCCTCCAGGGCATCCCGGGCGAGTTGTACGAGGCGGCCGAACTCGACGGAGCCGGCCTGTTCCGGAAGATCTGGCACGTCACCGTCCCGCAGACGCGCCTCGTCCTCTCGCTGATGCTGCTCATGCAGATCATCTCGACGATGCAGGTCTTCGTCGAGCCGTTCCTGCTGACCGGCGGCGCCGGCCCCGAGGGCTCCACCACGACGGTCGTCTACCTCATCTACCAGTACGCCTTCAACTTCAACAACTACGGCGCCGCGGCGGCGCTCGGCCTGCTGCTGCTCGTACTGCTCGCCGGATTCTCGGCGGTGTACGTGAAGCTCAGCCGCGCCGAGGACGAGTAGGCCAGGAGGGACCATCATGTCCACGCGTACGCTCATCCCGCCGGCCCAGCTGGCCAGACCCCGCGGCAAGGCCCTCTACTGGACCGTGTTCACCCTCGTCGTCGGCGGTTTCACACTGGTCTTCCTCGGGCCGCTGTACTGGATGATCTCCGGCGGCTTCAAGGACGCGCAGGAGGTCATCCGGACACCGCCGACCCTGGTGCCCGCAACCTTCGCACCCGAGAACTACAGCCACGCCTGGGAGGTCATGGACCTCGCCAAGCTGCTCGGCAACACCCTCTACTACGCCTTCGGCGCCCTGGCCTTCCAACTCGTACTCGACGTGGCCGCCGCCTACTCGCTCTCCAAGCTCCGCCCGGTGTTCGGCAAGGCCGTCCTCGGCATGATGCTGGCCACCCTGATGATCCCCGCCACGGTGCTCGTCGTGCCGCAGTACCTGACGGTCCTCGACGTACCGGTCGTCGAGCGGAACCTGCTGAACACACCCTGGGCGATCTGGCTGCCCTCGGTGACCAACGCCTTCAACATCTTCCTGCTGAAGCGGTTCTTCGACTCCATCCCGAAGGAACTCCTGGACGCCGCCTCGATGGACGGCGCGAGCCCGGTGCGCACCCTGTGCTCCATCGTGCTGCCCATCTCCCGGCCGATCCTCGGCGTGGTGTCGATCTTCGCGATCGTCGGGGTCTGGAAGGACTTCCTGTGGCCGATGCTCACCCTGCCCGACCCGGCGAAGCAGACCCTCAACGTCGGGATCTACTCACTGTCCAACGGGGTGCCGGTCAACGTCCTGATCGCCGCGCTGACGATCGCCTCCCTGCCCACCCTGCTGATCTTCCTGATCTTCCAGCGCAACATCATGAGCGGCCTCACCGCGGGCAGCCTCAAGGGCTGACCGCCCCGCCGCCCGGCCTCCCACCTCCCGAAGCCTTCGCCGCCGGCCCGTCCGACGCCCCGCTGTACGCGCCGACGGCGAAGATCCACCCTGCCCGAAAGGACGCACCCGTGGCAGCCCCCGTACCGCACCGCACCGACGACTGGTGGCGCGACGCCGTCATCTACCAGGTGTACCCGCGCAGTTTCGCCGACGGCGACGGCGACGGCACCGGGGACCTCGCGGGCGTGCGCGCCCGACTGCCCTACCTCGCGGAACTCGGCGTCGACGCCGTCTGGTTCACCCCCTGGTACCTCTCACCACTGGTCGACGGCGGCTACGACGTGGCCGACTACCGCACCATCGACCCGGCCTTCGGCACTCTGGCCGAGGCCGAGAAGCTGATCGCCGAGGCCCGCGAACTCGGCATCCGCACCATCGTCGACATCGTCCCCAACCACGTCTCCGACCAGCACCCCTGGTTCCGGGCCGCCCTCGCCGCGGACCCGGGCAGCCCCGAGCGGGAGCTGTTCCACTTCCGGCCCGGACGCGGGGAGAACGGGGAACTGCCGCCCAACGACTGGCCGTCGCAGTTCTCCGGCACCACCTGGACCCGCGTCCCCGACGGCGAGTGGTACCTGCACCTGTTCACCCCCGAACAGCCCGACCTGAACTGGGACCACCCGGCGGTGCGGCAGGAGCACGAGGACGTCCTGCGTTTCTGGTTCGAACGCGGCGTCGCCGGCGTACGCATCGACTCCGCGGCCCTGCTGGTCAAGGACCCCGCGCTGCCCGACTTCGTGGAGGGAGCCGACCCGTCCCCCTTCATCGACCAGGACGGGATCCACGACGTCTACCGCTCCTGGCGAGCGGTCGCCGACGAGTACGGCGGTGTGTTCGTCGGAGAGGTCTGGCTGCCCGACGCCGAACGCTTCGCCCGCTATCTGCGGCCCGACGAACTGCACACGGCGTTCAACTTCAACTTCCTCACCTGTCCCTGGGACGCCGGCCGGCTGCGCCGCGCCATCGACGACACCCTCGCCGAGCACGCCCCGGTCGGCGCCCCCGCCACCTGGGTCCTGTGCAATCACGACGTCACCCGCACCGTGACCCGCTACGGCCGCGCCGACACCGCCTTCGACTTCGCCCGCAAGCGCTTCGGCACCCCGACCGACCTCGACGTGGGCACCCGGCGCGCCCGCGCGGCCGCCCTGCTCACCCTCGCCCTGCCCGGCTCCGTCTACCTCTACCAGGGCGAGGAACTCGGGCTGCCCGAGGCCGACATCCCACTGGACCGCATCCAGGACCCGATGCACTACCGCTCCGGCGGCACGGACCCCGGCCGCGACGGCTGCCGCGTCCCCCTGCCCTGGGAGGCCGACGCACCGTCATACGGGTTCGGTACGCGGTCCGAGCCCTGGCTGCCTCAGCCCGCCAACTGGTCCCGTTACGCCGTCGACCAGCAGCGCACCGATCCCGACTCGATGCTCGCCCTCTACCGCGAGGCCATCCTCCTGCGCCGCACCGAGCCGGGCTTCGGCGACGGCCCCCTGACCTGGCTTCCCACCGAGGACGACGTGCTGGCCTTCCGCCGGGCCCACGGCCTGGTCTGCGTCGTCAACCACTCCGACGCGCCCATCGCCCTGCCGCCGCACCAGCGGCTCCTCCTCGCCAGCGGCCCGCTGCCCGCGGACCGAACGCTGCCGAAGGACACCGCCGTGTGGCTGCGGGTCTGACCCGTCGGCCGACCCCCGCCCTGTTCCGCACCGAGCGACGCGGAACAGGGCGGCGCCCCCCCCCGCAATCCACGCAACGGTCTCCCGGCCCCCGTGCCCGCCGTCGCCCCGGTACGGGCGCCACCCTGCCGAGACGGGACCGGGCCCGAGGCCACCGAGCCGCGCACGCATCACGGGGGCAACGCCCCCGCCCCCGCCCCCGCCCCCGCCTGCGCCGGCGACCGGAGCAGGGAACAGGACGGACTTGCGTCCGCTTGCGCACGAGCGGCGAAGACCTCCCTCGCCAGGCCGGCCCGCACGGAGCAGTCACGGGCCTGACCTGACGGTGATGGACGGAAAGACAGACGCAACAGCTTGCGAGACTTGCGTTACTCTTGCAGGTATGACGCGACGACTGGCCCAGGTGGCGAAGAAGGTAGGGGTCAGCGAGGCCACGGTCAGCCGTGTCCTCAATGGCAAGCCCGGTGTCTCCGAAGCGACGCGGCAGTCCGTGCTCACCGCGCTGGACGTCCTCGGGTACGAACGCCCGACGCAATTGCGCGGGGAGCGCGCAAGACTCGTGGGCCTTGTGCTGCCGGAACTCCAGAACCCGATCTTCCCCGCGTTCGCGGAGGTCATCGGAAGCGCGCTCGCGCAGCAGGGGCTCACCCCCGTGCTCTGCACACAGACGAAGGGAGGCGTGGCCGAGGCCGAATACGTCGATCTGCTGCTCCAGCAGCAGGTCTCCGGGGTGGTCTTCGCCGGCGGCCTCTTCGCGCAGGCCGACGCGCCGCACGAGCACTACCACCTGCTGGCGGAGCGCAAGGTCCCGGTCGTCCTCGTCAACGCGTCGATCGAGGGCCTTGACTTCCCCTGCGTGGCGTGCGACGACGCGGTCGCCGTCGAGCAGGCGTGGCGCCACCTCGCCTCCCTCGGCCACGAACGGATCGGCTTGGTCATCGGGCCCGCCGACCACATGCCGTCGCGGCGCAAGCTGGACGCCGCGCGAGTGGCCGCGAAGGCCATGGGCATGACGCTGCCGGACGAGTTCGTGCAGCGGTCGATCTTCTCGCTGGAGGGCGGGCAGGCCGTGACCGCGCGGCTCCTGGAGCAAGGCGTCACCGGCATCGTCTGCGGCAGTGACCCGATCGCTCTCGGCGCCATCAGGGCCGCGCGCAGACGCGGGCTCTCCGTTCCCGGGGACGTGTCGGTCGTGGGCTTCGACGACTCCGCCTTCATGACGTGCACGGAGCCGCCCCTGTCGACCGTGCGCCAGCCCATCGAGGCGATGGGCCGCGCGGCGGTCGACCTGCTGTGCGCCCAGATCCACGGCTCGCATCCGCACCCCGGGGAGCTGCTCTTCGAGCCCGAACTCGTCGTCCGCGGATCGACCGCGCCGCCCCCGGCGCGCTGACCGTTTCCCCTGGATCCGGGCCCGGGATCGCCCGTTGCGCCAGCCTTCGCGGCACGTGATCCTCCGTCCTCGTGCCGGCCCGCCGGTGCTGGTGGTGCCACCGCCTTGAGCGATGGCACCACCAGCACCGGCGGGCTTTTCGTTGCGTGATCCCTGCCGGGTTCGGGACGGAGTCGCTCGCGAAAACGTCAAGGAGCGGAAACTCGACGCCCCAACGGTGCAAGCAGCTCACTCAGTGACTCAACAAGTGGGACCGCCGCTCTCATTTTTTGTCAGGGTCATGCGACGATCCCGAGTGCGCCGGGCGGACACCCTCACCTCCGACCGGTCTTCCGAGCGCTGATCGCACACCCTGCGCCGACTGCCCCGGCCCACCGCTCGGGGTGGCCGCGCCATGGGCCGTTCCGGCCGGAGCCCCCGCGGTCCGCTGCGCGCATCTGCCGAGGCCGGCTGCGTCGGAGTGACGGCGAGACCCCGTGGGCGGGGGCCACGGCGGCGCCGTGCCCGATGCGTCGATCCACGCCCCACAGGTCGGGCAACTTCGCGGGAAGCGCAACGTTCCTTGTGTGTGCTGTAGACGAGTTGACAAGTTTCTGGAACTCTCTGAGCCCGCGACGCAAGAAGCGGCGCGACCCCGCTTTTTTGTGGACGAACCCATGAGCCGCGTCGCGCGGTGGTTCACCCGAGACCAAGATCGAGGGGCTGATGAGAATCCATAGATGGCAGTCGCGGACCTTGAGTGCCGTGATAGTGAGCAGTCTTCTGGCCCTGGCCGGTCCGGTGGCGGCCGCACGGGCCACAGGAGGAGCGAACGTCGCGCTGGGGGACAAGGCCTCCGCCAGCAGCGCTCTGAGCGAGTACGCCGCCGCGAACATCACCGACGGCGACCAGGGCACCTACTGGGAGAGCTCCGGCGGCGGTCTTCCCCAGTGGGTGCAGGCCGACCTGGGCACCGCACAGAACGTGGACGAGGTGGTGCTGAGGCTGCCGGCGGGGTGGGAGAGCCGCAGCGAGACCCTCTCCGTGCAGGGGAGCGCCGATGGAACCAGCTTCAACACGCTCAAGTCCTCCGCCTCGTACACCTTCGGCCCGGGTTCGGGCAACACCGTCACGGTGGGCTTCCCGGCGGCCCGGACGCGCTTCGTGCGCATCGTCATCACCGGCAACACGGGGTGGAAGGCGGCGCAGCTGTCGGAGCTGGAAGTGCACACCGCCGGCCAGTCGACGGCCAACCTCGCCGCGGGCAGGACCCTCACCGCCAGCAGCACCACCCAGGTCTACACCGCCGCGAACGCCAACGACGGCAACCGGGCCTCGTACTGGGAGAGCGGTGGCGCCTTCCCGCAGTGGCTCCAGGCCGACCTCGGATCCTCCGTCCGCGTCGACCGCGTCGTCCTGCGGCTGCCGGCCGGCTGGGAGAAGCGCGCGCAGACGTTGAAGATCCAGGGCAGCACCAGCGGCAGCGACTTCACCGACCTGACCGCGTCGCAGGCCTACACCTTCGACCCCGACAGCGGGAACTCGGCCGTGGTGGCCTTCGACGCCACCACGACCCGCTACGTGCGCGTCCTGGTCACGGCGAACACCGTGCAGCTGGCCGCCCAGGTGTCCGAGCTGGAGATCTACGGCCCGGGCACCGGCGACACCCAGGCCCCCGGCGCCCCGGCCCGGCTGGCGTTCACCGAGCCCACCACCGGCCGGATCAAGCTGACCTGGGACGCGGCGAGCGACGACGTCGGTGTGGCGGGGTACGACATCTACGCCAACGGGTCACTGCTGAGCAGCGTCGCCGGTGACGTCACCACCTACACCGACACCCGGCCGACCGGCGAGACCGTCTCGTACTACGTGCGGGCGAGGGACGCGGCCGGCAACCAGTCGCCGAACAGCAACACCGTCACCCGCACCGGCGACAAGGGCGACACGCAGGCTCCGACCGCACCCTCGAACCTGGCGTACACCGAGCCGTCCGACGGGAAGATCAGACTGACCTGGACCGCCTCCTCGGACGACACCAAGGTCACCGGGTACGACATCTACGCCAACGGGTCACTGCTGAGCAGTGTGGCCGGTGACGTCACCACCTACACCGACACCCGCCCGTCGACCGCCACGGTGACCTACTACGCGCGGGCGAGGGACGCGGCCGGCAACCAGTCCGTGCCCAGCAACAGCGTGACCCGCAACGGCCGCGGAGGCAACGGCTCCGACCTCGCCGTCGGCAAGCCCGTCGTCGCCTCCTCCAACGTGGGCGCCTTCGTCGCGGCGAACGCCGACGACAACGATGTGACGACCTACTGGGAGGGCGCGGGCGGAAGCTACCCCAACACGCTCACCGTCAAGCTGGGCGCCAACGCCGACCTGGACCACCTCGTGGTGAGACTGAACCCGGACGCCGCCTGGTCGAAGCGCACGCAGACCATCGAGGTGCTGGGCCGGGAGCAGAGCGCCGGCGGCTTCAAGTCCCTGGTGGACGCGAAGAGCTACACGTTCGATCCGGCCGGCGGCAACACCGTCACCGTCCCGGTCTCCGCACGAGTGGCCGACGTACAGCTGAGGTTCACCGCCAACTCCGGCGCTCCGGCAGGCCAGGTGGCCGAGTTGCAGGTGGTCGGCGTTCCGGCGCCCAACCCCGACCTGGAGGTCACCGAGCTGACCGTGTCGCCGTCCGCCCCGGTGGAGTCGGACCGCGTCGACGTGGCCGCCACGGTACGCAACAGCGGCCCGGCCGCCGCTGCCGCCAGCACCCTGGCCGTGAACCTAGGCGGGTCCAAGGCCGCCACCGCGAAGGTGGGCGCGCTGGCGGCCGGTGAGCAGACCACCGTCACCGCCTCCCTCGGACAGCTCGACGCCGGCAGCTACCAGCTCGGCGCCGTGGCCGACGACGGTGACGCGGTGATCGAGCAGAACGAGTCCAACAACACCTACACCAGCCCCGACCCGCTCGTGGTCGAGCCGGTCGACACCTCCGACCTCGTCGTGTCCTCGGTGACCACGTCGCCGTCCAGCCCGACGGCCGGGCAGGACGTCACCTTCAAGGTGGCGCTGAGGAACCAGGGCAACCAGGCCGCCGCGGCGGGCGACCACGGGGTCACCCTCACGCTGACCGACTCCACGGGCGGCACGGTCAGGACCCTGACCGGCACCTACAAGGGGACGCTGGCCGCCGGGTCCTCCGCCGACGTGGCGCTCGGTCCCTGGACGGCGGCCAACGGCTCCTACACGGTGAAGACCGTCGTCGCCGCCGACGCCAACGAAGTGCCGGTCAAGCGCGAGAACAACACCGCCACCCGTCCGCTGTTCATCGGACGCGGCGCCCACATGCCGTACGACACGTACGAGGCGGAGGACGGCACACTGGGCGGCGGCGCCGGCGTGGTCGGCCCCAACCGCACCGTCGGTGACCTCGCGGGCGAGGCCTCCGGCCGCAGGGCCGTGAAACTGGACGCGACGGGGGAGTACGTCGAGTTCA
The DNA here is from genome assembly GCF_043079345.1 of Streptomyces sp. NPDC015220. Lineage (NCBI taxonomy): Bacteria > Bacillati > Actinomycetota > Actinomycetes > Kitasatosporales > Streptomycetaceae > Streptomyces > Streptomyces sp. NPDC015220. Next base: position 113,360 of record NZ_JBIBUK010000004.1, on the reverse strand, counting down.
CCACCCGCGCCCCCACCAACACCCTGGTGACCCGCTTCTCCATCCCCGACGCGCCCGGCGGCGGGGGCGCCGACTCCACGATCGACGTCTACGTGGACGGCGTCTTCAAGAAGGCGCTGCCGCTGACGTCGAAGTACGCCTGGCTCTACGGGGCCGAAACCGCACCCGGCAACTCCCCGGGTGCGGGAGCCCCACGGCACATCTACGACGAGGCCCACCTCCTGCTGGGCGAGACCGTCCCGAAGGGAAGCAGGATCCGGCTGCAGAAGGACACCGCGAACACCTCGACCTACGCGATCGACTTCGTCGACCTCGAACAGGTCTCACCCGTCGCCGACCCCGACGCCTCGACGTACGCCGTCCCCGCCGGGTTCACCCAGCAGGACGTGCAGAACGCGCTCGACAAGGTCCGCATGGACACTTCGGGCAAGCTCGTCGGCGTCTACCTGCCGCCCGGCGACTACGAGACCTCGGGCAAGTTCCAGATCTACGGCAGGGCCGTGAACGTGGTCGGCGCGGGCCCCTGGTACACGACGTTCCACGCGCCCTCGACGCAGGAGAACACCGACGTCGGCTTCCGGGTCGACGCGACTGCCAAGGGATCGAGGTTCAAGGGTTTCTCCTACTTCGGCAACTACACCTCGCGCATCGACGGACCGGGCAAGGTGTTCGACTTCTCCAACGTGTCGGACATCGTCATCGACGACATCTGGGCCGAGCACATGGTCTGCCTGTACTGGGGTGCCAACACCGATCGCATCACCATCGAGAACTCCCGGATCCGCGACACCTTCGCCGACGGCGTCAACATGACCAACGGCTCCACGGACAACCTGGTGACGAACAACGACGCGCGCGCCACCGGCGACGACAGCTTCGCGCTGTTCTCGGCGATCGACGCGGGCGGCGCTGACGAGAAGAACAACGTCTACGAGAACCTGACCAGCACCCTGACCTGGCGGGCCGCGGGGGTGGCCGTGTACGGCGGCTACAACAACACCTTCCGTAACATCCGCATCGCGGACACACTGGTCTACTCCGGCATCACCATCTCCTCCCTGGACTTCGGCTACCCGATGAACGGCTTCGGGACCGACCCGACGACCTTCGACAACGTCACGATCGAGCGGGCCGGCGGGCACTTCTGGGGGGCGCAGACCTTCCCGGGCATCTGGCTCTTCTCCGCGTCCAAGGTGTTCCAGGGCATTCGGGTCAACCATGTGGACATCGTCGATCCCACCTACAGCGGGGTGATGTTCCAGACCAACTACTCGGGAGGGCAGCCGCAGTACCCCATCAGGGACACGATCCTCACCGACATCTCGATCTCAGGCGCCCGCAGGAGCGGGGACGCCTACGACGCCAAGTCCGGCTTCGGTCTGTGGGCCAACGAGAAGCCCGAGGAGGGCCAGGGCCCGGCCGTCGGCGAGGTGACGTTCAACGGGCTGAAGCTGAGCGGCAACGCCGTCGACATCCGGAACACCACCTCCACGTTCAAGATCAACGTCAACCCCTGACGGCCACGGCCACCGGGGCCACCGGTCGGACGTCGTGCCCGAGAGCCTTCCGCGTGCGGCTGTGACGGCCTCGCGCGTCGGATCGGTGGACGTGGAACACGTGCGGCCCGCCTCGTGATGCCGCGAGGCGGGCCGCACGCCGCACGGGCCGCTGTCGTACGCCGGCGCGACGCACCCGCGCCGCATCGACGGCGGGGCGGCTCGGAAGGGAGGCTCGGGCGGGATGCCGGTCTCCATGACGCACTGCCGCTTCGTGGTCACCGGACGCGGCCCGGAGGGCGACCGGCGACGGTCCGCACCGTGCGGACGAGCGACCGTACGCCGACTTGCCGGACCGGCAACGGAAGTGGCGTGAGCGGGAGACGATGGGCGACGGTGGGCCGGTGACCGAGAACACCGAAGCAGATTCGCCCGCGCCCGACGCTCCCCGGCCCGCCGACGGGTACCTGGGAGACCCAGCGGTGCGCGCCGAGTGGGACAACCGGTACGCCGAGCGACAACAGCTGTGGAGCGGCCGGCCCAACGGCGCGCTCGTGGCCGAGGTCGCCGGGCTGGCCCCCGGACGGGTGCTCGACGTCGGCTGTGGCGAGGGCGCGGACGCCATCTGGCTCGCGGCCGCCGGCTGGGACGTGACAGCGCTCGAGGTCTCGGGCGTGGCGCTGGAACGGGCGGTAGGGCACGCGCGGGACGCCGGGCTCACCGTTCGATGGGTGCACGCCGCACTGACCGAGGCGCCGCTCCCGCCGGCCTCCTTCGACCTGGTCTCCGCGCAGTACCCGGCCCTGCTGCGCACCCCCGACGCCGCGGCCGAACGAGCGCTGCTCGCGGCCGTCGCGCCCGGCGGGGTGCTGCTGCTCGTCCACCACGCGGGGATGGAGACCCGGCACGCGCACGACGACGGTTTCGACCCGGCCGACTACGTCTGGCCCTCGATGGTCGCCGCTCTGCTCGACGAGGACTGGGAAGTGGAGGTGGACGAGCAGCGGCCACGCGCGGTGCCCGACGGCGGCGCGGGCGCGCACCACACCGACGACGTGGTGCTGCGCGCGCGCCGGCTGCGCTGATCCCCCTCCGACACCGGACTGCGGCCGACGACCACCGTGAGGCCCCGGGAGACCGGCACAGCCGTCGGCGAGGAGTGGGACCACCTCGCCGACCCCGTCGACCTCCGCGACCACGACGTCGTCGACCTCCGCGCCCACGCCCGCGTCCGACAGCGGCCGGAGCAGAACCGCGCCCGCACCACCGCCGAACGCGCCGCCCTCCTGCCCTGCGGTGTCCGGAAACCGCCGATCGTCCACCACCCCCCGGCCGCGGACGACACGAGGCGCGCCGAGTCCTGCCCGACACCGGCTCGAACGCCGCCGGGGCAGGTACGTTGACGGGTGCGACTCCCGGATGCCGCTTCCCCCCGTGAGCGGCATCCGGGAGCACGCTCCAGCTTCACCCCGCGGACCACTTCGGAGATCTCCGCGATGCCGGAGGCGTCCCGGTACGCGGCTCACTTCTCCGAGCGCATCAGCAGATGCCCCCGTCGGAACCGTTCCTCCTCCAGGGGCTCACGCAGCATCCGGCCGATCTCGGTGAAGCCGGCCGCTCCTGCCAGGCCCGCCAGGTCGTCGATCGGCCATCGATAGGCTGTCGCCACCTTGTGGTCGAACGCCGTGGTCGGCTCGCCTTCCGACTCGAAGAAGGCGAGCAGAAGCGTTCCGCCGGGCGCGAGCACCCGACGGAACTCGTCGAAGTACGAGGGCACGTCCCGCGGTGGGACGTGGATGACCGAATACCAGGACACGATGCCGTGCAGCCGACCGTCGGCCAGGTCCAGGGCCTCCATGGGACCGACCTCGAACCGCAGGTCCGGGTACGCCTCACGGGCGAGGTCGATCATCACGGGCGACAAGTCGACGCCGAAGACGTCCAGCCCCAGATCCCGCAGGTGCGCGGTGACGGATCCAGGGCCGCACCCCAGTTCGGCGACGGGGCCGGAGCCGGCGGCCCGCACGGTCTCGGCGAACGCGGCGAGCACCGCGCGATCCAGTGGAAGCGCGTCGAGCGCGTCGCGGAAGAGTTCGGCGTAGAGGACGGCGACGGCATCGTAGGCATCAGCTGTCGCACGGTGGTACGAGGAGAGTCCAGTCACAAGCCAGGACCCTAGAGCTTCTCTCCCAGCCGACGGCCGACTATCGGACAGGCTCCCGCTCGCCGCTCGCCGCTCGCCGCTCGCCGCTCGCCGCTCGCCGCTCGCCGCTCGCCGCTCGCCGCTCGCCGCTCGCCGCGGCGGTTGCGCCACGCGTGTCGTACGCGACGGGGCAGAGACCGAAGTGACCCGGGCTTCGAACAGCCATCGCGCGTGGCCGGCTCGTCCCCACAGACGGAGCGCCGGCCGCCGTCCACGCGCCGCCGACGGACCCGATCCCGCTGCCCGCCCGTGTCACCGAGGAGCACGAGCGATCGGGACGCGAGCGGGACGGCACTGCCGTGGCCAGGGCCATCGAGGCCAGTGCGTGGGTGCTGCTCGCCGTCGGCTATCGCTGCTCCGGCACCCCCACGGCGTCCATGTGCGCGGCTGCCCGGGCGGCGCCCTCCAGCGGCTTCACCCCGGCCACCCCGTACAGGATCTTCGTGAACGTCCCACTGCGCATGCGCACGTCGTACCCGCGTCCCAGGGACCAGGAGACGAGGTCGCGGACGTGCGGCACGACGCCGAAGACGTCGACGGGCACGCCGTGGGCCGCGCACGCCTCGGCGAGCCGGTGCGGGGCGATGAAGAAGCGGTGATCGTGGGTGCCCTTGGGCGCGGCCCAGGTCAGCGGGAGGCCCTCGCCCAGGGTGATGACCGACAGCCGCGCCAGGAGGGTGTTCGAGATGGTGTCCATCACGAGGGTGCCGCCGGGCTTGAGCAGGCGGCAGCACTCGGCCACCACGTCGAAGGGGCGGGCGACGTGTTCCAGGCAGTATCCGGCCACCACGACGTCCGCGCACCCGTCGGGCAGCGGGATGTCGTGGATGTCATGGAGCAGGACCTCGTCGACACCGTGCCGCAGGGCCACCTCCGCGCTCTTGCTGGACACGTCCACGCCGATGTGGCGGTAGCCCTTGTCCCTGATGTGCGGGTGGAGCAGCCCTCCGCCGCAGGCCACGTCGAGGAGCACGGCGCCGGGACGGCCCGCCGGGGGAACGTGCTCGGCGCGGGCGCGCGCTCCCCAGTGCAGGATGGCGAGCGGGCCCCGGCGCTGCCACCACAAGGCCGACCAGGTGTCGTACTCCGCGGGCTCGGGCGCATCGGGAGCTCCGGTGGGAGTGCGCGTCTGGGAGGCGGTCACCGTCGTTCCTCCTGTTCCGCGGATACGGCCGTGGACGGCACGAGCCGGCTGCGGCCCGTGGGCCCGGCGGCGCCCGGCAGGTCGCCACCGGGCACGGAGTCCGCACGGCTCGCCGACTCGGCGTGGCGTGCGTGCAGGGCGATCGCCCAGAGCGCGTACGCGTCGGTGCGGACGTCCGGCGGCGGGTGCGCCCCGGCCGGTGCGGAGGCCGTACGCGCCGCCGGACGGGCCCAGCCGCCGTCCTCGCCCTGGTGGCGCAGCAGGAAGGCCACGGCCGCGTCGACGCGCGGGGCGTCGAGGAGGCCGGTGGTGTGCGCGGCGAGGACGCACCGGGCGGTCTGCGCCACCGTGCTCGGGCCGCTCGCCCGTCGGGCGGTGCCCGGGGCGGGCTCGGCCTCGTCGCCCCAGCCGCCGTCCTGGTTCTGCCGCTGGTACATCCACTCCATGGCCCCCTCCACGGCGAGGTGCCCGGCACCCACTCCCGCCGCGTCGAGCGCGAGCAGGACCTCGGTGGTGGCGTGGAGCCGTCCGCCGCGGCGGTCCTCCCAGAATCCCTCGATGTCCTGGTCGGCCAGCAGCAGCCGCAGGGCACGGCGTACGCAGGGGTGCCAGGCGTATCCCTCGGCGCACAGCGCCTCCATGACGTGGGCCGTCGCAACCGGCGAGGGAGGTTCGACGAGGCCCGGTCCGGTCAGGGCCCGCTGACCCGGCAGGGAGCGGTGGCGGACACCGTGGCGCGACCAGCCGCCGTTCGCGGACTGCCGCTCCAGGAGCCACCGGACACCTCGGGCGACGGCGGCGCCCGCCTCGCGGGACAGTGGTGCGCCGATCCGGTGCAGGGCGGTGAGGGACAGCGCGGTGCCTTCCACGTCCGGGGCGGGGGCGGGGGCACCCGGGCCGGCACTGATTCCGGTGAGGTCGCTCAGGTGGGGCAGCAGCCGGTCGACCGCGCGGTCCACCACGGGATCGCAGCCGGCCCGGTCACCCGCCGCGGCCAGGGCGCGCAGAGCGAGGGCGGTGTCCGCGGCGGTGGCGGGCAGGGCGGGCACGCGGCCTGTGCCGTCCCGGCCGGCGGGGTGCAGCGCGGCGCCGACGGCGGGGTGCCGGGTGCTGTGGCCCAGCGCCCACAGGGCCAGCACGCAGACCGCCGCGGCGGACGGGTCTTCGCTCCACGTCCCGTCGGCGCCCAGCCCGTTGAGCAGCACGTGCTCCGCCTCGCGCAGCGCCTTGCGGCGCAGCGGGCCGGGGGAGCGTCTGCCCAGGACGTGCGCGGCACGCAGCACGGCGGTGGTCGCGGCCGCGCGGAGGGCGGGACGCGTGCTCCTCGGGACGTGCAACGGAGCGGTGTCGATGGGGAGTTCCCGTACGGGACGCACGGAGCCGAGCACGCCGACGGCGGCGGCGACCGCGCGGGCCGCGGGGCCGGGGCGGGTGACGGCGCCGGAGGCCCGGGGCAGCAGGAGCAGTTCCGGGAAGAGGGGCACGGTCGCGTCCCAGGCGACGGCTCCGGTGAACGCCAGCCAGAAGCGCGCGGGTTCCGCGCCGGCGGCGTCGACACCGCCGTGCCGCCGGGCGAACCGCGCGGCCCGGTCGAGGCGTTCGCGGTCCTCGGCGTGGCCGGTCAGTTGCAGTGCGACGTGGGAGAGCACGGTGCAGGACAGGTCGGACGGCCCGTCCGCGCGGAGGGCGAAACCTCCGTCGTCGTTCTGCCCCAGGACGATCCGGGCGCGCTGCTCGGAGCTCCGGCCCGGGTCGACGGCGTCGAGCAGGTGGTGCAGGAGGACATCGACAGCCGTGCACCAGATGCCGTCCGCCGTGGCGTCCGCCGTCCAGCCGCCCTCCTTGTCCTGCTGGTCGGCGAGTGCGGCGCGGGCGGCGGCGAGGGCCGTGTGCACGCTCGCTCCGGCCCCGTCCCGTTCCGTGCGCTTCCCCGTCACCGGACACCGCCGTTCTTCGTCTTCCGGGGGAGCCCGGGCGCACGGCGGGTCCACGTTTCGTCGGAGTGGGGAGCGACGACCCGCGGGGCCGCCGGGGGGTGTGCGGGACGTGCGTCGGCGGGCTGGTTCGCGGTGTCCTCGGTGGCGGAGTCCACAGGCGGGCGGCCTTCCTGTCGTCGGGACGGCGGTGGTCTCACGGGGTGCTGTGCCGGGAGCGGAGGCTCACCAGATGACGGGCAGCCGCTCCGGTCCGCGGAAGAGCAGTTCGGTCTTCCATTCCACGGTCTTTGGAGCGCAGGCGAGCCGGATGCCGGGCAGCCGTGCCGACAACCGGCCGAGCGCGACCTGGAGTTCCATGCGGGCGAGGGGCGCGCCGGCGCAGTGGTGCGGGCCGTGGCCGAAGGCCAGGTGGCGGGGAGCGGGGCGGGTGAGGTCGAGGCGGTCCGGTTCGGCGAACGCGTCGGGGTCGCGGTTGGCCGCGTTGGTCGAGGTGAGCACGGGCGAGCCGGCGGGTACGGTGCCGCCGCCGAGCTCGACGTCGGCCGTGGCGTAGCGCGGGTAGGCGGCCGAGACGGTCAGCGGGGTGAATCTGAGCAGTTCCTCGACGGCGTTGGGAAGCAGCGAGGGCCGCTCCTTGAGCAGCGCCAGCTGGTCGGGGTGGGTGAACAGGACGTAGGCGAAGTCGGCGATCTCGTTGGCGGTGGTCTCGTATCCGGCGATGAGCAGCACCATGCAGAGGAAGACCAGTTCGTCCTCGGACAGCCGGTCGCCCTCGTCGCGGGCCGTGACCAGCTCGCCGATGAGGTCGTCGGTCGGCTCGACGCGCCTGCGCTGGACCAACTCGGCCATGTAGGCGAGGAGTTCGGACATGCTGTCGGTCCGGGCCTGTCCGCCGTCGCCGCCGACGAGCCGGTTGACCTCCGTGATCCAGTGGTGGAACCGGTGGCGGTCCTCGTAGGGGACGCCGAGGAGGTCGCAGATGACGCCGATGGGCAGTGGCACGGCGAAGTCCCGGACGAGGTCGGCGGGCGGCCCGGCGGCGATCATCGCGTCGAGGAGCGTGTCGGCCAGCCGTTCGGTCGCCGGGCGCAGCCGCTCGGCGCGCTGGGCGGTGAACGAGGCCGCGATGAGGCGGCGGATGCGGGTGTGGCCGGGCGGATCCATGTCCATCAGGCCGAGCGGCACCAGGTCGGGGGTGACCCGCGGCTGGTCGAGGCCCTCCGGCACGGAGCGGCGGAAGCGCGGGTCGGCGAACACCGACTTGACGTCCTCGTAGCGGGTGACGAGAAGGCTCGGGTCGCCGTAGGGCATGCGCACCGGGCACACGGGTTCGTTCTTCCGGACATGCTCGTAGAGGGGGTGCATGGCGAGCGCGTCGCACGGTGCGAACGGATAGGGCCTTTCCTGCCCCGCGTGCTTCGGTGCGGGTTTCTCCCGGCCGGTCGTCCTCCCCGCACGGGCCGCGTCGTGCCTTTCTCCGCTCATGCCCCAACCCCCATTGTCCGCAGGCGCGTTTCTCGTGTCCGTGGGCCCACTTCTCGGTTTCACCGGGACGATCGCGGCGGACATTAGCAGCCTGGTGCGAGGCGTCCAAAGGGACACGGATGTCCCCACCGGACACGGATGTCTCTGGACGTGGACACGACACACCACTTGAATCGGCACGGTCGTCCGGAAGTCGGCAGGGTCGCCGCCGTCACCGCTTTCGCCGCGCTCGCCGACATGTCGTGACGGATGCGTTTCCCATGGCCGTCCGCCGTAAAGGGAGAGAATCTGGCATGCCGGAATTCCGGTCGGAACAGTCCGCGTTCCCGTCCGCGCCCGTCGCGTCGGTGCCGGCGCGCCGGCCCGCACCGGTGCGGGCCTGGATATCGGCGATGGGCCTGCAGATGACCGTGGTGGTGTTGCTGCAGGTGGCGTTCGCGCTCGCGGTGGCCCGCCAGGTCGGCACGCTCTCGACGGGCCGGGCGCTGCTGACTCTGGCCCTGTTCGTGCCGGAGTCCATCGCCCGGCGCCTGCTCAACGACTACGACGACTACAAACGCGGCGTGGACGTCCCGGAGACGGCCCGCAAGGGCGGCGCACTGGCGCTGGGACTGTCCATGGAGCGGGTACGGGCGGTCGGTCTGGTGTGCTTCACGGCGGGGATCGCGGCACTGGGCTGGCTGCTCTGGACGGCGAATCCGTGGTCGCTGCTGGTCCTTCCGCTCTCCTTCGGGATGCTGGTGTATTCCGGCGGCCCCGTTCCGCTCGGGCACCGCGGGCTCGGCGAGGTCATGGATTTCGTCATCAACGGTTTCTATGTGGTGGCGGTCGTCGTCTGGGTCAATGTGCGCGCACTGCCCTTCGAGGCCGTGATGGCGGCCACGGCGGCCGGATTCCTCTTCACCGCGACGATGTTCCACAACGATCTGCGGGACAGCGCGGAGGACCTGCGAGCGGGAAAGCGGACCCTCGCCCACGCGCTCTCGCCGCGCGCCTCCAAGGTGTGGTACGCGCTGTTCGTGCTGACGCCCTATCCGTGCGTCGCCCTGATCGCGTACACGTTTGACTCGCTGCGTTTCGCGGCGCCCCTGCTCACCCTTCCCCACGCGCTCTGGCTGGTGGCCGGGGTGACGCGGTCGCGACTGGGGGGCACGATGCCGTCGTGGATGCACCTGCCACGACTCCTGGCCTCGTTCTTCGCCCTCCTCGCGCTCGCCGCGTGGATCTGACGTCCCGCCATATGTCCGCGACCGAGGTCGAGGTGGTTACCGCATGTCCGTCCTGTGCCGTCCCGCGGTGCGGTTCCCGGAGCACGAGATCACACTCGAGGACACACTGGAGGCGGCACGCCGACTGCATCCCGGGCATCCACGGCTGGACACGGCGCTGCGTCTCATCGAGAACACCGGGGTGCGCGCCCGACGCGTCCTGCAGCCCCTCGAGTTGACGCTCCGTCACCCGGGAGTGGCCGCGCGCACCGACCTGTACTGGGAGGCGGTCCGCACCCATCTGCCGGGCCTGGTCACCGAGGCGCTGGAGCGGGCGGAGGTGTCCCGGGACCGGATCGACGCGGTCACCTTCGTGTCGTGCACCGGCTTCACCATGCCGTCGCCGATCGTCTGGATGATCAACGAGCTGGGATTCTCCGCCCACCTCGACCAGATCCCGCTCGCCCAGCTCGGCTGCGCCGCCGGCAGCGGCGCGATCAGCGCGGCCGCCCGGTACTGCCGGGCTCACCCGGACCGCAACATCCTGATCGTCGCCTTCGAGCTGTGCTCACTGTGCTACCAGCCCACCGACACCGACGTCGGCGCACTGCTCTCGGCGGGCCTCTTCGGCGACGGCTTCGCCGCGGCGGTGATGCGCGGCACGGCCCGCAACGGCCTCAGGATCGAGCGGTCGGCCTCGGAGACCATCTCGAACACGGCGCGGTGGATCTCCTACGACGTCCGGGAGACCGGCTTCCACTTCCGGCTGGACAGCCGGGTGCGGCACACCATGCGCGGCGTCACCCCGGCGATCACGAAACTCGTGGAGGAGGCGGGCTGGAGCACCGGGGAACTGGACTTCGTACTCGCCCACGCCGGCGGTCCCCGCATCCTGGACGACCTCACCCGGTTCCTGAACATCGACCCGGCGCTGCACCGCTTCAGCCGGGCGGCGCTCGCGGAGCACGGCAACACCGCGAGCGTCCTGATCTTCGATTCGCTGGCACGGTTCTGGGACGACGCGACGGCCCGGCCGGGCGCGCGCGGCGTCGTCGCCGGGTTCGGTCCCGGGGTCAGCGCCGATTTCTCCCTGGGAGTGGTCCTGTGAAGGATGTGCGAGGTTCCTCCGACTCCACGCGCGCGTGGGGCGTGCCGCCGGTCGTGCTGATCACCGGCTGCTCCTCCGGCATCGGCCGGGCCGTCGCCCGGCAGGCGGTGAGCGCGGGCTTCACCACCGTGGCGACGGCCCGCGACCCGCGCACACTGCGGGAACTCCAGGCCGCGGGCTGCGTGGTGCGCCCCCTGGACGTCACCGACGACGCGGCGCGCCGCGGTCTCGTCGCGGAGCTCGACGAGACGTACGGCGGAGTCGACGCGCTCGTCAACAACGCAGGCTACGGCGAGCTGGGGCCCTTCGAGGAGGTCCCGCCGGACCGCTGGGAGCGGCAGTTCCGGACCAACGTCTTCGGGCCGGTGGCGCTCGCCCAGCTCGTCCTGCCCGGGATGCGGGCACGCGGACACGGCCGCATCGTGAGCGTCAGCTCCATGGCCGGCGAGCTCGTGCTCCCGGTGGGCGCCGCCTACCACGGGAGCAAGTTCGCCCTGGAGGCCGCGATGGAGGGGCTCTGGCTGGAGGCCCGGCGCTTCGGGATCGAGGTCAGCCTGGTACAGCCGGGCGCGGTCAACTCGAACTGGGGCGACAACGTCCCGGCGCTGAAGGAGTACGCCAGCGGTGTCTACGGCGAGCTGGTGGCCGAGATGACCGAGCAGATGGCCAGGCGGCTGCCGCGCGGCTCCTCCGTGGAGCACGCGGCCTCGGTGGTGCTGCGCGCGCTCACCGACCGCCGTCCGCGCCTGCGGTACCGGGTCGGCGTCGACGCGCACGTCCTGCTGCCGCTGAGCCGGGTACTGCCCGCCCGCGTGTGGACCGCGTGGGTCCGCAAACAGTTCCCCTCGATGCGCCGCCCCGCGCCCCGGCCCGCGCACACCCCGGTGCCCGACGGGGCCCGCCCATGACGGCGGCGCCGCGATCGGCGGGAGGGACCGGAGGGCCGGGAGCCGGGGCCGCGCGGCTCGTCTCCCTGGTACGGCGGGGGGACACGGCCTCCCGGGTGGCGGTGGCCGGGGTGCCGCTGTGCGCGGCGGGGCTGGCAGTGGCGTTCCGCGGACCCGGGCGGGCGCACTGGCGCACCCTGGCGCTGACGCACGGCGCGCTGGGACTGGCCGCGTCCGTCGTGGAACCGGCCGCCCGGCACCGGCCGGTGACCAAGGACGACCTCGCGACGGCCTTCCGCATCGGCGCGGGCATGTTCCTGGCGGGCGCGCTCCTCGACATGCCGGCACGGCGCGCCGTGCCCCGGCTCGCGGCCGACGCCACGGCCCTGCGCGCGCTGACCGCCACCACGGACCCGGTACGGATGTGCGCCCACCTGCTGCTGGTGGTCGCCCCCGCCGAGGAACTCTTCTGGCGGGGCCTGGTGCAAGGCCGCCTCACCCGGCGGCTGGGCGCCGGCCGGGCCGCGGCGATGACCACCGTGCTCTACGCGCTGGCCCACCTGCCGACCGGCAACGCGGCCGTGACGGGAGCCGCCACGGGCCTGGGCGGCGGCCTGTCCCTGCTGCGCGCCCGGGGAGCGGGCCTCGAACGCCTCGCGCTCGTCCACGCGTTCTGGGTCGTGCCGACACTGCTGGCGGAGCGGGTACGAGGCACCGACGCGGTGCCACGCCGACGTGACGACGAAGGGGACGGCGCCGCGTCCGGCGGCCGTACCGCACCACCGGCCCCGTACGACCACACCGCCGCGGACCAGGAGGGACGCAGCATGAGGACGACGCCACGCGAGGGGCGCACCGGACGGACCGTCACCCGGTGGAGCCGGTTCGTGCAGCTCGCGAACAACGCCGCGCACATCGCCCTGTACGAGGGGACCGGAGGCCGGCTGGGCACGCGCATGCTGGGCAACCGGGTCGGCATCCTGACCACCCGGCGTCCCCGCGACGGGCAGCCGTACTCCGTGCCCCTGTTCACCTTCGCCGACGGGCCCGACGTCATCGTCGTCGCGTCGTACCGGGGGTCGGCCGGCCACCCCAGGTGGTACCGCAATCTGCTCGCCGACCCGGACGCGGTCCTGCGCGTCGGCGACCGGGTGCGGCCGGTGCGGGCACGCGTACTGGACGCGGACGAACGGGCCGCGGCGTGGCGGCACGTCGTACGCCGCTTCCAGGGCTACGAGGAGTACCAGCGCCGCACCACCCGGGAGATCCCCCTGGTACGGCTGTCCCCGCGGCCGGAGCACGACTGAGGTGCCCGCCCCGGCGAAACCCCGCGTCCCGTCCGTCCACACGGGCCAGGCGCTGTACACGCGCTCGTTCCTGCGCGCCTACGACACACTCGTGTACGGCGTCAACTCCCCGCTCACCTGGCGCTGTACCAAGGACCGGCTCGTCGCGCTGTACGACCGGCACGTCTCACGGCGCCACCTCGACATCGGCGTCGCCACCGGAGTGCTGCTCGACGAGTGCCGCTTCCCCGTGCCCATGCCGGACCTCACGCTGATGGACCTCAACCCCCACTCGCTCGCCGCCGCCTCCCACCGCCTGCGCCGCTACGCCCCGCGGGTCCACCGGGCCGACGTGCTGCGACCGTGGGGACTGCCGGACGGACTCGTGGACTCCATCGGCATGTTCCACCTGCTGCACTGCCTGCCGGGGACGCTTGCCGACAAGGCCGTGGTCTTCGAGCACGCCCGGCGGGCGCTGCTCCCGGGCGGCACGCTGTTCGGGGCGACGATCCTCGGGGCGGGCGTCCGGCACAACCGGTCGGCGCGGTGGCAACTCGCCGTGGCCAACCGGCGCGGCGTCATGTGCAACCGGCAGGACCGGCTGGAAGACCTGCACGCGGCCCTGACCGGGGTCTTCACCGACCACGAGGTGACGGTCGTCGGGTCGGTCGCCCTGTTCCGGGCATGCTGACGGACACCCGCCGGCGAGTGGACGAAGTCCCCGCCGCCGCCGTCCCGCGGGACGAGGAACACCACCCGGAAACAGGGATTCGGCAGACGGCGATTTTCAAAATGGGCGTCGGGACACAGCTTCGCGCGTGCACCGCTCGATTCCGGTCGAAACCAGGAGTCACACTGGACCGTCGACCCACGATTGTCTACCGTGATCAGACCGGCGGCCCCAATTCTCCATGTTCCACGGCAATTCCCGATCTTCCCGTCGCGGTATCTCCACGACGGCTGCGGTCCAGGATGTCACCGCCCGAGGAAGGGGAACCCTGTGTCTTGGCCTAGCAGGACGGACGTGCCGAGCGCGCTTCCGGCATCGAAGGAGGGCACGCGCACGGCGGACCCGCGCCCCGCACCACCGTTCCTGCGGAAACAAGCGAACCGAATCCCCCTGTCCGGATCACGGAATACGAGAACGGCGTCGGATACCGGAGGCGTGCCCCGTCCCGCGCGATTACCGGATTCCGGCGGCAGCACGGATTGCACGGCACGGAAACACGCGGAACGCGGTGCGCCGGGCGGAAGAGAGCCCGTTTCGACCGCGGGCCCCGACGCCCGGCCCGAGGAGCACGACCGTTTCGAGGACGCCTACGAGGCCGCGCGGATCCTGTCGGGCAAATGGGTGTTCGCCGTCCTGGTTCACCTCGCCGAGGGGCCGCGCTACCACAATGACCTGGCCCGCTCGGCGGGCATGGCGGAGAACAAGCCCCTGGACCGGGCCCTGCACCGCCTGCTCCACGTGCGCATGGTCGACCGCACGGTCCACACCGGCGACGGTTCCGCACCCCGGGTGCGCTACCGTCTGACCCCGCGCGGCTACTCCGTACTGCCGATCATCGACGAACTGGCGGACTGGTGGCGGGCGACCGAGAGCCCCGACCGCTGACCCGTTCGGCCGGAGGCCCCGACCGGCCCGCACGACGTGCGTCGCCGCGGGCGGCGCCGGCCGGCGCATCTGTCATCACTGCCGCCCGTCCGAAGCCGCCCGCGACTCCACCGTCCTTCCCCGCATCAGGACGGAAAGAGTGCTGCGCGCTTCACGGCGCAGCGTGCGGCGTCGAGCGAAGGTCGCGGTGAGAGCGAGGACCGAGACCGTGCTCCCGTAGAACACGGCGGCGATCGCGGAGAGGAGCCCGACCGTCATCGGGCACGCACCTTTCTTCCCCCGTTCGGCCCGCCCGGCTCACAGCCGAGGGGCGGGCGTTGATGCGTTTCCACTTCACCATACGAGTCAACTCCGCTTGCTTTCAAGCCCGTTACCGCCTCCTCCTGGCCGGCGAGGTCGTCCGGGAAGGCACGGGGAGGGCTGCCGGCGGCGGGCCTCGCGGCCGAAGTGGCCCTTGTGTGCGGCCGAGTCGTCCGACCAGCGAGACGGGACCGACCGCCGCCCCGTTCTCCCGTCCCGGGAACCGGACCGTCCCCACGCCGGCCACCCGAGGACACCTCGCTCGATGACCGGTTGCCGATGACCGATGCCGATGCCGATGCCGATGCCGATGACCGATGCCGGCGCCCGCGACTCCGGTCGGTGGACGCACCCACAGCGTCGCCCCCGTCCGGGCGGGCGCCCGCTTCGAACGCGGCCGGCTCGTCGGACGCCCTGGGGCGGCTGCGGCATGATCAGGAGCAGCCGATTCCCTGGGGGCCCGAGTGGCATGGTCCGAACACGTGGTGGTGCGAGACGGCGTCCGGCTCGTCTGCCGGGACTGGGGCGGGCCCGGACAGCCCGTCGTGCTGCTGCACGGCCTGGCCGGTCACGCGGGTGAATGGGACGTGTTGGCGGACGGTCTGAGTTCCGGACATCGGGTCGTCGCGGTCGACCAGCGGGGGCACGGCGCCAGCGAGCGCCACCCGCGGGACGTCTCCCGCGCCGCCTACGTCGCCGATGTCGTCGCCGTTGTCGATCAGCTTGCGCTGCGGCGGCCCGTCCTGGTCGGCCAGTCGTTGGGCGGGCACACGGCCATGCTCACCGCGGCCGCGCATCCCGGACTCGTCCGCGGGCTCGTGCTCGTCGAGTCCGGCCCGGGCGGTCCGAACCCGAACGGCCCCGCGGACATCGGCGGATGGCTCGACTCGTGGCCGACACCGTTTCCCTCACGCGAAGCGGCAGCCGCGTTCCTCGGCGGCGGACCGGTCGGCGCGGGCTGGGCGGCCGGGCTGGAGGAACGCGACGGTGGGTGGTGGCCTCGCTTCGACCGGGACGTCATGGTCCGGTCGCTGGCGGAGAACGCCCACCGTTCCTTCCGGCAGGAGTGGGAGCAGGTCGCGTGCCCCACCCTGGTCGTCCTGGCCCAGTCCGGCTTCATCTCCGCGCGGGAAGCCGACGAGATGCTCCGGCAGCGCCCCCTCACCATGGCCATGAGCATCCCCGGCACCGGCCACGACCTGCACATGGAACGGCCCGGAATCCTGTGCGCCGCGCTCTCGGACTTCCTCCAGGGCCTCGCCTGAGACTCCCGCGCGGTCACCACCACTTCGGTGGTACTGCTTCGGCGGGCGTCCGCGTCGATGGGCCCGTAGGTGCGGCCGGGCGTTGTCGTATCCCTGGTGTAGCGTCCGGGCCGCGGTCAGGCTCATGCTCTGCGGTCGACGGAGGCGAGTGGATGACGAGTACGACGGGCGAGCCCGTGGTGGTGGTGTCGCGGCGTGTCGAGGCTCCGGCAAAGGACGTCTTTAGGATCCTGGCCGACCCCGGACGGCACCCGGACCTCGACGGCTCGGGGATGCTGCGCGGCGTCGTCCTCGGCGCCGTGCTCTCGGGCGTCGGGGACGTCTTCGTGATGCGGATGCACCATGCGCGCCTCGGTGACTACGAGATGGACAACCACGTCGTCGAGTACCAGCCGGACCGCCGCATCGGCTGGGAGCCGAGGCCCGGTCGCGGGCACCCGGACGCCACCGGGCCCGGCGGGGACGCGTGGGGCCACCGGTGGATCTTCGAGCTGAGCCCGGACGGGGCCGGGGCGACGGTCGTGACCGAGATCTTCGACGGTTCGCGCCTGCCGGAGGACAAACGCGTGGAAGTGGACAGCGGGCGCACCTGGTGGCAGACACAGATGGCGAGCACCCTCGAACGCCTCGCCGAACTGTGCGCCCCCCGGTGAACACCGAACTCGACGCCCCCAGAGCGCCCCGGACCGCCGGCGCGAGCACGTCCCCGCCGCCCCTCGCAGGCGGTGCGCGAACTGATCGACGGCACCACCCGGCCCGGTGGCGGACCTGCGCCGGCCGGCTCTGTGAACGGACACTCCCGCCGCGGGTCGTGATCCTGCTGGGCGGGGCGGCCGGGGGGAAGCGTCAGCGTCCCCACGGGTGATAACCCCCGGCAGCGCCCTGAGGGCAGCACATCGGCAGGTCGGGGGGAAGCGGGATGGGCCGATGGCCCCTGCGCTGGTGAGATGGTCGCCGACCAGCGACTCCGAGGGCGGGACGGCGGCAGGCCACAGCCCGAGGGGTTCGTGAACGCGCAGGCGAACCGAACGGGAAAGGGGTCATCATGTTTGTGTCAGGAAGGCGTCGGCGGGGCCCGCTCGTCCTGACCGGCCTGGCGGCGCTCCTCCTCACCGCGTCGACCGGGCTGACGGCGGCGGCGGCGAAGCCGCAGCGAGCCGATCCGCTCCGGCAGCGGGTGGACGCGATCCACGGCACCGGGACAGTCGGCGTGTCCGCCGAGGCGACGTCACCGGACACCCGTGACAGGGCGAGCGCCGGGACGGCCGAGGTGGGCACCAGGAGGCCGATGCCACAGAACGGCAGGTTCCGGATCGGCAGCGCCACCAAGACCTTCACCGCCACGGTCGTGCTGCAACTCGTCGGCGAGGGGCGCATGTCGCTGGAGGACACCGTCGAGCGGTGGCTGCCGGGAGTGGTTCGGGGCAACGGCAACGACGGACGCCGGATCACCGTGCGACAACTGCTGCAGCACACCAGCGGCATCCCCGACGTCCTGCCGGAGATCCCCGCCCTGAACAGCGCGGACGGCTATCGGGCCGAACGATTGCGGACCTACGGCCCCGAGGAGTTGGTCGGGCTGGCGATGCGGCACCGCCGCGAATTCCGCCCGGGCAGAGGCTGGGCGTACTCCAACACCAACTACGTCCTCGCCGCGATGATCGTCAACAAGGTCACCGGCCGGAGCTGGGCACAGGAGGTGAACGACCGGATCATCCGCCCGCTGGACCTGAGCGACACCAGCACGCCCGGCGCCTCCCCGTTCATCCCGGGCCCGCACGCCCGGAGCTACGCCGCGTGGCACACCGACACCAGCGTCGACGTCACGGCGCTCGATCCCAGCATGGCTGTCGGCTCCGGCTCGATCATCAGCACCACGCACGATCTGAACCGGTTCTACGCCGCACTGCTCGGCGGCCGTCTGCTGGGTCCGGCACAGCTCGACGAGATGACGACCACCGTGCCCGCGCCCAAGCTGGGCGTGCGGTACGGACTCGGTCTGGGCGAGATCCCGTTGCCCTGCGGCGGCAGCTACTTCGGTCACCCGGGCGAACTGCTCGGCTATCACGTCTGGGGCGGCGTCACCCGGGACGGGACCCGGACCGCCGTGGTGTACGTCACCAGTGACGGCGGCCAGGGTACCCAGGACGCCATGAGCGCACTCGTGGGCCAGGAGCTGTGCCGCACCCGCTCCTAGCGGGCCTGTCCGGCGGGTCTCGTGACGGAAGTGGTCTCGGGGCCGTTGGCTCGATCACGGGGCGGGGCGTCCGCACCGCGCCGGCGGCCTCGGGACCGGTGCCGTCGCCTCCGGGGACCTTCCGCCCCGGCGGGGCGACGTCCTGTGGCGGTACGGCGTGCGGCGACGGTGACGTGCCGCCTGGTGGCGTGGCGGCAGCGGTGACAAGGTTGATGGGCAGGTCCTCCCGGTGACGGCCCTCACCGGTGGGAACGACCGCGGCACCGCAGGCCCTGTGCGGCGGGATCGTGCGCCGTGCGCACGGGACCGGGCCGGCCTGCGCCGTTCTCCGGGGTGGGGAGGGTGCCGGGGTTTCCCCGCCGATCCGCACTTCGCGACTGCTCGCCGGGCGAGGACCTGCCGGTGGCGATCGTGGTCGTGGACACCGAGGACCGGGTGCGGGATCTCCCGCCGCGGTGGGACGAGCCGGTCCGGGAGGCGGCGGTGACCCTGGGGGAGTGTGAGGGCGTCGGATAGGCACGTGGGCAGGGAGAGGAAGTCGTGAACCGGCCGCTCGTGATCCGCGGTGCCGTGGTCGGTGCGCCGCCGCGGCATCCGGCCGACCGGGCGGCGCGCAAGCGGCACGACACGGTGTCGTCGTGGGGAACGTTCACCGTGGACGTGGCCGGCCGTCCGAGTCCGGGGCCGCCGCCGGAGGCCGGTGCGGCTGGGGCAGCGTCGTCGCGGAGGCGGCTGCGGCTCGGCACCGGGCCGTGCGCGGCGTCGACGACGTGCCCGGCGTACTCCCGCGAGACTGCGCGGCCGGCTCCGGACGCGACGGGGTGCTGCTCCGGCGCCCGTGTCGAGGCGCGTACGGCGGCCGGTACGGGCGCGGGGTTCGCCGGGGCCCCGTTCGCGCGGGCGGTGCGGGCATGAGCCGACCGGTGCCCGGGGAACGGGGGGAGGCGGAGCGGCCGTCGGCGCGCATGGGGCCGTGGCGGTTCGTGGTGTGGTTCGGCACGGTCAGCCTGCTCGCGGACGTCGTCTACGAGGGCGCCCGCTCGATCACCGGCCCGCTGCTGGCCTCGCTGGGAGCGTCCTCCCTGGTCGTCGGTGTGGTCACGGGCGCGGGGGAGGCGGCGGCGCTGGGCCTGCGGGTGGTCTCCGGGCCGGTGACGGACCGCACCCGCCGCTTCTGGGGCCTGGCGATCGCCGGGTACGCGCTGACGGTCGTCTCGGTGCCGCTGCTGGGCGTGGCCGGGGTGCTGTGGGCCGCGTGCGTGCTGGTGATCGCGGAGCGGGTCGGCAAGGCGGTGCGCTCACCCGCGAAGGACACGCTCCTCTCGCACGCCACCGCCGCGACCGGGCGAGGCCGTGGCTTCGCCGTCCACGAGGCGCTGGACCAGACCGGCGCCATCGCCGGTCCGCTGCTGGTGGCGGGCGTGCTCGCGCTCACCGGCAACGACTACGGTCCCGCTCTCGGCGTGCTCGCCGTCCCCGGCGTCGCCGTACTGCTGTTGTTGTTCCGGCTCCGTGCCCGGGTGCCCGACCCCGAGGCCTACGAACGCGAGGTGGCAGGCGGAGCGTCCGGGCCCGCGACGCCGAGGAGGCCGGATGCCCGGCTCCCGAGGGCGTTCTGGACCTACGCCGGCTTCACGGCGGCCACCACGACCGGGTTCGCGACCTTCGGCGTGCTCTCCTACCACCTGGTCCAGCGGCACCTGCTGACCGCGGCGTGGGTGCCGGTGCTCTACGCCGCGGCGATGGCCGTGGACGCGGTCGCGGCGCTGGCCACGGGCTGGCTCTACGACCGGATCGGCCCGCGCGTGCTGGTGGCTCTGCCGGTACTGACCGCGGGCGTCGTGGTGCTGGCGTTCACCGACACGGTCGCGATCGCGTTGGCCGGGTCGCTGGTGTGGGGCGCGGTCATGGGCATTCAGGAGTCCACCCTGCGGGCGACGGTCGCGGACCTGGTGCCCAGCGGGCGGCG
Source organism: Streptomyces sp. NPDC015220 (assembly GCF_043079345.1). NCBI lineage: Bacteria > Bacillati > Actinomycetota > Actinomycetes > Kitasatosporales > Streptomycetaceae > Streptomyces > Streptomyces sp. NPDC015220. The sequence goes on along the minus strand of NZ_JBIBUK010000004.1, from coordinate 93,260 downwards.
GGCGACCGCGTACGGCCTGTTCGCCGGCGTGCTCGGCGCGGCGAGCCTGGCGGGCGGTGCGCTGACGGGCGGCCTGTACGGATACTCGATCCCCGTGCTGATCACGGTGGTCGTCGCGATCCAGGCCCTCGCCGTCGTGCTGCTGGCCGTCACGCGGGCCGGTCGGCGCTGAGACGCCGACGCGACGCGGTTGCCGTCACCGGCTCCGGACGTGCGACAGGGACGGACCGGCCGCCGCGATTCCAAAGCGGCGTCGGTCGCCCGGCGGGCTTCTGTGCCGGCCCCGTAGCCGGGGCGCGTCCTTTGAGCGCGAGATCGGCGGCTTCTCGGCCTGGACGGACGGAGACGCCCCGTGCGCCGCGGGGCACACGGGGCGTTCCACGAGCCTCGGTCAGCGGGCGCGCAGCTGGGCCAGCGTCGCGTCCAGGTCCGCCTGGCGGGGCCGGTTGTGGGGGAGCTTGGCCAGCATGGCCGCCATGCCGCAGGTGTTGGTCACCGCGGAGAAGACCAGGCCGCCGGCGATGCCCGCGGACAGCAGCCGGAAAGCGGGGTGGACGAACTCGCCCAGCGCCAGCCCGAGCAGGACGACCGAGCCGGCGGTCAGGCGGACCTGGCGCTCCATGCCCCAGGTGGCCTTCGTGCTCCCCTGCGGACGCTCGAGCTCGTTGCCCTGCGCCGCCCAGGCCCCGGTCCCGCCCACGAGGGTGGCGGCGGGGACGCCGTTCTCGGCGAGTGTCCGGCAGGCGTTCTCGGAGCGCGCGCCGGAGGCGCAGACGAGGAGGACCTCGCCGCGCTCGGCTGCGCCGCGGATGTCGGGCAGGGCGCGGCCGAGCTGGTCGAGGGGGATGTTCAGGGCGCTCGGGATGTGTCCGGCGGCGTACTCGCCGGGGGTGCGCACGTCGATGACGGTCAGCTCGTGCAGGCGGGAGCGGGCCTGGTCGGTCGCGAGGGCGGTGATCATGGTGGAGGTGTTCCTTGTGTGTCGATGGCGCCCCGGTCGGGGGAGCGTTCGCGGGGTGTCGGTGAGAAGTGGTCGAGGATCGTGGTCTTCGAGGGCGTGGTCCGTGCTGAACCGCTGCGGCGGGCTCCGGGGCGGATGGCCGGGGTGGCCCGGGAGGATCCCGCGCCGTGCACGGGGACGGCGGCCGGGAGGCCGGTGCGGGCCGTGGGCGGATGCCGGGCGGGCCGGGGCGAACCGGTCCGTCCCCCGGCCTGACGCCTCTTCTTCCCGCCCGGGGCCGCCGGGCGGGTGTGGTCAGACGAGCGCGTCGATCAGCATGAAGGCGGCGACCGCGAGCAGCACATAGGCGAAGAGGCGCTGCAGCGTGCGGCCCTTGAGCTTGTGCGACAGGCGCTTTCCGTCCCAGGCGCCCAGGACCGCCGCCGCGGTGAACGGCGCGATGACGGCCCAGTCCAGAGGGGTTCCGGTGCCGGCCCGGGCACCGAGCGCGGCCAGCGAGTTCACGGTGATGACCAGCAGGCTGGTGCCGACGGCCCGACGCATGGGCAGGCTCAGTACGCCCACCAGCGCGGGGACGGCGAGGAAGCCGCCGCCCACGCCCAGGAATCCGGTCACCGCGCCGAGCCCGGCGCCGGCGGCACCGGCCTTGCCCGGGCGCACCGGGCCGGCGCTCTTGGCGGGCGAGGGCCGCAGCATGCGCACCGCCGCGACCGCCGCGATGGCGGCGAAGGCGATGGTCAGCGCGGTCTGGGGAAGGTGGCCGGCGGCGGCCCCGGCGAGCATCGCGGGCACGATGCCCGCCGCGGCGAACAGCAGCCCCGTCCGCCAGGCCACATTGCCGTCCCTGGCGTGTCCGACGAGCGCCGTGACCGACGTCAGGGTGACGATGACCAGGCTGGCCGTGGTCGCCTGCGCCGGGGTGGAACCGAGCAGGTAGATCAGGGCGGGCACCGCCAGGACGCTGCCACCGCCGCCGAGGCCGCCCAGGGCCAGGCCGACGACGGCACCGGCGAAGAGCGCGAGGATCGAAGCGGTCATGCTATCGAGCCGTGGTTCCCGCGTCCGTCGACGACCTGCTGTCCGGCGGCGGCCCGTGCCCGGATGCCGCCCTTCGCGTCCACCGCCCGGGCGCCGCGCCCGGCCGGCAGCCCGGCGGCCCGCCGGGAGTGGCGCCCGCTGCGGCGGATCAGCACCGGCGGCCGGCCCTGGGCCGGGCCCGGCAGGTACCGGGGCCGGGCCCGGCCCGGCAGGGCCGCCCCTGCCGTCAGCCGGGACAGCGGTGCGTGGACGGCGCCGGGCGTGTGCCCGGCGGTCCACCCCCTCTGCTCGCGCACGTCCAGCAGGACGGCCGGGGCGCCGGAGCGCCGGTGGGCCTCGTCGACGGTGACGCGGTCCCCGCCGTCGCGGAAGAGGAACATCACACAACCTCTCGGGAAGTCGGGAAGGGGTACGGCCGGGCCGTTCAGCCGGCGACGACGGTCAGTTCGGCGTCGGCGGCGGCGTCGAAGCCGTCGTCGACGGCGACCACGTCACGGCCCGCGGCGTCGAGCAGGGAGGCGGCGATGGCGGCCCGCATACCGCCGGCGCAGTGCACCCACACGGTGCCCGCCGGGACCTCGCCGAGCCGAGCGTGCAGCTCGTGGACCGGAATGTGCACCGAGCCGGCGATGTGTCCGCCGGCCCGCTCGGAGTCGCGGCGCACGTCCAGGACGACGATGCCGTCCGTGCCGTTCTCGGCCAGGCCGGCGAAGGTGGAGCGGGGGAAGGAGGCGAGCGGCGCGCCCTCGGCCACCCACTCCTCGGGCGTGCCGGTCGCGGCGGCCGCGGGCCGGTCGATACCGACGCGCACCAGCTCCCGCTGGGCGGCGGCCAGCTGCTCGGGGGACTCGGCGAGCAGGGTCACCGGCTTGCCCCACGGGATCAGCCAGGCCAGGTAGGTGGCGATCTTTCCGTCCGCCTCGAAGTTGAACGAACCGGCGACATGCCCCTCGGCGAACGCGACCCGGTTGCGCAGGTCCACCACCCACTCGCCGGCGGCCAGCCGGGCGGCGATCTCGCCGGCGTCCGCGACGGCGGGGGGCGTCAGGTCCACCGGGGCGGGGCCGGCGAGGTTGGCCGGCCCCATGTGCGCGTAGTAGGCGGGCGCGTCGTCGAGGTCGGCCAGCAGGCGGGCGACGAAGGAGTCCACGTCGGTGGTGAGCGCCGCGTTGACGGTCTTCTCCCGGCCGATCGTGGTGGCGTCCCCCTCGGCCTGTGCCGAGGAGCAGAAGCTCCCGAAGCCGTGGGTGGGCAGCACGGACGTCTCGTCCGGCAGCTCGGCCGCCAGGCGGTGGGCGGAGGCGTGCTGGGCGCGGGCCAGCCGCTCGGTCAGCCGGGGCTCGACCAGGTCCGGGCGGCCCACCGTGCCGATCAACAGCGAACCGCCGGTGAACGCGGCCACCGGCTCGCCCTGCTCCCGCAGGACATAGGAGGTGTGGTGCGGCGTGTGGCCCGGGGTGGCGACCGCGCGCAGTTCGAGCCCGCTGTCGAGGGCCACGACGTCGCCGTCGGCCACCGGCACCCGTGCGAACGACACGTGTGCCCCGGCCGGTACCAGGTAGGCGGCGCCCGTCACCCGCGCCAGCTCCAGACCACCGGTGACGTAGTCGTTGTGGATGTGCGTCTCCACCACGTGCGTGATCCGCACCCCCCTCCGGGCCGCCGCGGCCAGCACCTGGTCGAAGTCGCGCGGCGGGTCCACCGCCACGGCCGTCCGTGTGCCGCCGGCCAGGTAGTGGCGGTTGCCCAGGCCCTCGAGCTCGATGGTGTCGATGAAGAACACGGAGACGTTCCCTTCTGCTTATTACCCCCCGGGGTATGTGTGTCACCGTAGCACGGGTACCCCCCGGGGTATTCCACACACCTGTCGGCGCCCACTCGCGCGGGCGCGGTCGCGGATGCCGCGACCTGTGCGGGCGGGAAGAGGAGGTCGCCGGACGCGATCGTGGGCTCGCCCCTGGTCAGGCCCGCCGTATCTCCGAAGGGCGGCCGGGAGCGCCTTGCCGCGAGGTGGTGCGAGCGAACCCGGGCACCGTGCGGCCGAGGGTGAGCGTAGGTACGTGACAATCCGCCGACGGGCCGTGGCCGGTGGGTGCCGTCGGCGGCCGCGTTCGCCCCGGCATCGGGTTCTGATCCGGTCCCGCGGCCGTTGCTCTCGCATATCGCGCCGAGCGGAGGGCCGACCCTCGACAAAACTCCGATCGCCCGTCGCGGTCGGACGGCGGGGAGCCCGGCCGCGACCGAGCGGGCGCGGACGATCAACTCGCTGACGTCGAGGACCAGGTCGCCGGTGCCGGTGCGCCGCGGAGTCTTCGGACACGTCAGTGGTGCTGGTGCGCCGCGGGGTCTTCGGCCACGTCAGTGGTGCTGGTGCGCCGCGGGGTCTTCGGCCACGTCAGTGGTGCTGGTGCGCCGCGGGGTCTTCGGCCACGTCAGCAGTGCTGGTGCGCCGCGGGGTCTTCGGCTGTGTCGCGGCGCAGGCCGGGAGCGTCCGGCTCGGAGATCGCGTCCGCGGTGGCGACCCACGGTCCGACGGGGGAGAAGCGTCGGACGACTCCACGATGGAGCTCCCTCGCCGGAGCGGACGCTGATGTCCGGCATCCGGGTGTGGCCGAGGACGTGGGCGGGCGCAGATGTCCGGCACGCGGGTGTGGCCGAGGACGTGGTCCGGGCTCAAGGCGTCATCGGCGCCGACGCGGGTGGCGGTCCGGATGTCCCTGGGGCGGCGGCGCGATGGGCCGGGCCCGCCCGCTGGGGGCCGGCGCGCCGGCGCGGTGCCCGGTCAGCAGGCCGCGGTCATGCCGGCCGGGCGTGGAGCGGCGCTGGTGCGTGCGGTTGAGAGCCACCGAGAGGGGGACGGCTCGCCTCCTCGCCGTCCCCGGGGATGCTCAGTCGAGACAGAACTCGTTGCCCTCGACGTCCTGCATCACGATGCACGACTCATTGTGTTCGTCGGCGAGCAGCACTTGCACGCGTACCGCGCCGAGCGCGACCAGTCGCGCGCACTCGGCCTCGAGCGTGGCGAGGCGTTCCTCACCCACGAGCCCGGTGCCGACTCGCACGTCGAGATGCACCCGGTTCTTGACGACCTTCCCCTCGGGAACGCGCTGGAAGTACAGGCGCGGGCCCACACCCGAGGGGTCACCGCAGGCGAACGCCGAGCCCTGCCGCTCAGGGGGCAGGGAGCGATCGAAATCGTCCCAAGTGGCGAACCCCTCCGGCGGCGGCGGCACCACGTACCCCAACACCTCGCACCAGAAGCGAGCGACGCGCTCGGGTTCCGCGCAGTCGAAGGTGACCTGGACCTGCCTGACCGATGCCATCGGCCCACCGTAGCAGGGGACTTCACCTGGACCTCCCCCTTTTTTTCCTGGCACACGTTGTCCGGCGTCCGGCCACCGGTCCCGGGCCGAGGACGCGTCAGCCGGCCCACCATAGGATGATCGCTCCATGACAACCGGCCCGGAGGTCGCCCCATGTCGGAGCTGTCCCGTCGTACGGTTCTGCGCGCCGCCGGAACCGGAGCCGTCGCCGTCGCCGGAAGCCAGTGGGCGGCGGCCGGGGTCGCGCGGGCGCGGCCCCTCGCCGCCCACCGGACCGGCGACAATCCCGTGGTGCTGGAGAACCGGGCCTCCGGTTCCGACGCCTGGGGCCTCGGCCACGGCGAGTGCCGCGGTGTGGACCCGAAGCGGCCCCGGATCCAGGGTTACGCGGCGACGGCCTCCGTCGCCCCCGGCGAGACCCTCGGTCTGCGTCTTACCTCCCGTACGTCCCGCGCCTGCACGGTGGAGATCTACCGGCTCGGCCACTACGGCGGCGTACGCGCCCGCCACCTGCTGACCGCCGCCGACGTCCCGGTCGACAGGGTCTGGAGAGCGACGGTTCCCGGCACCTGGGTCTCCGGCGTCTTCCTCGCCGTCCTCACCTCCGACGGCCACCGGGCCTACGCCCCCTTCGTCGTGCGCGACCCGGCCCGCTCCTCCGACGTCCTGATGGTCGTGCCGCTGAGCACGGCCCACGGCCCGTACGCCGGCCTCGGCCTGCCCGCGGGCTTCGGAACGGACACGAGCGCGTCCCGGTGGCTGGAGGAGGCCGGCTACGACGTCACGTACGCCACCGAACAGGACCTCCACGAGGGGCGCGTCGAGCCCGCCCGGCACACCGCCGTCGTCCTTCCCGGCGCCGCCGGGGACGCCCGCTGGTCGCGGCGGACCCGCGCCGTGGTGGACCGCGCGCCCGGACGCACGGTCCTGCCGGCGCCGTTCGCGCTGGGCGAGCCCGGCCGCGCCGACGAGGAGGTACGGCGGAAGGCGGCCGAGTGGCTCGACCGCCTCCTGACGGACCCGGTCAGCACCTCCAGAAGCTGACGTCCCCGCCGACCCAGCCGATCAGGTTCCGCTCGTCCCAGACGCTCACCTTGCCGTCGGTCGTGACCTCGAACCGCACGGTCATCGTGTCCGCCGTGACGGCCGCCCCGCTCACCACGCCGAGCAGCCGCTGGGTCCGGTCGGGGCGGGCCCGCAACGGCAGTTGGAAGAGCGTCTCGCCCTGTGCCCAGGCCGTGCCGTCCACCTTGGACAGCGAGAAGTGCAGGAACACCTGGTCACCGGCGAGCCGGTACTGGGGGCTGTAGTTGTCGCTGTTCGGCCTGTACAGCGAGGTGCTGTACGGGACCGGCACCCACGGGTCGGTGCCGGGGTGCGGGAAGCGCGCGAGGTTGAGGTGCCGCACCCCCGCGTCGGTCCGCGCGGCGATGCCGAAGGCCACGGTCGCGGCCGGGTCGCCAGGGCTGTTCTCGAAGACGCACATGCCCTCGGGCTCCCGGTAGGGCAAGGCGGCGAAGGCGGTGATGTGCTCCGACTGGAGCACCGCTCCCGAGGCCCAGTCCGTGCACGTCACCGTCACGTTGTCCTGCGCCTGGTCGCCGTACAGGTGGTACACGTGGTCGCCCAGACTCGTGTACCCCTGAAGGGTCTTGCCGGACGCGCCGTACGACAGCGTCTGGAGCGGAGTGAACGTTCCGGCAGCGGCGGCGGCCAGGTCGTAGCGGTCGATGCCACCGGTCGCCTGCGGGGAGGCGGCGTCGTTCGACTGCCAACGGAAGATCAGCTGCCGCCGGGTCGGGTCGATCGTCGCCGACACCCGGTACACCCCGGTGCGCGGGGTGCGGACCACGGACGACGCGGAGGCGTCGGCGGTGCCGTTCGGCACGTACGCCATCCGGGCGAGGGCCGTGGCCCAGCCGCCGCTCGGCACGGCGTCGGTCCACAGGTGGATCCCGGTGGCGTCGCGCTCGACGCCCAGGTTCGCCCCGTGCCCGGCCCGGCCGATGAACATCTTGTCCACCAGGGCCCCGTCGGCGGTGAGCCGCGAGACGGTGACGCGGTCCAGGTCCTCCGGCGTGCTGTCGGGCTGGCACACGTACCAGAGCTGGTCCACGGACTCCCAGTACACCGACTGCGCGACGCTGGCGGCGGAGGCGAGGGTGGCGCCCGCGACGAGCGGAGGCGTGACGGCGGCGAGCTTGATCAAGTGACAACTCCTCAGCAGAAGCGGAACGGGCCGAGCCTAACGAGGTCGCACGTGGTCGGCGGCGGGGCGTCGAGATCCCGGTCCGGGGTGAGGAGGCCGGTGAACTGCGCGTGGCGGAGCCGTCGTCGGTGCGCCGGGGTACGGGGCCGGGGCTCCTGCTCGCGTAGCGGTGGGGTCGTGCGCGCTGCGTGGTGCCAACGGCGCGTGGGGCGGCGGCTGTTGAGTGGCGGGGTCGGGCTCCGTATGCTCATCCGATGGGACATGACGATCTCCCGACCCTCGAACTCGCCTTCCCCGGCCCCGAACGCGACCGGGGCGTGGCGGCCATCCTGAGCGGTCGGAAGACCGCGCTCACCGGCCTGCTGGAGATTCACGAGCACGCCGGAGAACCGGTGCCGACGGCCGGTCAGCGTTTCTCGGTGCTCGACTCCGAAGGGCGTCCGGCCGTCACGATCGAGCTCGTCGAGGTACGCGTCGTCCCCATGAAGGAGATCGACGACGACTTCGCGAGAGCCGAGGGACGCGGCTACTCCGACGTCGCACAGTGGCGTGCGGCCCACGAGGTGTTCTTCCGGAGCGATGGCGTGAGCGAGTTCCTGGGGCGTACACCGGTCGTCGACGGCGACACGCTCGTCGTCGCCGAGCGCTTCCGGGTGGTGGCCCCTGACACCCCGGGGCGTGCGTGACCTGCGTCGGAGCGGGGCTCACCCAAGAGCCGTAGGCCCCGCCGGGTTCGTGCGGAGGCGGCCCGGGCCGAAGCGGGGCACTGGGACGGCTTCCGGTACGGGGCGGCGCCTCGGTTCGCCCACCGGGCGAAAGACCCTTGAACACGGCGCGCCCGCCGGGCCGCTCGCCGGCCGAGGCCGGCGGGCGGGTCCAACCGCCCGCCGGGTCGGCGGCGCACTCGGCCGTGTCGTCCGCCGGTGCCGGCCGGGCGTCGCGCTTTCGCCTCCCTCAACACCTTTCGGGGCCGTCGGCGGAGTTGATGTTCGCGGCACGTCTGCGGCGGTAGGCGGCGGCTCGGTCCTTGCCGCCGCAGGCCGAACTGGAACACCAGCGGCGTCGGCCGGGGCGGCTGGTGTCGACGAACAGCAGGCCGCACGTGGGACTGGCGCACTCCCGGATGCGGTCGGCGCCGGTTCCGGTGAACAGGCCGATGGCATCGCGTGCCACCGTGCTGAGCGCCGCCCCTTGGCCGTCGGCGGAAGGCAAGGTGAGCCTTCTGGTCCCGGCGTGGAGGACCGGGACCAGTGGGGGAGCGGCGGCGGCGGCGTTGACGACGGCTTCGTCCGTGCCGACCTGTATGTGTCCGGCGATCAGAGTCCGTGCGATGCGGTGGATCGCCTCACGGAGCTCTCGGGCCGAGTCGAGTCCGGCCGGCGTGATCGCGGGCGGGTCGTCGAGCAGACCCACCTCCCGGTACCAGCGCGCGAGGTCGGCGGGCTCCCGCAGCCGTTCGTAGTTGCCACGCCAGCGCTCGCCCACCGTGGCCACGAAGGCCAGACAGAGCCGACCGGAGCGGAAGTTGAACCGCAGTTCCTCGGCGGGAACGTCGCTCGAAGGGGTTGCCTCGCCGTTCACGTCACGACTATAACCTGTGACGTGACGACACGTCGGAGTGAAGCCGCGTCCCCCTGGGCCCACATCGAGGACTTCCTGCGCGATCGGGGCGCCGACCGCCTGCCCCACCCCGGTGGCACCCTGCTGGCCCATCTGATCCGAGTGGCGCGAACGCTGGCCGAGTGGGGCGCCGATCCCGTCGTACAGTCCGCGGGGTTGTGCCACGCCGCCTACGGAACCGACGGATTCGACGAGGTTCTGCTCGGGATCACCGAGCGCGGGACTCTGGCCGAGCTCATCGGCGATCGAGCCGAAGCGCTCGTCCACCTCTACGCGAGCTGCGACCGCAGCGCCGTGTACCCGCTGCTCGGACGCGACCGGCCGGTGGTCTTCCGCGACCGCTTCACCGGCGGCGAGCACACTCCCGCCGACGCCGACCTGCGCGCCTTCCTGGAGATCACCGCCGCCAACGAACTGGACGTGATCACGCACAACGAGGACCTGGCAGCCCGGCACGGCGCCGCCCTGTACCGGCTCTTCGCCCGCTCGCGCGACCTGTTGTCCTCCAGCGCGTGGGCCGCCTGCACCCGAGGGCTCGGCCGGTACGCCCCGGAACCGGCACCAGGACTTCGGATCACCGGTGTGGACCATCTGGTGCTGACCGTCGAGGACGTCGAACGGACCGTCACTTTCTACCGGCGCGTCCTGGGCATGGAACCGGTCACCTTCGACCACGGCCGTCGCGCGCTGGCCTTCGGCACCAGCAAGATCAACCTTCACCGGGCCGGCCGCGAACTCCTGCCGCACGCCGCTCGCCCGACCCCCGGCAGCGCGGACCTGTGCCTGGTCACCGACACACCCCAGGCGCAGGTCCTGGAGCACCTGGCGGCCTGCGGCATCACGCCGGAAGAAGGCCCGGTCAGGCGCACCGGCGCCGTCGGCACCCTCATCAGCACCTACCTGCGCGACCCCGACGGCAACCTGATCGAGATCAGCACCTACCGGCGCGACCCCGACGCGGACGGCTGACCACCGACGCTTCCCGTAACGCCCCCTGGCCGTCGCGGGCGAGGGCTTCGCGCCCAGCGCACGGCAGGACGAGTGCCTGACGAGGCCGTCCGTGTCGCCGGCCGCGCCGGCGTGGACGGCTCGCGGCCACGAATCCCCGAGGACCCGAGGAGAGGACACCCGAGGACACTTCGTCCGGCCCGGGACGGCACGCTGGTCCACGGACGCCGCCACCCGGTGGCAGCCGGCGGACCGCTCGGGTGAATGATCAAGCCTTGCCCAGGGCGGCAAACCGTTCCGGATGCCGACCCGCCGAGTGAGAGGAACCCGTCCATGTCCGACACCGGACGACTCGCCATCGAACCCATCCCGCTCCCGTCCCGTCCGGCCGTCGCCGTACTGGGCCCCGGCGGAGTCGGCGGTCTGCTCGCCGCGCTGCTCTCCCGCGCCGGACACCGCGTGATCTGCATCGCCGGGCAGGAGACCGCCGATGCCCTGCGTCGGGACGGCATTCACGTCCGCAGCAGGCAGTTCGGCGACCTCACCGCGACGGTCGAGGCGGACACCGAGCTGCGCGAGCCCGTCGACGTGTGCCTGGTGACGGTCAAGAGCACCGCACTCGACGCGGCGCTCGACCGCGTCCCGACCCGGCCGCTCGCCGACGGAGTGCTCCTGCCGCTGCTCAACGGCGTCGACCACACCGAAACCCTGCGGGCACGTTACGGCGAACGGCGAGTGGTGCCGGCCGTGATCCGCGTCGAGTCCACCCGCACCGCGCCGGGCGTCATCGAGCAGGGCAGTCCGTTCACGGAGGTGGACCTGGCCGGCCGGCAGGAGCGGCTCGCCCCGCTCGCCGCCCTGCTCGCCGATGCGGGCACGGCCACGCGCATCGTGCCGGACGAGCGCCAACTCCTGTGGGGAAAGCTGGCCTTCCTCGCCCCCTTCGCCCTGCTCACCACACGGCACCAGGCGCCCATCGGCGTCATCCGGTCCGAACGGCGGGAGGAACTGACCGCCTGTGTCCAGGAGACCGTGGCGGTCGGCCGAGCCTGCGGCGGGCGGACGGTGGCCGCCGAGGTCCTGGAGCGCTACGACGCGTTCCCCGCCGGCAGCAAGTCGTCCATGCAGCGCGACGCGGAGGCGGGCCGTCCGCTGGAGCTCGACGCGATCGGGGGAGCCGTGCTGCGCGCGGCCGGACGCCACGGCATCCCCGTGCCGCTCACGACGCGGCTCGTGGCCGAACTCGAGGCAGTCACCGGCCCACCGAGGTGATGGACCACTGCGGGCGGGGCCGAAGCCATGACGTCGTCGCCGAGCAGTACGGGTGACGGGTCATCACCGGACTGACACATGAATCACCGAATCCTTTCTTCTCCGCCGCGTCGCCCGCCGGACGGTCCCTGTCCGGCGGCGCGATCGCGGTGCCCGTACGGGGGACAGGAGCAGTCGAGCCGGTAGGTGTGCCGTGCGGCGGCGAGGGTGACGGGCCGCCTTGTAGCGGGCCGCCTCGCCGCCGCACGGTGATCTCTCCGGTGCGCTCGTGGACCGGGCCCGTGGTGTTCGGACGCGGGCCGACGGCGAGCCGTGCCGGCGGTTCGGGCATCGGGGACTCGGATCCCGCTCCCCCGGGACATACCGATCGCGCCGGTTTCGGACGTCAACTCCGCTTTTGACGGCGCGGTTTGCATCCCGCCGCCGCTGATAAGATCAACAGACTTTCAAAAGGCTGACGCTGCGTCATGCGCGCGTCACGGGGGACAGTCCGGACGGCCCACCGCGAAGGAGTAGTTGCCGTTGGTCCGCGAGTGAGGCCGCAGCACGACCGCGGCCACCGCTGTGCGGCCTGCCCACACCCTCGCGATGCGACTCGAAGAGATTCCCATGACGTCTTTGATCAAGGATCCGCTTGGGTGGATCTTGCTAGGAGTGCTCATCGCTGCGGTCGCCGCAGTGGTGCGTGCTCGGAGAACCAACATGGCGCTCCGGAGGCAGAGCGCCAAAGTACGCGCGGACAAGGACCAGGTCGAGGCGGAGCAGCGTAGGCTGCACGCCGAGTACGCGAACTTCCGGGCCCAGCACGACCAGGCCCTGGCGGAGGTCCGCAGTGAGGCCGAGGCGGAGACGAAGGACGTTCTGCGGGCCTGGATGCGCAGCCTGCAGGTCCTGGCGGACGAGCAGCAGCGGTCCATCAGCGACCTGGCCCGCCTGAAGTACGGCAACGATCCGACGATCCTCGCCGACTTCATGACGATCGACCACACCAACTCGCAGTTCGGCCGGCGGGCCCAGGGCATCGCCGCGCTGTGCGGCGGCTGGCTCGGCCGCCGGGAGATCGCGGCCTCCGTCTACGACGTGGCGCGCAGCGCACAGGGCCGGATCAAGCACTTCGACCGGGTGCAGATCCACAGCCAGGTGAACGTGGCGGTCTCCAGTACCGCCGTGGAGCCCGTCGCCGTCGTCCTCGCGGAACTCCTCGACAACGCCACCAGCTACAGCGCGCCCGACACGCCCGTCGAGGTCAACATCCAGTCCGTGCCCACCGGCGTGTGCCTGATCGTCGACGACGCGGGCCTCGGCATCAGCCAGGAGGAGAAGGACCGGGCCGCCGCGCTGCTCAACACGCAGGGCCCCATCTCGATCACCAGCCTGGGAAGCCCTCCGCGGGTCGGGTTCGCCGTCGCCGGCGTGCTCGCCGCCCGTTACGGCTTCAAGGTCTCCGTCGATTCCGTCTCGCCGTACGGAGGCGTCCGCGCGGTCATCCTCCTCCCGGAGAGTCTCTTGACCCACGAAGTTCCCGTGCCCGCCGAGATCAGAACGACAGCGGAGGAGCCGGCGTCGAACGGCGGCTCGGGACCGGCGCCGGTGACGATCGTGGGGAAGACGGCCGGAGGACTGCCCAAGCGTCGTCGTGCGGTCGCGGCGGTGCCGCAGCTGTCCGCCACGGCGTCCACCGGGACGGAGCCGGACCCCGAGCACGACAGCCAGGTGACCGCGTCGCGCCTCGGCGCCTATGCGCGCGGGACGTTTCGGGGGCGGGACACGTCCATCACGGAAGGATCACAAGAGCAGTGAAGCCCGATCTGTCCTGGGTTCTGAACGACGTGCTGAACGTACGTGGTGCCCGCCATGCCATCCTCGTCTCCGCCGACGGCCTGCTCATGGAGCGCTCCAGCGAGATAGGCCGGGACGAGGCGGAGACCAACGCGGCGGCGATGAGTTCGATGCAGTCGCTCAGCCGCGCGGTGGCCGGCTTCGTGGGAGGCGGCAAGGGGGTCTGGAAGCAGACCCTGCTGGAGTACGACGGCGGGTGGATCTTCCTGATCGCGGCGGGCAGCGGGGCGTACCTCGCGGTCTCGGCGGCTCTGGACGTCGACATGGAGCTCATGTCGATCCGCATGCAGCAGCAGGTGGCGGCGCTGGGCCGGGCGCTGAGCGCGCAGCCCCGCCAGACCGGTGCCGACGCATGACAGCGCCCGACGAGGACGCCACGGTCTCCAACGAACTCGTCCGCTCCTACGTCATCACCGGCGGTCGGCAACTGCCCTCCGCCGAAGAGCTCTCGCTGCACACCCTGGTCACCCTGGCCCCCGATCGGCAGATGCCTCTGAACGCCGGCCCGGAAGTACGCGCCATCTGGGAGTTGTGCTCGGGGGGCTACCTGGCAGTGGTGGAAGTGGCCGCCCACCTGGGTCTGCCGGTGGGGGTCGCCCGGCTGCTGCTGACCGATTTAGCGGAACAGGGGCATCTGCTGCGCCGTGCCGCGCCACCGCGTGCCAAGCCACAAGAGAGAGCCGTCATCGAGAAGGTGTTGCATGGACTACTCAAAGCCCTCTAGGCCAGCGTCCCGCTACGTCTCGGACGCGGTGACGATCGCCGCGAAGATCCTCGTGGTGGGGCACTTCGCCGTGGGCAAGACCACGTTCATCGGCTCGCTCTCCGAGATCGCCCCGCTGCGCACCGAGGAGAGGATGACGCAGGCGTCCGCGCACGTGGACGACCTGCGGGGCGCCCCGGGCAAGGTGACGACCACCGTCGCCCTCGACTTCGGGCGCCTCACCCTCAGCGACGACGTCGTGCTGTACCTCTTCGGCACGCCCGGGCAGCAGCGGTTCGTCCAGCTCTGGGAGGACATGGCCCGCGGTGCGCTGGGCGCCCTGATCCTCGTCGACCCAGTGCGGCTGGCCGAGTCGTTCCCGGTGATCGAGCTGGTCGAGAAGTACGGCCTCGAGTACTCCATCGCTGTCAACTCCTTCACCCCGGACGTGAACTACGAGGAGACCGAGATCCGGGAGGCCCTCGACCTGCTTCCCGACACCCCCGTCTCGTACTGCGACGCCCGCAGCCGCGAGTCGTCGGGCCAGGCGCTGATCACCCTGGTGAAGCACCTCCTCGCCCGTACGGCCTGATCCGCCGGGCGCTCTCAGCCACCCCCACCCGGGCCGCGAGGACGCCGGGTACATGAAGGATCCGAACCCATGGAATTTCAGCAACCGGCTGCGACGCCGGGTATTCCGTCCAGATGCCCCATGCACGGCCAGGACTTCGCCGCCGACCCCCACGGCGCCTACGACCGGATGCGGAGTACCGGACCCGCCGCTCCGGTCGAACTGGCCCCGGGCGTGGACGCCACGCTGGTCGTCGGCTACCAGGCCGCGCGGAGCGTGCTGCAGAACACCAACGACTTCAGCCGGGACCCCCGCCGCTGGAAGGCGCTCAACCAGGGCCTCATCGCACTGGACAACCCGGTCCTGCCGATGATGGGGTACCGCCCCAACTGCCTGTTCACCGACGGTGCCGTGCACCTGCGGCTGCGCAAGGCCGTCACCGACAGCCTCGACCGGCTCAACATCAGCAGGGTCCGCCGGGACGTCGAGCCCATCGCCGCGTTCCTGATCGACCAGTTCAGCGAACGCGGACGCGCCGACCTGCTCAACGACTACGCGAAGCTGCTGCCGCTGCTCCTCTTCAACCGGCTGTTCGGCTGCCCGGCCGGGATCGGGGACCGGCTCACCAGCTCCATGTCGGCGATCTTCGACGGCCGGGACGCGCTGAAGGCCAACGAGGAACTCACCGCCTGCCTGATGGAGCTGATCGCGCTCAAGCGGCGCGAACCGGGCGACGACGTCACCTCCTGGCTCATCCAGCACCCCGCCGGTCTGAACGACGAAGAACTCAAGGACCAGCTCGTCATGCTGATGGGCGCCGGCGTCGAGCCCGAACGGAACCTGATCGGCAACGCCCTGCTCCTGCTGCTGTCCCACGGCTCCTCGGGCCGGGGCGCGGGCATGCTGATCGAGGAAGCCCTCGACCACGTCCTGTGGAACAACCCGCCCATCGCCAACTACGCCACGCACTACCCCCTGCACGACATCGACCTCGGCGGCGTCCGCGTCGAGGCGGACACCCCCCTGGTCATCAGTTTCGGCGGCGCCAACACCGACCCCTCGCTGAGGACGGCCCGGCAGTCCCTGAGCAAGGGGGCTCACCTGGCCTGGGGCGCCGGCCCGCACGCGTGCCCGGCGAAGTCGTCGGCGACGGTGATCGCTCTGACCGCCATCGAGGCGGTTCTCAACGCACTGCCCGACCTGACGCTCGACGCGCCGGCGGACGAGCTGCAGTGGCGGCCCGGCCCCTTCCACCGGGCCCTGGCCGCCCTGCCGGTCCGCTTCACGCCCACGCCCGGCACCCGGGTGGCCGCCCTGTCCCCGTCGACGCCCGGTGCGGCACCGACGGCGGCACCCTCCCATGTGCCGGCATCACCCGCATCCCGGCACCAAGAGGCCATACCGAGGAAGAAGGGATTTTGGAGCACGTTCCTCGACATCTTCCGTGTGTAGAGCAACGCATGTGACAGGGGCAACACACCGCGAGGCATGATCCACAGGAGAGGAGGGGTAGCTTCCGCCGGTAACGCTCGGCACAGACGAAGGAGCTTCGCGTGACGGCAGTGGGCGACATAGGCGACAGAACAGATCGGCGAGCCGTCATCTCCGTTCTCCGGCGCCTGCTCTCTCCCGAAGGGCAGGCCAACCCTCTGCCCGTCTGGGAAGAGCTGCGCGGCATGGGCGACGTCGTCCCCGCCCCGTGGGGCGGGTACTTCGTCACCGGATACGAGGCGTGCAGTCAGGTCCTGCGCGGCAGGACCTGGCTCGTACCCGACATCGCCTGGCAGGAACGCCAGCCCGACCCCGAACGGTGGCACGCCCCGGCCACCCAGGAGATGAGCAACGCCCTCTCGCGGCTCAACGCCCCGGCCCACACCTGCCAAAGACGCGGTCTCGGCAACCTCTTCGACCGACGGACCCTGCAGGAGATGCAACCGGACATCGAGGACCATGTCCGCGGGCTCCTCGACCAACTGGAAGCCGGTCTCCGCGACCGCGGCGTCGCCGACCTGGTCGCCACGGTCAGCGAGCAACTGCCCGTCCGGACCGTCGGGCACTGGCTCGACATCCCCGCCGAGCACCACGCGCACATCCTGGACTTCACCCACCGCCAGGTCTTCGCCCAGGAACTGCTGCCCACCAGAAGCGACCTCGCGGTCTCCGCCGAGGCCACGCGCGAGATGCGGACCTTCTTCACCGATCTCGTCCGGCAACGCCGGGCCCGCCCCGGCAACGATGTCGTCTCCGGCTGGATCCGCCACTGGGACGCCCGGTTCCCCGACGACCGGGCAGCCGCCGACCGCACCCTCTACCACCTGATCATGTTCATCACCATCGCGTCGCTGGAGACCACCGCGACCCTGCTCTCCAACGCCGTCTGGTTCCTCCTGCGGGACCCGGGCCGATGGAACTGGCTGCGCCACCACCCCGAACACATCGACGACGCGGTCAACGAGGTCCTGCGCTACGACCCGCCGATCCACCTCAACTCACGGATCGCCGCGGAACACACCATCCTGGCCGGCGTGCCCATCGCCAAGGACACGATGGTCCACGTCCTGTACGGCGCCGCCAACCACGACCCCCGCCGCAACCCGGACCCGCACACCTTCAGCATCCTCCGGCGGGGCGACCACCTCACCTTCGGCGGCGGAGCCCACTACTGTCTCGGGGCGGCCCTGGCCCGCCTCGAGGCCCGAATCCTCCTCACCCACCTGCTGAAACGATTCCCCACCCTCGAACCCGCCGGCGGCCCCACCTACGCACCCCGTATGGTCTTCCGCCGCATGACCTCCCTGAAAGTGACGGCATGAGAGCCCTGCCGACCCCGGCCACCCACACCGTCCAGTCCCACAAAACCCTTCGGACCGACCGGCGGGGCCCCCTGCTGTCCATCGAGCTGAACACCCCCGACCAGGGCAACACGGTCACCGAGACACTCCTCGACGAACTGCTGGCCGTCCTCGACCAGCAGGCCCCTGACATCAGGGTCATCGTGCTCTCCGGCGCCGGCGCGGACTTCTGCCTGGGCGGCGACCGCTCCGAGTACGCGGAGCAACTGGCACACGACCCCGACGGCAGCGGCGTCCGCATCTCCGGCGCCAAGGCCCGCCGCGTCTGCGAGGCCCTCTCCGCCAACCCGGCCGTCACCATCGCCCGCGTCCAGGGCAAGGCCATCGGCGCCGGGCTCGCCCTGGCGCTCGCCTGCGACCTCCGGGTCGCCGCCGAGACCGCCACCTTCCGGCTCCCCGAGCTGGCCCTCGGCCTGCCCACCGCGTGGGGAGGCCTTCTCCCCCGCCTCCTCAACGAGGTCGGTGCGGCCCGCGTCCGTGAACTGGTACTGACCTGCCGGTCCTTCGACGCTCAGGAAGCCCGAGCCCTCTCGATCCTTCAGCGCGTCGTACCCGAACAGGATCTCGATGCGGCAGTGCACGCCTGGGCCGCACCCGTCATCCGCCGCTCACCCACCGCTCTGAGAGTCACCAAGCAGCTGTTCCACGCCTACTCGAGTGCGACGCGGCTGGCCGACATCACCGCCCTGGACGCCGAGTTGATGGCCTCCGTGCTCCTCGAACGTGAGCACGCGCCCACCGCGGACGGTCGGCGCACCGGGCTGTACGGCTAGTCAGTCAGTCAGTCAGTCAGCCGGGCCGGGACCGGCGGCCGCACCGTGCCGGGCGCGGCAGGGACATGTCGCATCCATGACGGCCGAGGCCCGAGGGCTCAGGGCTCAACGGGGTCCGGGCCCGTGCGCTCCCGCGCGGGTGTGCGCAGCGCGAGGAGGGCGACGTCGTCGTGTCCGGGTGGCTGGACGCGGCGCAGGAGCTGGTCGGTGAAGGACGGCAGGGGGCGGTGGGCGAGAGCGGCGGCGTGTTGGCGCAGTCGGTCCAGGCCCTCGTCGAGGGTGCGGCCGGGCGCTTCGACGAGGCCGTCGGTGTACAGCAGGAGGGTGCACCCCGGCGGCAGCAGCACCGTGGCGTCGGGGCGGACTGTGCGGACTCCGGTGCCGAGCAGGAGGCCGTGGCCGGCGGTGAGGTACTGGGCCAGTCCGTCGCGGGTGATGAGCAGGGGCGGGGGGTGGCCGGCGTTGGTCCAGGAAAGCTGCCAGTGGCCGTCGCCGGTCCGGGTCACCCGGGCGAGGACGAGGGTGGCCATGGCGACGTCGGTGATCGGCATGATCGCCTCGTCGAGGCGGTCGACGATCCGGCTGGGGGGCTGCTGCTGGGACCAGGCGTAGGCGCGGAGCATGTTGCGCAACTGGGCCATGCCGGCGGCGGCCTCCAGGTCGTGGCCGACGACGTCCCCGATGGCGAGCGCCGTGGCGCCGTCGGGCAGGGTGAAGGCGTCGTACCAGTCACCGCCGACCTGCGAGGCGTCGGGGGCGGGCAGGTAGCGGACGGTCATCTCCAGGCCGGGCACGCTCGGCACCTGGGGCAGCAGGTGGTTCTGCATGGTCTCGGCGACCTTGCGCTGGCGCTGGTAGAGGCGGGCGTTGTCCAGTGCCAGGCCGGCGCGGCGCGCGATGTCCTCCAGCAGGGGCAGGTCGGCGACGGTGAAGGCGCCCGGTTTCCCGGCCCGGCCGAGAGTGAGGGCTCCCAGGACGTCACGGGTGCTGCGCAGGGGCGCGATGGCCGCGGAGTGGATGCCCGTGGTCTCGAACAGGCGGCGCTGCTCGGCCATGATGCCGGAATCCGGGACGCCCCGGTAGGTGTCCGGGCCGGCCAGGGTGGAGGCGATGCCCCGCAGGGCGCGTGACAGGGGCATCAGGGACGTCTCCGGCACCGGCGGCATCGGCCCTTCGAGCTCCTCGTGGTGAACCAGGGTGCCGCCGTCGGCCTGGACCACGGCGGTGCGCCACACCTCGTCGCGTTCGGTGATCAGGTCGATGACGGCCCAGTCCGCCAGGCGCGGCAGGACCAGGCCCACCAGCCGGTGCAGCGCCTCCTCGACGTCGAACGTGGACGTGAGCTGCGTAGTGGTCTCGGCGAGCAGGGCGAGCCGCTCGAAGTCGGTCAGCGTCCCCGCGGTCTGCTCCGGACGCGTTCCGCTGTCAGGGTGCTGCCCGCGGACGTAGAAGATGACGAGCGTGCCGGTGCGCAGGTCGCCGATGTCGTACGGCGTGATCGTCCAGGAGATGGGGAGCAGGGAGCCGTCGGCGTGGGCGAAGTACTCGTCGCCGCCCTGCGCGGGGCTCCCGGCGTGGAACGCCTGCCGCATGCCGCACTGCGACGCGGGCAACTGCTGGCCCTGCGGCCCGCGGTGCAGCAGGTCGTGGGCGTCCTGCCCCACGAGTTCGCCGGCAGGGCGGCCCAGCAGGTCCTCGGCGCGGTGGTTGGCGCCGATGACGCGGCCCAGCTCGTCCACGACGTAGGCTCCCGCCCCGACGGCCTCCAAGGACGGGGCGAGGTGAGCAGCGGCCACTGCCGCGGACTGTTTCTTCCCGGTCGGTGTGCTTTCCGGTCCCACCATGCCCTCGTTTCCCCTGGGGATCACGCTTGTCACCCTCGGCGCCGCTTCCGCTCGCGCGACGGAGTACCCGAGTCTTCCCTATCCGTATGCCCCACCGGCGGGAAGGGCCAGTCGCCCGTCCGGCAGACTCCGTGTGGGCTGTTCCCCACCGCCGCCGCCGGCGCGGAGCCGAGCACCTTCGCGTCCTCGTCGACATCGCCGGCGCTCTCGTCCGGCACCGCCGCACCATCGTGGAGACGACCCGGTGGGCCGCCCTCAAGGCGTCCGCGGCCGGCCTCACCGGAAGCACCCAGACGGACGCTGACGAGCGGGTCGGACCATTCCTGCGCACAGTCGCGGCCGGACCGTGTCGGATGGGCGCGTGAGCCGGACAGCCGCCCTGCGCCGCGGCAGGCGATCGCCCGGACCGGGGCCTTTCGCCCTCAGTCCTCGGCGACGCGAATGATCGTGCGGCCGGGGACGCGCTGTCGCTGGGCGAAGGCGGCGGCTGCCTCGGCGAGCGGCCGCACCGCGCCGACCCGTACCCGGAGCCTGCCGTCCCGCAGACGCTGGGCGAGCTCGACCAGGCGTGCGCGGTCGGGTTCCACGACGAAGAAGAGGGCCCGCCCGTCGTCGGGGCGCACGGTGGGCCGGTGGGCGATGGTGACGAGCGTGCCGCCGGGGCGCACGAGGGCGGCAGAGCGGTCGAGGACGTCGCCGCCGATCACGTCGAACACGACGTCGACCCGGTTGACGTCCTCCCACAGGTCGGCCTCCAGATCGAGGAACGTGTGCGCGCCCAGGTCGAGGACGGCGTTCCGGTCGGCGGAGCGGCCCGTGCCGACCACGCGGGCTCCCGCTTGGTGAGCGAGCTGGACGGCGATCGAGCCGACGCCGCCGGCGGCGCCGTGGATCAGAACGGTCTGGCCGCTGGTGAGACGGGCGTGGTCGAACAGGCCCTGCCAGGCGGTCAGCCCGGAGACCGGCAGCGCGGCTGCCACCGTGTGATCGACGTCGGCGGGGAGCGGGGCGAGGTTGCGGGCCTCCACGGCGACGTACTCGGCGAGCGAGCCGTCGCGGGTCCAGTCGGTCGGTCCGAAGACCCGCTGGCCGACGGTGAGGCCGGTCGTTCCGTATCCGAGTTCCGCCACCACCCCGGAGACCTCGTGGCCGGGCACGCTCGGGGTGCGGTCACGGCCGGCGCGGTCGACCCAGGTCGCGGGCCAGCCGAGCTCGCCTCGGGTGAAGCCCGCGGCATGCACCCGCACGATGACGTCGTTCTCGGCGGCGTGGGGATGGGGAAGGTCCTCGAGGGCCAGCCCCGTGATCCCGGCATCGCGATCCCGGACAGTGATGGCTCGCACGCGCGTTCCTTTCTTGGCGAGTGGGGTGCGGGATGCCGGACGCGGACACGTCAGTGGATCCTCGACGGGAGGCCGTCGCCGCTCGATGGTGAGCGTCCCGGGTCGGCTCGCGATCCGGGCGCGAAGGACGGATCGCGCTCGCCATCGGTACGACGGTGGTGACCCTGCGCAACCCGAAGGCGGCGCGTCGGCTCGGACGAGGAGGGGTACGGCGAGAGCGCGACGGTCGAATCGACTCGGTCCCGGCGGTCGCCGGGTCACCGCGGCCAGGGGGCATCGAGGATGCGCTCCACCATCGACGTACGGCGGAAACCGGGAACGAAGTGTTCCAGGACGTCCGCGTTGACGGTTCCATAAGTGGTTTCCGGGCGGTCTTCGAGGCCGTCGACGAATGCCCGGAGGAATTCCTTCTTGAAATCACCGCGCGGATGGGCGGCGACGATCTCGTCCAGTTCATCGCCGTCCAGCCGGTCCAGCCCCCAGCCGACCGCGTCGGTCAGCACGCCGTAGTTCGTGGCGGCGACCTCGGGATCCATCCGGCCGGGAATCCCCGGCGTCGTGTGCAGCGCGATCGCCCTCCAGACCACCTCGGCGGCGCTTCCGGAGAACCCGCGGTCGAGCAGGAACTTCCGTGCGTGGTCGGCGCCGTCCAGCTCGAAACGCTGCCGCGTCTCGGAGAAGGGGATCAAAAGGCCCGCGTCATGGAACATCGCCGAGATGTAGAGCAACTCGGGATCGGGCCGGAAGCCGAGTTCACGCGCATGGAGGGAACCGAAGAGGAACACTCGCCGGGAGTGGTGGAATATCAGGGGGCCGGTCCTCTCCCGGAGAAAGTCCGTGGCCTCCGCGACAGCCGAGGTCCCGGGTATCTCCACCCCTGCGATGATGTCGGTCATGATGTCGGTGCTTTCCGGTGCGTTGCGCTACGAGTGGACCGCGCGTCCGTTCTCCACGGTGCCGACCACGCGGCCCCGGCGCCGCCTCGGCCCGGCCATGAACCACTCGGATCCAGTCACCCCAGGATGGGCCCAGGAGCGCCGGCACGCATGGGGAGACGATCCTCGTCCGGTCGAAGCGCTGGACGTCGCCGGCCCCGCCGAGGTGTGCCATGCGAACTCACCTCCCTCACCCGGCCCCGCTGACCCACCGGCGGGCGGCCGTGGTCGACGCGCCCGCCAAGGCCCTACCGCGACACCGCCTCCCCGACAGCAACCCCCGGCCCGGGAATCGACACCGGACCGCGCCCGGAATCGGCGCATCCTCGGCCGGACGTGGCTCCGGCTCGGCAGGGTCACCGCCGGCAGCGTCCGAAAGTGGATGGCCGACTGCCCGACGGCCCGGTGAGAATGAGCGGATGATCGCCACGTCGCCCCAAGGCCCCGTAGAGCTTCCGAGTGTCGTCACCGAGCTCGCGGCGGGCCGGCCGACGCGGGCCGTGTGGCAGAACGAGCTCGGCGGACTGACGTTCCAGGTCGGCCTCGGCGACCAGCGGGAGTTCGTGAAGTGGACACCGGCCGGCAGCGGCATCGACCTCGCGGCCGAGGTGGCGCGCCTGCGCTGGGCGGCGAGGTTCACCGCGGTGCCGCACGTACTCGACGAGGGCGCTGACGAAGCGGGGTCCTGGATCGTCACACGTGGCCTGCCCGGGCGCATGGCGGTGGACGAGCGCTGGAAGCGCGATCCCGGCACAGCGGTACGCGCGATCGGAGCAGGGCTGCGCGCACTCCATGCCGCGCTGCCCGTCGCGACCTGCCCGTTCGAGTGGTCCGCCGAGAAGCGCCTTCAAGCGGTACTGTCACGAGCCGCGGCGAACCGGATCGATCCGGCGCACTGGCACGAGGACCTTCGGCACTTCGGCACCGTCGAGCGCGCGCTCGGCGTGCTCACCGACATTCCGCCGGTCGACGAGCTCGTCGTCTGCCACGGCGACGCCTGCGCTCCCAACACACTGGTCGGCGACGACGGCACATGCACCGGACACGTGGACCTCGGCACGCTCGGTGTCGCCGACCGCTGGGCCGACCTCGCCGTCGCCACATGGAGCACGCGGTGGAACTACGGTCCGGGATGGGAGGAGCCGCTGCTCGAAGCCTACGGAGTCGAGCCGGACCGGGGGCGGATCAGCTACTACCGGCTGCTGTGGGAACTGTCGGAGTGACCACCGCGTGACGCGCTGCCGCGGTTCGGGCCGCCCGAGCCCCGGAGCACTCGACGGGACGGCCGCGTTCGCAGCGGGCTCCGGCCCGGACAGGGCGACGAGGTGGCACCCGCACGCCGCGCGAGATCACCGACCGATCCGACCGATCCGACCGATTCGACCGATCCGACCGATCCGACCGATCCGACCGATACGACAGGGCGGGCCCTTCCAGCGGCGCCGACCCCCTGCCGTCCACCTACTTCCCGCTGTCCACCCACGGCCTCACCCACCCAGTCCTCGACCGTGGCACCCCTTCGCGCCGCGCGGTGACGTCGCGCACGGGCCGACCGGGCCCTCGCCGCTGACCTCGACGGCGGCGCCACGGCATCGTGCCCTCGGCAGCCCGTCCCGCCGGTCTCAGGGCAGGCGGGAGTGCGGGGGCCGGGTGTCGCCCGGGGTGTCGTGGTCGCTGGAGACCAGGAGCAGGACGGTGGCGCGCCGGGTTCCCAGGGAGCGGAGCTTGTGGGGTGTGGTGGCCTTGAAGTAGGCGCAGTCTCCGGGGTCGAGCGTGATCGTGCGGGAGGGGAGGACCAGTTCGGCCTGTCCCTGGTGGACGAAGACGAACTCCTCGCCGGGGTGGTCCCGGAAGGGGACGGGACCGTCGTCCAGCGGCGGGTAGAGCATGAACGGGGTCATGCTCTTGGTGCCGGCGTGGAGCGCCATGCCCTCGTAGCGGGTGCCGGGCTCGTCCTGGGAGGTCAGCGCCTGACGTTCCGCGGCCCGGGTGACGGTGACCTCGCTCAGCTCCTCGGCCTCGGCGAAGAGACGGTCCAAGGGGACTTCGAGGGCCTTGGCGAGCGAGGCGCACACGGCGATCGAGGGAACGCTTCGGCCGCGTTCGACCTTCGACAGGTAGCTCTTGGTGACACCGGACCGCTCGGCCAGCACGTCCAGGGTCATCAGCCGTTCCCTGCGCAGCTGGCGTACCCGGTTGATCACTGACGTCTTCCTCCCCCGTGCCCCGTCGGCGGGGTTCCTCGGTACGACGCGTGCCGCCCGCGTCCGACGACACGGCGTGTCCCGCAGCGCACATGCTACGCCGCGGCTCCGCGGGCGGGCCCGGAAGGTGTCGCCGGCCCGCTGCGGCCCGAGCGGCCCGCCCCGGGCGCGTCCGGGCTGCGCCGTGTGCGTTCGGTGGAGACGGAGCCGCCCTTGTCGTAGGACACGTCGTGTCCTATGGTGAACGAGGTTTCCTGAGGGGTCGGTGCACGGCCTCCGGGCGCGGGCCCAGCCGCCGGGGCGGGGCCGGAACTGGAGCGGACACATGGCGACATCGATGCGGGACTCGAAGGACTTACTCGTCGGCCGCGCCGAGCGGCAGATGGACCAGCACTTCGCGGCCTCGGAACTGACCACACGTCAGAAACTGGCGCTCACCTGCCGGATCGCTTACGACGGCGGCCACGACTCGGGGCTCGCCGGACAGATCAGCTCCCGTGGACAGGAGCCGGGCACCTACTACACCCAGCGCCTGGGGCTGGGCTTCGACGAGATCACCGAGGACAACCTCCTGCTGGTGAACGAGGACCTGGAGGTCCTGGAGGGGGAGGGCATGGCCAACCCGGCCAACCGCTTCCACTCCTGGATCTACCGGGAGCGCGCGGACGTCAACTGCATCATCCACACGCACTCGCTGCACACGGCCGCGCTCGCCATGCTGGAAGTGCCGCTGGTGGTCTCCCAGATGGACACGACACCGCTGTACGACGACTGCGCCTTCCTGAAGGACTGGCCGGGTGTGCCGGTGGGCAACGAGGAGGGCGAGATCATCTCCGCCGCCCTCGGTGACAAGCGGGCCATCCTGCTGGCCCACCACGGCCAGATCGTCACCGGCTCCACGATCGAGGAGGCGTGCACCCTGGCGCTGCTGATCGAACGGGCGGCCCGTCTGCAACTGCTGGCGATGTCGGCGGGGACCATCCGGCCCCTGGACCCGGCTCTGGCCCGTGAGGCCCACGACTGGACCTCCACCGACCGGCGCAGCGAGGCGAACTTCGCCTACTACGCGCGCAAGGCGCTGCGCGATCACCCCGACTGCGTGACGGGACAGGTGGATCTGTGATGACGAAGCCGCCGCTGAAGGGGATCATCTCCTACCCGGTCACCCCCTTCGAACCCGTCACCGGCGAGGTCGATCTGCCCGCGCTGCGGAAGCTGACCGACGACCTGGTCGCAGCCGGCAGCCACGCCGTCGCCCCCCTGGGCAGCACCGGTGAGAGCGCCTATCTGACCGACAAGGAGTGGGACGCGGTCTGCGAGACCACCTTGAACACGGTGGCCGGACGGGTGCCGACCCTGGTCGGAGTCTCGCACTGGAGCACCGAGGGCACGGTTCGCCGCGCCCGCGTGGCCGCCCGCCACGGCGCCACCGCGCTCATGGTGCTGCCCCTGGTGTACTGGAAGCTGACCGAGGCCGAACTCGCCCGGCACTACGGCGAGGTGGCCCGTGCCACCGACCTGCCGATGATGCTCTACAACAACCCGGGCACCAGCGGTGTGGACCTGCGGCCGGAGACAGTGGTCGCGCTCGCCCGGAAGATCCCCAACCTCACCATGGTCAAGGAGAGTTCGGGCGAGGTGTCGCGCTTCCGCGCCCTGCGGGAGCTCTCCGACGGGCAACTGTCGGTCTACAACGGCAACAACCCGGTCGCGCTCGACGCCTTCCGTGCCGGAGCCGCCGGCTGGTGCACGGCCGCCCCCTGCCTCGTGGCGCCGTGGGTGCTGGAGCTCCACACCGCGGTCGTCGGCGGACACGACGACCGCGCGGACGAGATCCTGAGGAATCTGCTGCCGTTCCTGCGGTTCATCGTCCACCACGGCCTCCCCCGGGCCATCAAGGCGGGGCTCGAGATCCAGGACCGCCCGGCAGGGCCGCCGCGCCCGCCGCTGCTGCCCCTGCCGCGGCACGAGACACAGCAACTGCGGGAGATGCTCACCCACCTCCTGGCCGGCCCGCTCCCGCCTTCCGCCGCCCAGGACCCGTCTTTGAACGGATCGCGCCCGGAGCGGGAATGAGGCGAGAGGGACCGCCGCCTCGAATGGAGGCGGCGTTCCCTCTCGCACGCATCGGGTGGTGGTGCCGCGGAGGCCCTTGAGCCGGTCGAAGCGGCGTCCGACAGCCCATCCGGCTCCTCCAGCGGCAGGCTCCGGGACCGGCCTATGGGCACACGGGGTGCGCATCGACCCGCCGGAGACGCCTGAAGTCGTAGGGCGCTTCGACCGAGACGACGCCGCCCCGGTCCGCCCCTGTCAGGGCCACCCGGTTGTAGATGGTGTTCACCTCGTCGGCGCGGCACGCCAGCGGGAAGTGGACGGCTACGGACCGTACGACGCCGGTGCAGCGGCGGCAGCACACCCCTCCGAGGGCGATCACCCGCCGGCCGCGTCCCCAACCCCACCGAGCGACACACCTGTTGAGGGACATGACGTCGGTGACACGGATCAGTGCCGGTGAAACCGGGGTGCCTCGACGGACACCGGTCGGGTAGCGTGCGGGCCATGTCGAGTCCTGAGTCAGACGAGGTGGGGGCTTTCGGTCACGCCGTCAGCCCCCACCCCTGAGTTCACAGCCCTTCCGTCGCGCCGCGTTCCGCGGTGGGACGAGTGTGCCCCGGGGCCGGCAGCGGTGACGAGACGACCTCCTCGTGCTTCTCCTCACCTCGGAGCCTTCGATGCCTCTCCCGCTGTATCCGCTCGCCCTGGCGGTCTTCGCCATGGGCACCTCGGAGTTCATGCTCGCCGGCCTGTTGCCGGACATCGCCTCGGAGTTCGACGTCACCGTCGGGACGGCGGGCGTGCTCACCTCGGCCTTCGCGATCGGCATGATCGTCGGTGCCCCCCTGGTGGCCGCGCTTGCCCGCAACTGGCCCAGGCGCTCCGGCCTCCTGGGCTTCACCCTCGCTTTCGCGGCAGCTCACGCCGTGGGCGCCGTCACCGCCGACTTCCCGGTCCTGTTCGTCACCCGGGTCGTCGCCGCGCTCGCGAACGCCGGGTTCCTCGCCCTCGCTCTGACCGCTGCCGCCGCGCTGGTCCCGCCCGACAAGAAGGGACGTGCGCTGGCCGTGCTGCTGTCGGGCACGACGGCGGCGACGATCGCCGGTGTCCCCGGCGGGTCGGTACTCGGTACGTTGCTCGGCTGGCGGGCCACCTTCTGGGCCGTCGCCGCTCTCTGCCTGCCCGCGGCTCTCGGCATCCTGAAGGGGATCCCCACGGGAGGCGCGAAGGAAGAGGCGACTGGCGGGCCGGCCTTGCGAGCGGAACTCGCCCGGCTCAAGAGCCCCCGGTTGATCCTGGTGATGCTGCTCGGCGCGCTGGTGAACGCAGCCACGTTCGGAAGCTTCACCTTCCTCGCCCCCGTGGTGACCGGCACCGCCGGGCTGGACGAGGTGTGGATCACCGTCGTCCTGGTGCTCTTCGGCGCCGGTTCCTTCGCCGGCGTCACCGTCGCCGGCCGGCTGTCCGACCGGCGTCCCGGTCCGGTCGTCGCGGTCGGTGGTCCGTTGCTGCTCCTCGGCTGGCCGGCGCTGGCGGTGCTGGCCGACGAGCCGGTCGCCCTGTTCGTCCTCGTGTTCGCGCAGGGCGCGTTGTCGTTCGCGCTGGGCAGCACGCTGATCACCCGGGTCCTCTACGAGGCCGCGGGAGCCCCGACCATGGCCGGCTCGTATGCGACCGCGGCCCTCAACATCGGCGCCGCCGCCGGTCCCCTCATCGCCGCGACCACCCTGCGCACCGAGGCCGGGAACCTCGGGCCGCTGTGGGCGAGCGGGCTCCTGGTCGCTGTCGCACTGCTCATCGCGTTCCCCTTCCGCACCGTCGTCACGGCCGGCCGAGGCGCCGAGGCGCTCCAGTGACACACGCGAACGCGCCCTCGGACATCGAGGGACGCCGAAGGCTCGTGGAGCGCGGCCGCGGCCGTCCGACCGCCCACCTGCGGCGTCCCTGACGGCGCAGCCCGGCCTCCCGGCCGGCCCACGGGCCTCGTCGGGCGGCCGGGAGGGAACTGGTCCCGGCCCCTTGATGAACTCGCCCCTCCCGGGCATACGCATCCCATGACGTCATCGTGGAGCGGACCGAGCCGCCCGAACCCCGGTAGGGAGTCCCGTCATGGCGGCCGTGCGGCCTGGGCCGGGTGCGCGCTGCTTCCGCTCCTCGCGCTGACGGCCTGCGACCACGGCGGAGACCGACCACCCCCCGGGGCCGTCCGCAGCGAACGCGCGGGGGAGTTCCGGAGAACCGCTCTCGCGGACGGCAGCCGTCTCGTCATCACCACTCAGGGCGGTGTGCGGGTCGTCGGGACGGACGACGACAGCGTGACGGTGGATGACGCGACCCTCGCCCGTTGGGACGGGGACGGAGGCACGCACACCCTCGACCTGCCCTGCGACGAGGGCGATGACCGGGCCAGGGACAACTGCGGCGGGATGCCGCTCGTCCACGTGCCCGCCGGTGTCACCCTCACCGTGCGGGCCCGCGATGCCGGAATCGACGTGAGCGATGTGCGGGGCGAGCTGAGCCTGAGCACCGTCAACGGCGACGTCACCGTGCGGGACTCGGGCACGCAGGGGGCCCGCCAGCACCTGGTGACCCGTAACGGCTCCGTGCGCGCGACCGGCCTGGAGGCCCGTGGCGTGGGCGCCGAGACGGTCAACGGCGACGTCGACCTGCTGTGCACGACCTCGCCCGACACCCTCGACGGCGTGACCCGCAACGGCTCCGTGCGCGTGACCCTCCCGGCGGACGCCCCGCCGTACGCGACCGACGCGAGCACCGTCAACGGCCGCTCCGTCGTGGACGTTCCGGCCGCCGACTCGGCGGACCACCGGCACCGGCTGACCCTGCGCACCGTCAACGGCGACACCGAGGCCCACCGGGGCTGAGGGCGGAGCGGCCGAGCAGGAGCCCCGTCGGAGTGGTGGGCGCGAGCGGGCCCGCCGGGACGGTGAGCGCGGCGGCCCCGGGGACGCGGGGCGGCGGGGCCCAACCACCCCCGCCGGTCGGGCGGGTGAGAGGTGCGACGCGGCATGCGTACGGGCCAGGCGGGACACGGGGAGCAGGCCGGTCCCGGCTGCGCGGCAACCGTGACACCGCGCATCCCACCTCGCCGCACCGAGCCGTTCCGGCGCCGGGTTCGCCGACGGCGTCCTGGCCGGACGCCTCGAAAACAGCCCAGCCGCCTGACTGGTGAGGCCCTATGCTGCGGGGGTGATCAAGCCCATTGAACTCGTCATATTCGACTGCGACGGCGTACTGGTCGACAGCGAGCGCATCGCCGCACGCGTGCAGGTCACCCTCGGAGCCGAGTTGGGCTGGCCGCTGACCGAGGAGGAGGTCGTGGACCGGTTCATCGGACGCTCGCACGCCGCCATCCGCGAACAGGTCGCGGCCAGGCTCGGCGAGGCAACGGCGGCGACCTGGTCGGACAGGTTCGAGCAGCTTCACCGCGAGGCCGTGGACGCCGAACTCGCCCCGGTCGAGGGCCTGCCGGAAGCTCTCGACGCGCTCACCCTGCCGACCTGTGTCGCCTCCAGTGGCTCCCACGACAAGATGCGTCACACCCTCGGCCGCACCGGACTCTACGAACGCTTCTCGGGCCGCATCTACAGCGCCACCGAGGTCTCCCACGGCAAGCCCGCCCCCGACCTGTTCCTGCACGCCGCCCGACGGATGGGCGTCGATCCCGCGGCCTGCGCGGTGGTCGAGGACAGCGGGCCCGGCGTCCGCGCCGCACGCGCGGCCGGCATGCGATCCTTCGGTTATGCCGGCGGGCTGACCCCGGCCGAACGCCTCGAAGGCCCCGGCACCACCGTCTTCCACGACATGCGTGAACTACCCGCACTCATCGCCGGGCGATAGTCACCCCGTACTGTCTCGTCCACGAGTACGGCCGACTGCTCACGCACATCGGCCGGCTGCCCATCGACTCCACGAGCGCACGGGCCCACCGGCACGCCGCCGGGGGCCGGGCGCGGAGGGCGGACGGGTGGGGCGGGACGTGCCCACGGACGGACCATAGGAGCCGCAACCACTGGGTACCCAGGCGGAGTTGACCCGGTCGTGCCCGTCGATCGGGCGACCCTGCCGGGAAACACCGACGTCCCCGACAGGGTCGAGCTCGAGCAGGGTCGCTCAGCCGAGAGCCGCCAGGAGTTCGCGCTCCCTGTCCGGGGCGAGTCCCGCACGGCGGGGCCGGTCAAGTCCCTGCTCGCGTTCCCAGCGCAGGATGTCGGTCAGGAGCTCGGTGCGGGAGCGGTGGCGCAGCCCGGCGGCAGCGGCGGCGGATCCGTCGCGCGTCGCCCAGCCCTCCCATCCGGCTTCGACCAGCCACATGGGCAGTGAGTCGGGCCCCATGTACTGGGCCACTCCGTGCGAGAGGAGCCGCTGGGACGCGACGGTGACGACCGGCCCGGTGTGTCCGCCGACGCTTCGGGACAGCTCGATCCACTCGGCGAACGGCACGGTCGGACCGACCGTGTTGTAGACGCCCGTGGTCCGGTGTTCCGCGGCGTCGAGGAGCCATGTGGCCAGGTCGCGTACGTCGACGGTCTGCGTCGACATCTCGGGTGTGTCGGGGACGAGCAGCGGCGCCTGGGGGGCGCGGGCGGCGCGGGCGACCCAGTAGCCGGAGCGGTCGCTGTGGTCACCGGGTCCCCCGATGAGTCCGGCGCGTGCGACCAGGAGACGGTCGGCCAAGGCCGTCCGGGTGAGCGTTTCGCAGGCGGACTTGGCCTCGCCGTACAGCTCACGCCCGGCCTCCTCCTGGTCCGTGGCGGGCAGCAGGGCGGCGGACTCGTCCGCGCCGGGCTCGCCGTGCGAGGCGTACGCGCTGACTGAGGAGACGTAGATCCAGTGACGTGCTCGCGCGCCCAGGGCCTCGACCGCCTGCCGGACGAAGCCGGGTTGCCAGGACACCTCGAGCACGGCGTCCCATTCCCGGTCGGGCAGGGACGCGTACGCGGCGGGGTCGCGCCGATCCGCGGCCACCATGTCCGCACCTTCCGCCACGGGTCCGCTGTCACCACGGGCCAGGCACGTCACGCGGTGGCCCCGGTCGAGGGCCTGACGGGAAACCTCACGTCCCAGCCAGGCCGTACCGCCGAGGACCAGGATCTCCATGCGTTTCATGACTGAATGCAAGCAGCGCGGCGCGGCAGCGCCAATAGGCTTCTGCCACGGGCAGAGCGCGCGGAGGGATCAGCGACAGGGGGCAGCCCCCCTCTCGTGGTGGTCGGGGGCGACAGCGGCGACAGCCCTGAGCTCCCCGCACATGACCAATGCTCCCGCCGTCGGCATCGCCGCCGCCCGGGCGGGCCGTCGCACCGGCGAGCTCTTCCACGCAGTCGCCGACAAGGCGGGCCGGGGTGTGCCCCGGACGGCTGTACCGGGCCGGCCGGGGCATGCCCTCGCGCCCGCCACGTCTCAGGAAGCCTGGAGGGACTCCTCGAAGTAGTGCCCGGCCTCCATGTCCTCGATCAGCCCCGGGTGCTCCGGCCGCCAGTCCAGCAGCTCCCGGGTCCGGCTGCTCGACGTCGGGTTGTCCAGTGCCGCCATGGCTCCCAGGAAGCCGAAGTGGGCCTCGGCCTCCTCACGGGAGACGCCGACCACCGGTACGCCCACATGGCGGCCGATGGTCTGCGCGATGTCCCGGAACGGCACCCCCTCGTCGGCCGCGCCGTGCAGCCGCGACCCGGCCGGCGCCTTCTCCAGCGCCAGCCGGAACAGCCGTGCCGCATCCAGGGTGTGCACGGCGGGCCAGCGGTTGGCGCCGTCCGCGACGTAGGCCGACACGCCCTTGTCCCGGGCGATCCGCACCAGGCGCGGGACGAAGCCGTGCAGATCGAGCCGGCTGTGCACGGACGGGGAGAGCCGCACGACCGACGACCGCACACCACGCTCGGCCAGCGCGACCGCGGCGTTCTCGGACTCGGCGCGCGGGACCGGGGGCGAGGCCACGTCCGCCTCGGTGCCGAGCTGTCCCGGCGGAAGGGCGATCGCGAGCATCAGCGTGCCGGAGGTGACGACGAGGGGCTTGCCGGACCCCTCCAGCGCGGCCCCCATGGTCTCGACGGCGCGCAGATCGGTGGCGATCGCGCCCTGGTAGTCGGAGAAGTCGTGCTTGAAGGCCAGGTGGATGACGCCGTCGGCCGCCGCGGCGGCGTCGCGGAGGGCGCCGAGGTCGTCGAGGGAGCCACGGTACGCCTCGGCCCCGGCGGCCGTCAGAGCGGCGGCGGACCGGTCCGAACGGGCGAGACCGACGACCTGGTGCCCGGCGTCGAGGAGGTCGGAGACGACGGCGGACCCGATGTGGCCCGTGGCGCCGGTGACGAATACACGCATGGTGCGGTCCTTAGGAGGAGGAGAAGTGGTGATGAGGCCCCGGGGCGGCGCCGGCCGACGCCGACACCGGTGCCCGCCGTCCGCGGCTGCGCCGACACCGGTGCCGGTATCGGAGAGGCGACGGCAGCGGCCCGAAGCTGTCTCCATCGTCCGGACGAACCCGGCGGCACGTCCAAGGCTTGTTGTGCATCGCGCAATACGTTCGAGGCATCACCGCAGCTCAAGGAGTGTATGGGGCGGTGGCGCACGAGGCCGACCGGCCGCCCTGCGTTACGCTTCGGGCATGTCCGAGAAGCCCGCCGACCCCGGCCCGGCAGTGCCCGCTCCCGACCTCGATCTGCGGTTGGTGCGGTACTTCACCGTCGTCGCCGACCACCGGCACTTCGGACGTGCCGCCGAGGCCCTGCACATCACACAGCCGTCCCTGAGCCGCCAGATCCGCCGCCTGGAACAACTGCTGGGCGCCCGGCTGCTGGACCGCACCGCGCAGGGCGCTCGGCTGTCCGGGGCGGGGGAGGTGTTCCTGCCCCGCGCGAAGGCGCTGCTGCGCTCCGCCGCCCAGGCCGCGGCACTCACCCGCGCAGCGGCGCGTCCCGACCGGATCACCATCGGATACACCTCGGGACTCATCGCCACCCCGGCGGTACGCCGGCTGCGCGGCCGCCACCCGGACGCCGACGTGCGGACCCTGCATCTGAGCTACGACGACGCGCGGGCGGCCCTGCTCGACCACCGGGTGGACGCGGTGGTGACCCGGTTGCCGCTGGCCACCGACCGGCTGCACGTGACCGTCCTGTACGACGAACCCAGGGTTCTGGTGGTGCCCCTCGACCACCGTCTGGCCGGCCGGGAGTCCGTCACCCTCGACGATATCGCCGACGAACCCCTGCCCCGGATCAGGCGTTCCGATCCGGCCTGGAGCGCCTACTGGCGCATCGACCCCCGCCCGGACGGCCGACCGGCCCCCGACGGGCCGGTCGTCGACGCGGTCGAGGACAAGTTCGAGGTGATCGCCGCCGGTGAGGCGGTGGCGATCGCGGCCGGAGTCCGCGGTCACGGCTTCCGCCCCGATCTCACCACCGTGCCGCTCGAAGGCGTGGAGCCGAGCCATGTCGTCCTGGCCACCCGCGCCGAAGGCAACAGCCAACTGGTCGCGGACTTCCGCAAGCTGGCCCGGGCCCACCTCACGGCGCCCGGCGGCGCGCGAGACGGCGACAACGCGTCTGCGGCGAGTCGATCGAAGGGATCGACGACATGACCACTTCGCTGCCGCCGCGCCCGGCATCCGTGGCGGAGACCGCGTGGACCGGCCGGGCGACGAACCGGGCGGACCAGCGGTCCCGGACCGCCCGCCGCGGACGACTCCGGCAGGAACGCGGCCCGGCCCACCGGGCCTCCACGGAGGTGAACGGGTCGCTCCGGTCGGCGCGGTCACACCGACTCGCCGCGCTGCCGGGGCACCGAGAACCACCGGGCCAGGGTGGCCGCGAGGTCGAAGCGGAAGCCGGCGACGGGCAAGGCCGCTCGCCGCGCCCCACGAGGAGCGCCCCGGCGGCGTGAGCCGACCGCCGGCCGGTCCCAGTGGACGTCATCGCAGGGTGAGGGGGGTCTCGGACGCGACGCGGGTCAGCTTCTCCGGGTTGCGCACGTAGTACAGGCCGGTGACGCGGCCGTCCTCGACGCGGGCCGTCATGACGCCGTCGATCTCGTCGTCCAGGCGGAACAGGAGCCCCGGGCTGCCGTTGACCGTGGTCGGACCGAGGGTGATCGTGGCATCGGTCTTGCCGAGGCCACCGGCCAGGAAGCGGACCACCTTCTCGGCGCCGACGATCGGCCGCAGCGCGGCCTGCTTGATGCCGCCGCCGTCACTGACGACGACGACTTGGGGCGCGAGCACGTCGAACAGCCCTTGCAGGTCCCTGGTTTCCAGCGCACGCTGGAACGATGCCAGAGCCGCCCGGGTCTCGCTCACCGAGACCACGGAGCGGGGGCGGCGGGCGCCGATGTGCCGACGGGCGCGATGCGCGATCTGGCGGACGGCCACCGGGCTCTTGCCGACGGCGGCCGCGATCTCGTCGTAGCCGACGTCGAAGACCTCGCGCAGCACGAAGACCGCGCGCTCGGTCGGTGACAACGTCTCCAGGAGGAGCATCATCGCCGTCGACATGCTCTCGGCGAGTTCGAGGTTCTCGGCCACGTCCGGTGCAGTGATCAGCGGCTCGGGCAACCAGGGGCCCACGTATGTCTCCTTGCGGCGGCTCATGGTGCGCAGCCGGTTGAGCGACTGGCGGGTCGTGATCCGGACCAGGTAGGCACGCTGGTCGCGCACCGTCTCCAGGTCGACCCTCACCCACCGCAGCCAGGTCTCCTGTAGGACGTCCTCGGCGTCGGCCGCGGATCCGAGCATCTCGTACGCGACGGTGAAGAGCAGGTTTCGGTGGGCGATGAACGTCCCGGTCGCCGCCTCGGTGGCATGGTCGCTCATGTCTCGCTCTCTCCCTTCCGGGCGGCCCCGATCACCGAAGGCTTTCGAGGCGCGTGTTCACAGCGCAAGTCCCATTGGCCGGCAGCGGTTCGGCCGGCTCACCCGCGGCACACCATTTCTCGCTCATGGGACCGTGGAAGAAGCCAGGTGTGTCCGCGCCCGCGTTCAGGGCGCCGCCCCACGCGTGCGGTCCGATCCGTTCACGGCCGACCCGACCGGCCACCGTGGCCCAGGCCGGGCCGCAAGGCACGGCTGCCCGTTTATCGTGTCGCCGGAGCCGGGCGCTGCCCGGCCCGCAGCAGCCGTCCGCGCTTGTCGTCCTTGAACCCCCAGGTGAACGATCCGGGTCTGCGGGCCTCGTCCACCAGCTCCCTGACGACACCCTTGCAAGCGCGCTCCTTGATCGCCGCGGCAAGGCGTCCGCCGATGTAGTACCTGTTCGCGGTGTCGTCCTTGGCGGCGATCTGCACGGTGGCGGCCCGACGGCCCAGCGCGACGCACTGGCCGAAGTAACCCACATTGATCTCCTCGGGCAGCGCACCCGCGATCCGGGCCAGCACCGTGTCGGCGGCATGCGCTCCCAGCGGACGAGCGGTCTGGCAGCTCATTCGCAACGGCATGTCAGACGGCGCCGCCGAATCCCCGGCCGCGACGATGCGCACGTCATCCACGCTCGTCAGGGTCTCGTCCGTGAGCAGGCGGCCCAGGGCGTCGGCGCTCAGCCCACTGCGCGCCGCCAGGTCCGGCACACCGAACCCGGCGGCCCAGACGGTCACCGCGCTCGGCAGCGCGCGGCCGACACCGAGCCGCACGGTGTCGCGCGTCACCGCCGTCACCTTCGTGTCCGGGCCTTCGAGCACGTTCACACCCAGCGCCGCCAGCCGCTTGGCCACGGAACGCCGCACCCGCGGATGCAGATACGGGCCGAGCACCCCGCCGCACACGAGGGTCACGGAGCGGCCGGCCTCCGCCAGCTCGGCGGCGAACTCGATGCCGGTCGAACCGGCTCCCACCACCGTCACCGTGGCCGTCGCGGGAGCGCTGTCGACGGCTGCCCGCAGCCGCTGTGCCTCCTCCAGAGTGGCGACCGGGTAGGCGAACTCCGCCGCTCCTGTGGGCAGGCGCCGGTCGTCGCTGCCACTGCCCACCGCGTAGATCAGGTAGTCGTAGCCGATCGCGTCGCCGCTCGCCAGTGCCACGTCGCGCCCGGGAGCGTCGATCCGTACCGCGGTGTCGACCACCAGTTGGACGCGCTCGCTCAGGACCTCCCGGTAGTCGACGACGGCCGGGTGCGATCCGCCCACCACCTGATGCAGACGGACCCGCTCGACGAAGGCCGCACGCGGGTTGATCAGAGTCACTGTCACGTCGTCGCGCTTCGTCAGGCGATTGGCGGCCATGACGCCGGCGTACCCGCCGCCGATCACGACCACTTCGGTGTTCTGGGTCATGGTGTCCCCTCTCGTTCCACGCGGTTCGGGCACAGGACACCGGCTGATCCACGCGTGTGACGGCATGTGAGGCAGGTCACTCCGCGGGGTGCGGGCACGGCAACGGAACGCTTCGGTCGAAGGGGATGCGACGGAGTGCGGCGGAGATTGTCGGCATCGCGCCGCGGCGGCCGGTGGCGTGGCTCGCGGACCGGCGCGGTGGGCCCCGTTCCCGCCCCGGCCGACGGCGGCGGTCGGCGGGGTGGTCCGGTGCCCGCATCGCAGGGACCGGACCAGCCGTGTGCCGGGGTCAGCCGAGGTTGAAGGTGTGGCGGTATTCGAGGTGGGGCTCGAGGGCGCTGTCTATGCCGCTGAGGCCCAGTCGC
Organism: Streptomyces sp. NPDC015220; assembly: GCF_043079345.1. NCBI lineage: Bacteria > Bacillati > Actinomycetota > Actinomycetes > Kitasatosporales > Streptomycetaceae > Streptomyces > Streptomyces sp. NPDC015220. The sequence goes on along the minus strand of NZ_JBIBUK010000004.1, from coordinate 56,130 downwards.
TCGTCGACGGTGACTTCCGTGACGTCGGAGGGGACGGCGAAGGTGGCGGTTCCCCGCAAGAGGTTCTGGTGCATGACGGGCGGTGCGTCGAAGACGGGTGTGGCGGCGGGGGTGTAGGCGGTGCCGTCGGGGCCGGTGAGGGTGATGGTCACGTCGCTGGTGGGGTTGGCGGGCGGGTCCAGCAGGGCGTCGGGGAAGTCGATGTAGGGCTCGACGGCGATCCAGCGCTGTCCGGCGGGGGCCAGGCCCAGGGCGCCGTCCGCGGTGCCGTCGCCGTCCTTGTCGTGGCCGTCGTCGATGAGGGAGACGGTCAGTGTGGCGCCGACGGCGGGCTTGTAGTAGTCCCTGTCGCCGTAGTCCGCGTCGTAGGCCTTGACCCGCCGGCTGTCCTCGAGGCTGAGGTCCTTCAGGGCGAATCGGGCGTCGGTCTTGCCGATGTGGGCGCCACGACGCAGGTCGTACGAGCTGGTGGTGTGGAAGCTGTCGGTGAGGGTGAGGGTGACCGGGGCGCTCTCGTCGGGTACGTCGACGGCGATGACGGAGCCGGAGGTGTCCTCGCGCTCGGTGTCGATGACGGGAACCGGTTCGGCGCTGCCCACGGTCACGGCCGCCTTCACGGTCGCGCCGTGGGTCGTGGTGAGGTCCAGGGAGGTGAGCAGGAGCTGGTGTCCCTTGGCCGGCTGGACGCGGACGCCTTCGAGAGTGATCTCCTTGGCGGTTCTTATCCCGTTGTCGTGCGCGGTCGCTGCGGCGGTACGGAGCGTGGGCTCCGCGGCCGCGGTCAGGCCGGTCAGCTCGCTGTCACTGGAGAGGGTTCCGTGGACGGCCTGGCCGGAGCCGAGGGTGCCACTCTTCGTGGTCGGGGGCAGAGGATGCGCCCGCCCCTTGGCGTCGATCAGCGAGGACGCCGTCGCCAGCACGTCGTCCGCGTCCTTGAAGCGCAGGCCGTCCTTGGGCAGGGGAGTGGCGGTGAGCCCGGAGGCGGCATCCGTGGCGTCGGTGGTCGTGTCGACGGACTCGGTGAGGTAGGCGACGCCGTTCTCGTGGAGGTAGGGGCCGCAGGCCACGGTCGGCTGGACCGCGACCTTGTCCGCCCCGTCGGCGGAGCCGTCGTGGGAGCCGAGGAGACCGCAGGTGACGGGACCGAGGGCGTTCGCCGCGGCCCGGGCGTCCTTGACCGCCGGGTCGAAGTACGTGGCGGGAAGGGACAAGGGCTTGCCGTCGAGCACCAGGCTGCGCGGCGGGGCTTCGGATTCCCCGTGCCCGGAGGAGCACGCGGCGCAACTCAGGGCCAGGGCGGCGGTGAGGGCTGCTGCACGGATGGTGGTGGTGCGCATGGAGATCGGCTCTCTTGGTTCTCGCGGACGTTGCCGCGGGGGTGGGGATGGACTCGCCTGGTGGAACAGGACCTCGTGACGGACCGAGGCGCTGCCGACGGCAGGGCCGGGCCGTGAAGAGGCGCCGAGTGAGGCGCGGAGCCCTTGAAGGGGGAGGCGTCGGACGGCCCTGGCCCGGGCGCGGGTCCGTGAGGTCACGTCCCCCGAGCACGTGCGGTTGGCCTGACCGGCCGTCCGCCGCCTTCGCGGACGGGACTCCACGGTGGTTGCCGCCGCGGACGACGCGCCTTTGCCGGTCGCCGTCGGCTCCGTGGCTCAGGGGGACTTGGCGGTGCCGTCGCCTCTGGCGCCGTCGCCGTCCCGCGTGACCGTCGGCGTGGCCGGGGTCGTGTCGCCGTCGGTCGTGTAGCGGGTGACGTCGTAGCTCACGTGAGCGCTCTGTCGAGTCGCCGACGTCGGGCCACGTGTCGGCGTCCGCGGCGTAAGCGCGCACCGGGGCGCACATCGCCCGGAGTTCGCGGTCGGCGTGGACAGCCGCTTGGGGCATCGCCGGGGCGGGCCGCGTCGGATCCGCTCGCCGCGGTGGCCGACGCCGCTACGGCGGCGCCCGCACCCGTGGCGGGCAGGGCGAGGGGACCACGGAACGCACGAGGACGCACGGCACTCCCCCAATGAGGCGACGAGGGTGAACGAAAGACCGGGGCACCGACGAGACGCACGGGGTCGGTGGGGCTCAGCCGTAGGGCGGTGAGCTTCGAACGGTGATCTTCACCGGACATGACCGGTCGCGCAAGGGCCGTGCCCGGTAAGCGACCCAAGGTCCATAATGTGCAACAGACGTGGAGCAGTTGTGCTCATAATGTGAAACCCGCAGGTGGTCGACGTGGAGCGGATTGCCGCTCCACGGCCGTGGAAGTCGACTGCCGGTTGTCCGACCGTCCGGGCAGGGGTACGTGGCATACGGATCCGGGATCCGCGCACGCGGCGGCTCACGCTCTTCCCGCCTGGCCGGGGAAGCCGATGGCGGACGGCACGTCGGCTGTGGCCGGCCCGGTCGGCCGCGCTCCCGCGTCGCCGACGCCCCAGGACGGCATCAGGTTGTGGGACGTGCGGGCCGCGCGGGTGACGAGGACACGCGCCGAGATTCGACCACCGACGCCATGGGCTCGGGCACCACGCCGGGCAATGTCACCGATCACGCTTTCCGCAACCGCAGCAATCTCGAGTCGGTGATCCGGACCCCGACTTCGTGCTCTCCAACCACACCCGCGCCGCAAGTCCCACGCCCCCCAGAGACACCGGCGCGCTCACAGGCGGTCCCGCAGTCGACCATCGGCAGACGGTCGCCGGTGGCGAGGCGTCGTCCGACGCCACCGACGCCGACGGCGAGAAGACCACCTTCACGCACGGCACCGCCGGCGACACCGGCACGGTCGCCCAGACCGGGCGGCGGCAAACGACCACGGCCCCTCCGAGGGCCTTCGCCCGGAAGCGAAGGCCCTCGGGGTGGATCAGAAGGCGCCGCTGTCCAGGCCCCACCAGGTGGCGTTGTTCCGCTCACCCGGCCGCAGACCGCCCGTGCCCAGCCCCTGGTACTGGACCAGCCAGTCGCCGCTCGTCGCGAGAAGGTCCGCACGGCCGTCGGCCGACCAGTCGCCGACGGCAGTGAGAGAACTCATGGCGTTCCAGCCGCCGTTGCCGATGAGCACGCGTGACCCGATGGACCCGGTCCTGCCGGGGTAGAGCCACAGCTTGCCGGTGGACGCCTCGCGGCCGATCAGATCAGGGCGGCCGTCACTGTTCATGTCCCCGGCGCCGACCAGGGCGTTCATGCCGTTCCAGCCGCCGTTGCCGATCAGCTTGCGCGTGCCGAGACCACCGGAACCGGTACCCGGGTAGAGCCACAGCCTGCCCGTGGACTTCTCCACGGCGACGAGGTCGGCTCGGCCGTCCCCTGAGAGGTCGCCGAACGCGGTGATCTTGGACATGCCGTTCCAGCCGCCGCTGCCGATCAGCTTGCGCGCGCCGAGACCGCCCGAACCGGTGCCGGGGTAGAGCCACAGCCTCCCGGTGGACGCCTCACGGGCGATGACGTCCTCGCGGCCGTCGCGGCTGAAGTCACCGTGCCGGGTGAGGGCGTTCATCCCGTTCCAGCCACCGGAGCCGACCAGACGGCCGGTGTCGTCACCGGGCAGGAACCACAGGCGCCCGACTCTGTCGCGGACCAGGAGGTCCGGCCTCCGGTCGGCGTTCATATCGCCGAAGCCGGACGACTTGGGCGCGGTCGCCGCGTACCAGTAGGGGTAGGCGGGCCCTTCGCACTCCCGCACGGTGCGGACGAGCTTCAGCGAGCTGAAGTCCGGGTCCATGCTGGTGGGGTAGGTCTCCCGGGGCTGGAAGGTGCTGTACCCGTGCTTGAGACCGTAGTCGGGCTCGTCGTAGAGACAGGCGATCAAGGATGAGCGGTTGATGACCGTGCGGAAGCTGTTGTCCCACGTGCCCAGCGTCGCCTTGCTCGTGTTCGCCTTGAACATCTTCGAGCCTGTGCCGTAGTCGTCCTTCCAGGCGCAGAAGTACCCCGAAGGGCAGTCGCTGACCGCGGCTTGCGCAGGTGCGGCGCCCGCACTGACCAGGCCGAGCGAGGCAAGCCCCAACGTCGTGGCCACGGAAGCCAGGCGCCGGAGCAGTGTTGTGCGCATTCATTCCCTCCCTGTCGCGGCGCACCGAGCTTTGGAGTCGCGCCGCGAGGTGGACCGTATCCGCACCCCTGGTCCACCTGCCGCGCGGGTCAGCCCTTCCGGAGCGATTCCACCGGTCGGCCAGAACCTGAGTGCCGGTCGCGACGCGCCGTCACAACGGTGACCGGGCGTCTCGGGGGAAGTGGGCCATGGCCCAAGTCGACCGAGGCGGTCAGGCGGAGCGGTGGCGCCGGTAGTGGCGGGCGACGCGGACGCGGTTGCCGCAGCGGGCGGCTGAGCACCAGCGACGGCGTGGATGCGCGGGCAGGAACAGCAGGACACAATCCTCGGCCGCGCACTGGCGGACCGTGGCGACCGACGGATCGGTGAGCAGGTCGGCGGCGGCCTCAGCCAGCCAGGCCGTCAACTGCGCGACGGTCGGTCCGGTGCGGCGGCGGGTGGCGGTGACCGTGGTGCCGTTCCAGTGCAGTTCGCGGACGGCGGGCGCGGCGCCCTGGGCTCGGGTGAGCGCGTCCAGTGCTCCTGACGGGGGCCGTTCGCCGCGGCGGACGCGGTCGAGCGCGTGGGCCGTGTGCGCGCGGACTCCGCGCACGGCTTCCAGGGCGGCGTCGGTGAGTTCTGCGGCGGCGAACTCTCGTGCCTCGGGAGACCGGTCCGCCTCCAGGAGCAGCCAGGCACGCAGCTCGTCCGGGCCGGTCAGCAGGTCACCGACGGAGGGATGGGTGTTGACCAGATCCAGAGCCAGCGGCTCCCCGGTCAAGTGAACGGGACCACTCATGTCTCTAATGGTATCCAAAGAACTTGACCCGTTAGTCAATCGGACGGTACATCTAATGCATCATCAGCATGTGAAGGGATTAGCTGTGATGGCTTTACCGGTCGCCCGCACCGTCCACCGACATCTCGAGGTCGATGGCGTCCGTGTCTTCTACCGCGAGTCGGTTCCCGACCGCCCGGACGCACCTGTGCTTCTCCTGCTGCACGGCTTCCCCTCGGCCTCGCACCAGTTCCGCCGTCTGATCGACGTCCTGGGCTCCCACTACCGCCTGATCGCCCCTGACTACCCGGGTTTCGGCCACACCCAGGCCCCGCCCGGCTTCGTCCACACCTTCGACCGCCTCGCCGGCATCACCGAAGGCCTCGTGCGCCGACTGGGCCTGACCCGCTTCGCGATGTACGTGTTCGACTTCGGCGCCCCGGTCGGCTTCCGCCTCGCCGAGCGGCACCCCGAATGGATCGCGGGCCTGGTCGTGCAGAACGGAAACGCCTACCAGCAGGGCCTGTCGGACGCGGCCCGCGCCTTCATCGCGCTGCGTCCCGACACCCCGGGCGCCGAGAAGACCGTCCGCGACCTGCTCACCCTGCCCGGCACCCGCCGCCAATACGAGACCGGTGTCCCCGCCCCGGAACTGCTGGCCCCCGACGGCTGGACCCTCGACCAGCACTTCCTGGACCTTCCCGGCCGCAAGGACGCTCAGGTGGCGCTGGCCTTCGACTACCGGTCCAACCTGGAGCGCTACGACCAGTGGCAGTCCTGGCTGCGTACGCGCATCCCGCCCACCCTCATCACCTGGGGCGTCGGCGACCCGTTCTTCACCGAGGCCGGAGCCCGCGCCTACCTGCGCGACCTCCCCGACGCCGAACTCCACCTCTTCGACACCGGCCACTTCGCCCTGGAGACACACCTGGCCGAGATCGCCCCGCTCATCGCCGACTTCCTCGACCGCACCTGGAGCACCGGCTATTCCGCCGTCGCCCACCGGAGTGAGGACCGGAAGTGAGCGCCACGCAGCCGTCCACCCCCGGGGACCGGACGAGCCACCCGCCCCAGGAACCGGCCGAGCCACCCGTTTCCGGACGGAGGATGACGGGCGTCCGCATCACCCGGCCCTCACACGACCTCGCCGCCGCGGAACGCCTCTACGCTGGCGACCAACAGCGTCGTCCACGCCGTCCCGCCCCCCGGGTATCACCGCGCCATGCCAGATGAACGCGGACACGGTACGCACCTGAGGGCAGCGGGACGCCCTCGATGAGATCGCCGCGTGCTGGGCGAGGCAGTCGAGACAGGGGCTCGCCGAGCCGGCGCAGGCCCGTTCGGGGGTGGCGGCGAACCGTGCACCGAGCGGCTCGGGCACACTGCCCGGCGGGTACTGGGCCTGGCCGTCGCTGCGGGCGTACCTCAAGGCCGACGGGCTGCCGTTCTGCCACCGGACGAGGCCCATCGTGCCGCGTCAGCTCTTGCTGAGCGCGTCCTTGACCCGGTCGACCATGGAGGCGAAGGGACCGGTCATCCACTGCGCGGTGGGGGAGCCGGCAGCCATGGGGTGCGGATGCGTCGGCGCCACCTTCTCCACCGCCAGCAGCCGTCGGCCCATCTTCTCCAACTGGTCCTCGGAACAACCGGCGCGTACGGCCGGGAACTCCTCCGTCTCCTCCTTCTCCGCGTGCTGGAGGACGGACTGCTCGAACCGCTCCAGAAGCGATTCGAACTCGGCGCTGCTGACATCCATCTTCTCCAGCTGGGCGAGGACCTTGTTGGCCTCGGCCTCCTCCGCGTTGCGGGCGTCGGCCACCGCCTTGCCCGCGGTGTCGGCGGAAACCGGTCGCACGATCATCTCCTCGGCGGTCTCATGGACCGCGAGCAGCGACCTCAGCTCGTCGAACGCGTTCTTCCTGGCCTCCCCACCGGACTGTTTCACCTGGCCGAAGAGCTCCTTGATCCGGCCGTGCTGCCCCAGCAGGACCGCCACCACGTCGCCCTCGGGCAGGCGCGCGGCCTGCTCATGGTCGTTCTGCGCGTCACCCATGGTCACCATTTCCGTTCTCTCGGCGGATCACCTCATGAGTGACCCGGTCAAGGTCGGCGCTAACGGCGCATGCGCCGATTGCGTCCAGTCGCATGCCGGGCTCGCCCTGTCGAGGGCGCGAACCGCTTCCTGCGCAGAGGTGCGGGAAGGCCGGCCCGGCGCTGCACACGACCCGGCCCCCCGACACGACCGGGCGGCGAGGTCTTCGCCTGACCGGGCCCGGCAGCGGGACGAGGTGGTCGCCGGTCGTTGCACACTTTCGGGTGACGGCCGGGACACCTGTGAGGTGGCAGGGACCGGCGCACGCGGGAGGGGGTCCGGCCGGCGGGCTGTGACCGTGAAAGCAGCGGCGAAATGTGTCATGCCGACTGCCGGCGGGCCGAACCAAGAAGCCGGCACCGGACGTGTAGATGAACGCGTCGACCCTCCCGCCGAACGCCTGCCGGATCCGCTCGGCCACGCCCTCCCCGTACACGACGGGGACGACACCGCGATCCTTCGACCAGGCGTGGTCCCGTTCGCTCGCCGGCCCGATCACGGTGGGGCCGCACCGCCGCGCGAGCTGCACCGCGAGCGATCGACGCCGCCCGCAGCGCGTCGATCCCGCCGTCTTCGTGGGAGCGCACCGCCTTCACCGCGTGATCACCACACCTCACCGTTGGGACGAGTCTCGGACGGCCGAGCGCTGGATGGCCACACATCGACCGTGCCGGCGCAGTCAACGGTGCGGAAACGAGACTGTGTTCCCTGCGGCTCCGTCGGCAGTGACGACGCCCGCGCCGGCTTCGGCCTCGCCGACGACGATCCGCCCCGGTCCGCGCCGACGGGCCCAGTGGCGCTGGAGGCGCGGTCGTACGTCTGCCGGGGCCGTGGCGGGGCATACGGGCTTCACCCTTCGTGAGAGGAGCTTGGCTCATGCTCGGCATAGTCGCGGCAGTGCTGTTCTTCGTTTCATTCCTGATCAACGCCGCAGATCTCAGTACCAATGATGTGTTCTCTTCGACGAACGTCATGCTGCTCGGACTGACCGCTCTGGCCCTGCACGTGGCCGGCATCGGCTCCGGCTGGGCCCGCAGACGCTGATCCCGTGCCGCGGACCTGGTGACAGTTGGTCACCAGGTCCGCTCACGCCTCGACAGCACGCGGTCCTGGACGCGGACCGGATCCCTCGCCCGGCCGTGCCTGACCAGGCTTTCGGCTCGGGCTGCCGACCGTGCGCCGGCTCCGAAGAACGACGGCAGGGACGCCGAGGGCTGCCACGAGGGCGTCGAGGATCCGGGCGGGCGTGGGCAGGTGGCCGGCGAGCGAGGTGAGGGACGACATCCTGGGCACCCTCCGCAGGGTCCTGCTGGACCACCCCGAAGCTGCCCGCCTGATGAAGATGTCCATGTGTCTGGATGGTCCACGGTGACGTGTTCCGCGAACCAGACATCGGCCATCACCGGCCACGTCGAGACCGAACTCGGTGATTGAGCCGCCCCGTCAATTCTTGACGGAGCGGTATGCGCATACTGGGAATGGCCCGCCGATCCAATGGCGGGCCATTCCCATGCACGGGGCCGGTCGCGCCGCGAAGCGGCGCCACGCCCGTGCGCGATGCCCCCGCGATAACCGCCCGGTGTGCGGGGGCGAGCTGCGCGATCACCTGCCGCCGGGGGCCCGCCGTTGCTGCCCGCGGCGCCGCAGCGCCGGGGCGGTGTCGAAGGCGGGCCGGTCCGCCTCCCACGCGACCGGTTCATCGGCCAAGGGGTTCCGCCCCTTCCTCCGGGGCGCGGATTCGCCTACAACGGGTAGGCGGCGCATCCTGGTCGGCAAGCGGGCCGACCAGGCGCCACAGGGTGGGCGCGGCACGGTGGGGGCGCGGTGGAGGGCAGGGCGATGGAGGGTTCGACGGCCAGGACCGGGGCGCGGCATGAGGGCCCGGCCGGTGCACACAGGACGATCACGCGGCCCGCTCCGGAGGTCTCCGTGGCCGCGCGCCTGGCCCATCTCCAGTGCGCAGTGGGCAACGCCGCCGTCGTACGACTGCTGGGAAAGCCAGCGGCTCCCGGGGACGAGGCCCCGGGGACACCGGATCCTGCCCCTTAGGCCCTTCCTCCGGGACGCGGTCTTCGCCTACAACGGGTGGGCAAGGCAGCCTAGTCGCCAGGGAGGACCGCCTGTGCACTCCGTCGATCGGGAGCACCGGAAGGCCGGCGAACGGACATCGGGCACTACGCGCCGGACACAACCACCGACGACCATGAGCAGTGCGTGGGTGCGGCATCTGCAGCGCGTGGCCGCGGACGGGGCCACCTCCTCGTCCGCCGGAGCCGGCCGGGAAACCGAGGCCGCCGGCCAGGCCCAGGCGCAGCGGGCCGCGGTGGACGAGGGCCTGCGGTCGCCGGCGCGGCCCCTCGACCCCACGCTGCGCGGCGAGATGGAAGAGCGGTTCGGCGGCGCCGACTTCAGCGGCGTACAGGTGCACGACGGTCCCGTGGCGCAGCGGGCGGCCGCCGCGGTCGAGGCCAGGGCGTTCACCAGTGGCGCGCACATCGTCGACGGCGGGGGGATGTCCAAGAAGGACTGGGCGCACGAACTGGCGCACACCCTCGACCAGGCGGCGGGACCCGTACCGGCCACCGACAACGGCGCGGGCCTGCGCATCTCGCACCCGAGTGACCAGGGCGAACGCCGGGCGGAGACCGCGGCCGAGCGGGTCATGGGCGCCCCGGCGCCCGTCCAGCGCCTGCCCGCCGAGCACGGACACCCGCATGAGGACGCGGAGCACGGTCACGCGCGCCCGCACGCCGGCCCGGCGTCCGTCCAGCGGGCGCGCCAGAGCGCGTCGACCGAGGACGGCGCCGCCGAGCAGCAGGCCACGGGGGCGGAGGCCATCGCCCGCCTGAGCCAGTCGATCGAACAGCACACGGTCCAGAACAAGATGAAGAAGAACGTCTTCGCACCGGGCACCTGGTGGCCCGAGCAGTGGATGGTCATGGGGCCGGCCCGGCTCAGGAAGACCCTGGACCGGCGGGTCATGCGCGGCGAGGTGTTCAGCAACCAGGACCTGGACGACATCAAGCACCTCTCCGAGGCGAACCAGCGGTGGCTCGAAGAGGTGGGCATCGGCACCTACGAGCAGGCCGAGAGCTATACCAAGGGCCGGTTCGACGACTGGCTGACGCTTCCCGCGGGCAAGCGCGTGCTCACGGCCACCCTGGCCGTCCGCGCCAACCACCCGGCCGTGCGTGAGGCGGGCCGGGCCACGCCGATCTCGCCGGACTACACGCTCGGCCGGTTCATGCTCACCCAGTCGCCCGGTACCTCCGCGGAGGAGAAGCGGGACCTGGAGCGGGAGCGCGACCAGCAGATCCGGGAGACGGCCGTCGACACCCTGCACCCCGCCGGGATACCACCTGAGCGCCTGCACCCGGACGGCATCCCCGCGACGGGCCCCACGACGGCCAAGGGCAAGGGCAGGAGCACCGCGCCGGACTACGCGGCGCAGGACGTGCGGGCCCGCGAGATGCTCACCAAGGTGCTGCTCATCCTGCAGAACGGGCTGAAGCTGTACGACCCGAAGGCCGGCGCGCACGTGGCCGACTACGAGAAGGACGTCATCCGTGCCCTCGCCCATGGGGGACGGGTCAACATCCGTATCCCCGCGCTGAGTTCCGCGGACGCACCGGCCTACTCGCTGCCGGAGTTCCTGGGCGTGACCCAGGACGACCGCACCAACGCCCGAGCGGGGGACGTCGTCGACCGCGGCTTCGCCACGCACCGTACCTCCATCGGGACCAACAAGGAGGGCAAGCCCGGCGCGTTCAAGGAGAAGGGCGGACCCTTGGCGTCGCTCACCAACATGGTGTCCGTCGGCGCCGACCGCCCGGACCTGTGGGGACAGAACATCTCCGGCGGCGGCCTCGGCTCCAAGGACTGGAACGGGGACGTGGTGCTGCCGAACGGGTCGCACGGCCACATGCTGCTGGTCCACCACCGGCCGACCACGAGGAAGGACGGTTCGCTGCAGATCGGCATCGAGACCCTCGCGCCGCACGCCACCAGTCCGGTGGGCTACCAGCACGACTTCCGCTCCACCGAGGCCACCGCCAACCCGGAGTCGGTCCTGCACGGCCACAAGGGCGACAAGGTCGGCTCGGGCGGACTGGGCAAGAACGAACGCCTGGTCGAGCTGGGGGAGATGGGCAGGTCCCACGCCAGCGGGGACTGGCGCGTCTTCCTGGACGAGATCAAAGCGCAGTGGGACGCCGCGCTGGCCGAGACCGAGGACGGCTCCCAGGAACGGCGGGCCCTGTACCAAGGTCTCGTGGGCCCGCGGACACGGCCGGGATCCTGACCCGGCCCCGACGTACTGGCGGACCTCCCGGGCCGGGCAGCGCCCGAGGCAGCGGACGGTCACCGCTGTGCCTGCGGCGTGCGCCGGGTGACGTAGTCGATCGCGGGCTGGTGGAAACGCACACCGTGCGCCGGGGTCGGTGATCTCCGGCGCGTGTGCAGACTTTTTGGAGGAGACCGTGCGGTTACACCCCGCCCGTGTTGTCGTCATCGGTGGCAGCGTCGCCGGCATGCTGGCCGCGGCAGCCGTCAGGCCTCATGCCGCGTCAGTGGAAATCATCGAGGCCCACGAACTGGGTGAAGGCCCCGTGCCTCGCACCGGCGTCCCCCAGGCCGCACACATCCACTTCCTTCAGACCGGCGGCGCCGAGGCGATCGATGCCCTCCTGCCCGGCACCACGCACCGGCTGCTGGCCGTGGGAGCACATCGCATACCGGTGACCACCAACATGGTCATCCACGCTCCCGAGGGCTGGTACCGCCGCTGGCAGCGCGCCACCCACCACGTGATCACGGCGAGCCGGGACCTGATCGACTCCATCGTCCGCGAGCAACTGCTCGAGAGCGACCCCAGGATCACGGTCCGCCCCCACACCAGAGTCGTGGGCCTGCTCGGCGACCGCCACACCATCACCGGCGTGCGTCTGCGCACCGCCGACGGCACCCGAGCGGAACGCCACGCGGACCTGGTCATCGACGCCTCGGGCCGCACCTCCCGGCTGCCCCGGTGGCTGGCCACCCTGGGCATCAGCGACCTGGCCCGGGACGTCATCGACTCCGGCCTCGCCTACGCCAGCCGCATCTACCGGGCCCCCGTCCCCACCCACCACTGGCCAGTGGTCGGAGTGCAGGCCGATCCCCGCCTTCCTCGCCCCGGCAACGCCGGCGGCATCCTGCCGATCGAGAACGACCGCTGGCACGTCAGCCTCATGGGAGCCCCCGGCGCACACCCCACTCGCGACGCGGACGCCTTCGAACCCTTCGCCCGCACCCTGCGCCACCCCGTCATCGCCGACCTGATCGCCCGCGCCGAACCCCTCAGCGACGTCCGCGTCACCCACAGCACCGCCAACCGGCGCCACTACTACGAGCGCCTCCCCTCCTGGCCCGAAGGCCTGCTGGCCCTGGGAGACTCCGCCGCGGTCTTCAACCCCGTCTACGCGCAAGGCATATCGGTGGCCGCCCAAAGCGCCCTCGCCCTGCGCGAAGCCCTCGCCACCGGCTCAACCTCAGGATCGGCCCGCCGCGCTCAGCGGGCCATCGCCCGTCCGGTCGACAGCGCGTGGGCCCTCAGCACCGGCCAGGACATCCACTTCTCCACCACGAAAGGCAAAGCGCCCAGTCCTCTCGACCGACTCCTCCACCGCTACGTCAGCCGCCTGTCCCGTACCGCCACCGGTTCCTTCCACGCGGCCACCGCCCTGACCGACGTCCTGGCACTGAAGACGCCGCCCACGTCCCTCGTCAGGCCGGGCGTACTCCTGACAGCCCTCATCGGCCCCCTGCGTCCGCACCTGGACGGTCCCCCGTTCACCCCCGCCGAACGCGCCCTCCTCGCCCTTCTCGACGAGCCAGGCGCGTCCACCGGGCACACGGCCGCTCGTTGACCGGGGCGGCACCGACCCGGCCGGCGGCGTCCGGGCCCGCGGGAACGGCGAGGTCCACCACACGCGGCGGCCGGTATCGCGCGGGGGAAGGCCCGTGCCGCACCGGGGCAGCCGTGCGGCACGGGACTACGCCTTCGGACCCGGAGGCCGATGTGGCGGACGGAGGCGGAACGCCCCCCTCTCGTCTTTGGGCGCGGCGACCGCGCCGGCCCGGCGGCGGCCGGGGCCCGCTGCCCGGCCGGCGGCCGGTCAGGGTTCCAGGCGGCCGCGCAGGCCCGGCTGGAGGCGGTCGCCGTGGGCGGTGACCATGTCGTCGCACAGGCGCCAGATCTCATCCACCGTCAGCGTCGCCGCCGTGGCCGGGTCGGTCATCGCGGCGTGCCTGATGTGCCGGGGCTCGTCCTCGATCGCCGCCCGCACCACCAGGTCGTTGGCGCTGAGGTACGTGCGGTTGAGCGCCGCCAGCTGGGGCGGCAGGGAACCGACGCGGGTGGGCTGTACGCCCAGCGAGTCCACCAGGCACGGCACCTCGACCACGCCGTGCGCGGGAAGGTTGTCGATCAGACCGCGGTTGGGGACGTTGCCGTAGATCGTGCGCGGGGTGCCGGTGACCATGCTGTGGATGACCTGGGGCGCGTACTCCATCGTGCCCTCGACGGGGATCGGGGCCCCGGCGGCCAGCGCGTCGCGGGTCTTCTCGTACTCGGCCACGTTCTCGTCGACGATCCTGAGGTACTCCCCGATCGGCAGCCGCAGGCGCTCGACCTCGCTGGTGTGGTGCAGGTACCAGGGGACGTACTCGGAGGAGTGCTCGCTGGTCTCGGTCGGGTAGTGGCCGAGCCTGCGGTACATGTCGACGCGGACCCTGCGCCGCAGCTGCTCGTCGCCCGCGATCAGCTCGTCCAGCTTGGGGTAGAGGCTCTTCCCCTGGTGCTCGAAGCGCAGCACCCACGCCTGGTGGTTGACGCCGGCCGCGTGGTAGCTGATCTCCTCGTAGGGGACCTCGACCAGTTCGGCGAGGTCGCGCATGGTCCAGTAGACCGAGTGGCACAGGCCCACCACCCGGGTCAGGCCGGTGGCCTGCGTCAGGTACTGGACGTTCATGGCCATGGGGTTGGTGTAGTTGAGCAGCCAGGCCTGCGGGCAGACCTCGGAGATGTCGCGGCCCAGCTCCTCGAGGAAGGGGAAGGTGCGCAGGGCGCGGAAGATGCCGCCGATGCCGAGGGTGTCGCCGATGGTCTGGCGCACTCCGTGGCGGGCCGGTACCTCGAAGTCGGTGCGGGTGGCCTCGCCCATGCCGATCTGCACGATGTTGATGACGAAGTCGGCGTCCGCCAGGGCCTCGCGGCGGTCGGTGTGCGCGGTGACGGTGGGGCGGGCGCCGAGGGTTTCGGCGATGCGGGCGGCGGCGGCGTGCGCGGTGGCCAGGCGCTCGTCGTCGATGTCGTGCAGCGCGATGTGCGCGCACTTCAGCTCGTCGAACGCGAAGAGGTCGGCGAGCAGTCCCTGGGTGAAGACGACGCTGCCGGCGCCGACGAAGACGATCTTGGGTGTGGTCATGCCGGGATCTCCTCGGTCTCGGGAAGGCGGGTGAGGGCTTCGTCCCACATGGGCTGTGCGGCGGTGCCGCCGTGGGCTCGGGTGGACAGGGCGCCGCACACCGCGGCGAAGCGCAGCGCGCGCGGCAGGGGCATCTCGTGGAGGAGACCGGCGATGAATCCGGCGTCGAAACTGTCGCCGGCGCCCACCGCGTCGAGCGGCTCGACCGTGATGCCCCGGGTGGTGAAGAGGCGTTCGCCGTCGTGGCACAGCGCGCCGTCGGCGCCGTTCTTGACGACGGTGACCGGGCCTCGGGCGGCGAGCCGCGCGGCGGCCTCGGCCGGGTCGGCGGTGTCGGTACGGGCCAGCCGCCGGGCCTCCGCGGCGTTGGGCAGCAGGAAGTCGGTGTGGGCCAGGACGGCGTCGAGACCGGTGGGCTCCCACTGTCCGGCCGGGTCGTCGTTGGTGTCCACGGAGGTGGTGGCGCCGTGGTGGCGCGCGGTGCGCAGGAGTTCCGGGAGCGCGGTCGCGAGCCGGGGCATCAGGAAGTAGGAGGCGGAGTGGACGTGCCGGGCGGCGCCCAGCAGGGCCGGCGGCACATCGTCGGCCGTGGTCGCGGCCAGGGTGCCGGGGGAGGTGACGACGGCCCGGTCGTCACCGCGGGTCAGCGCGACGGTCAGGGGCGTGGCCAGGCCGGTGTCGAGCGTCAGCGCCCCGGTGTCGACGCCGTGGGCGGCGAGCTGGTCGCGCATGTAGCGGCCGGCGTCGTCGTCGCCCACCCGTCCGGCGAAGGCGACCTTCAGGCCGAGGCGCGCGGCCCCGCAGGCGACGATCGCGCCGGATCCCCCGATGGTGAGGGTGCCGCTGGGCACCAGCTGTTCGCGCTGGCCGAAGGCGAGCGGGGTGTCGAGCGGGCCGATGATGACGTCGGGGTTGGCGTCACCTATGACGAGCAGGTCGAAGGTGTGCGGCATCGCGGAGTTTCCTGCCTGGGTGGGGTGTCGGGGCGGCGAACGGGGTCAGCCCTTGAGGCCGGTGGAGGTGATGGACTGGATGAACGCCTTCTGCGCGCCGAGGAAGGCGAGCAGGACCGGCAGTACGGTGATGACGTTGCCGGCCATCACGGCGGCCCACTGGGTGTGGTGCTGTCCCTGGAAGGTCGTCAGGCCGAGCTGGAGCGTGTACTGGGTGTCGTGGTTGATGGCGATCAGGGGCCAGGTCAGGTCGTTCCAGGTGCTCAGGAAGGTGAGGACGGCGACCGTGCTGAGGGCGGGCCGGGACAGCGGGAGCACGATCTTCCACAGCAGGCGCAGCCGTGAGCAGCCGTCGATCCAGGCGGCCTCCTCCAGTTCGCGCGGCAGGGAGAGGAAGAACTGGCGCAGGAGGAACACCGAGAAGGGCGTGACCAGGGAGGGCACGATCAGCGCGCCGAGGGTGTCGATGAGGCCGAGCTGCTTCATGACCAGGAACGTGGGGATCATCGTGAGCTGGAACGGGACCGCCATCGTGGCCAGCATCAGGCCCATCAGCAGCCGGGAGCCGGCGAACCGCATCCGGGCGAAGGCGTAGCCGCCGAGGGTGCCGAGCACGAGGTTCGCGGTGACGGTGACCAGGCTGACGATGGCGGAGTTGGCCAGCCAGCGGGGGAACATCGCGTTGCCGAGCACATAGCGGTAGCCGCCCAGGTCGATGTGGGAGGGCCACAGCGCCGGCGGGAAGCGGTTGATCTCCGCGTTGCTCATCACCGAGCTGAGGACCAGCCAGATCAGCGGCACCGCGAAGAGCAGGGCCATCGGCGCGAGCAGCAGGTGCCAGGGACTGAACGGCAGCCGCCGGCGGTGTCGCCGCACGTCGGGCTCGGTGGTGGAGGGTGCCGCCTGCGCGGCGCCGGGCGGGGCGGAGACGACGGTCATGCGGAGGCTCCCTGCGGGCGGCGGCGGACGATCCGGAGGACCAGGCCGATCACTCCCAGGGCCACGGCCAGGACGTAGGCGGAGGCGGCCCCGTATCCGGCGGTGGCGTTCTTGAAGGCCTGCTCCCAGATGAAGTAGACGATCACCGTGGTGGAACCGAGGGGTCCGCCCTTGGTGGTGACGTACACGAGGTCGAACGTCTGGAGGGACTGGATGGTCTGCCACAGCAGCAGGAACACCGTGACGGGCGTGAGCGTGGGCAGGGTGACGTGGCGCAGGAGCTGGAGGCGGCCGGCGCCGTCCAGCCGGGCCGCCTCGACCAGCGAGGCCGGCACGTCCTGGAGCGCCGCGAGGTAGATGACCAGGCAGAAGCCCGTGCCGCTCCACAGGCTGACCGCGACCAGCAGGGGCAGTGCCTGGGACGGGTCGGAGAGGAACCCCTGGGAGGGGATGCCGAGGTGGTGCAGCACGGCGTTGGCCGCGCCGAACTGCGGGTCCAGGATGAAGGAGAACAGCACGCCCTGCGCGGTCGCGGAGATCACGAACGGGACGAAGAACAGGGTGCGGTAGAGGCCGACGACGCGTATGCGCCGGTTCAGGGCGAGAGCGAGGAACAGCCCGATCGCCATGCTCGCGGGCACGTACAGCACGGTGTAGAGCAGGGTGTTGCGCAGGGCCTGCCTGAAGTGCGGGTCCTGGGCGAGGGCGCGGTAGTTGTCCAGTCCCACCCAACGGCTCGGGGTGACGAGGTCGCTGGCCTGGAAGGAGAGCAGCAGCGACCAGACGATGGGCACCACGCTGAGGCCGAGGATGATCAGGACGGCGGGCGAGACGAACGTCCATGCCATGGCGCCTTCACGGACGCGTCGGCGGCGCAGGGCACGCCGGTTGTCCGGCGGCTGGGACACGGTGATCGGAGTGGGCAGTCGTGACATGAGGGGCGCTCCTCAACGCGGGATGAGCAGTGCGGCGTTGGCGTCGGCGGCGCAGGCGCGCAGTGCCTTGGCGGGACTGCTCCGTCCCAGCAGCACGGCGACCACGGCCTGTCCGAGGGCCCGGGAGATCTGCGGGTAGGCGGCGTGCACGGGGCGTACCCGGGCGGAGTCGAGAGCCTTGGTGAACACGCCCAGGCCCTCGGTGCCGCTCTCCTTGCGTCGCCAGTCGGGCAGGTCCTGGGTCTGCCGGCTGAGCGGCAGGCTGCCCGCCTCGATGTCCCAGCGCACGTCCTGCCGGGGTTGCATGAGCCAACTGACGAACGTCCTGGCGGCCTTGGCGCGGGCGTCGCCGTTGTCGAACACCGTCCAGGTGTCGGGTCCGCTGATCGTCATCGGCCGGCCGGAGAAGCTGGGCAGCGGCACGACGTGGTAGTCGACCCCCGCCTGCTGGATGTCGGGCAACTGCCAGGGACCGGTGAGGGTCATGGCCATGCGGCCGGACATGAAGACCTGGTACATCTGCTCGGTGCCGGGCTTGGGATCGACGTAGACGCTCTTGTCGCGGGCGAGTGCGGCCAGCACCTCCAGGGCGCGGGTCCCGGTGTCGCCGAACCCGATGTGCTTGCCGTCGTCGGCGACCACGTCCCCGCCGAGGTCCCAGATCATGGGCCACAGCCGCCAGACGGTGTCCTCGTCGCCGACGCCGGGCCAGCCGGTGCCGAAGCGGCCGCCGCCGGCGTCGGTGAGAGCCTTGGCGGTGGCGACGAAGTCGTCCCACCGCCAGCCCGCCTCGGGCAGCGGCAGACCGGCCTGCCGGAAGAGCTTCTTGTTGCAGACCACGGCGAGGGAGTCCAGCAGGGCGGGCGCGGCGCGCACCCGGCCGTTGACGGTGACGGCCTTGCGTGCCGGAAGCCAGTAGCTCGTCCAGGGGGTGGCGGCGCTCTTCACCGTGTCGGTGAGGTCCACGATCTGGGGGCTGCGGGCGACGCTCGCCAGGTCGGAGCCGAAGACGTAGGCGATGTCCGGGTAGGAGCCGGCGGCGAGGGCGGCGGTCACCTTCTGGAGCATCGAGTCGGCGAGAACCCCACCGCCCAGCTCGACCCGGATGCGGGGGTGGCTGCGCATGAAGGAGGCGACCAGGGATTCCAGGGCCTTCTTGCCGGTGTCGGTCTGGCCGTGCCACATCTCGATGGTGACGGTGCCGTCGGCGCCGACGCCGTCGTCGCGGCCTGCCGCGCAGCCGGAGGCCGTTGTGCCCGCGGCCGCTGCCGTGGCCAGGCCTGCGCCGGCGCGCAGCACGACACGGCGGCCGGGCCGCGTGCTGCGGGGGACCGCTTGCATGGTTACCTCCGGTTGGAGCTGTGGGACAGGCGTTGTCCGTGCGAGGGGTGGGGCCGGTGTACGGCGTATCGGCCGCGGAGTGGGTGGACGGCCCGGGCGGTCCGGGTGCGCCGCCGTCCTGCGTCGGCCGAGTGGTCGCGGCGGGGGCGGCCGAGTCCTGGGCTCGGGGCGCGGGGGGAGGGGGCGCCGTACCGCCGCCCGCACCTGGCGGGGCGCGGGCGGCCGGGCGCGGGCGCCCTCGGGACCGTCGTCCGGTGAGGCCGTCGGCCGCCCGGCGGGCGACGTCCCGGGCGCGGCCGTCGACGAGCGGGCGCGCGACCTGCTCGACGGAGCCGCCGGGGACCCGCACCCGCCGGTCGAGGCGCCGGGAACCGGGGAGGTGCGGTCCGTACGGGCGGTGCGTCCCGGAGCGTCGGCCGTACCCGGCCGTCCGCGGTGGGCCACACGGAAACGGATCACGAACGGGCTCCAGAGCCTGGTGGGCACGTCCCCGCCTCGGACGCCTGAGGGGTCCTGGCGACTCGGGCCGGACTCCTGGCGCGTGGTCAGCTACCGGCTGGGCGTACCTCTGACGCCGAGTGCTTCGACTGCGGCGTTGGCCAGGAGTTAAACGACCGGTTCTGGTACCTGTCAAGAGGGATGCGTGCTTGGAGCTGCGTGAAAATCCCGGGAAACGCGCATGTTCGATCATCGGTTGCCTGTGGGGATGTCGACACGATCGCCAAGTCCCGCTGGGACGGGGGGCGTCGGAGCGTCACGTACGGCGGGGCGGAACCGGGCGGACGATCACCGAGCCGAGCAGGGCGCGATGCGTGTCGGGGCCGAAGTCCCCGGCGAGCGGGGCGGCCACGGCTGCGGCCGACAGGGCCACGACCTCGGCGAGCCGCCGCGGCCAGGGCACTGTGGTGGTGAGACGGAGGGCGAGGGCCGCCACCGCGGCGTCTCCCGCGCCCGTGGGGTTGCCGGCGACGAGGGCGGGCGGTCGAGCCCGCCACACCCCCTACAAGGTGTGGGTGAGGAGTCCTTCGGGGCCGAGCGAGGCGACCACCGCCCGGGCGCCCGCGGCGGCCAGCGCGGCCGCGCCCGCCTCGGGGTCGTCGCCACCGGTGGCCGCGGCGAGTTCACGGGCGTTCGGCTTGACGACGTCCGGCGCCTCGGCGAGCGCGGCCGTCAGCGCCTCGCCGGGTGTGGACAGGGGGCCGTGGGCGTGGGTGGGTCGCCGGGAGGGGGCTTCGCCGGATCGCCCCGGGGGGACGCGGCCGGCGCGGGCGCGGCGGCTGATGTGCCCGCACCGGAGTCGGGGGTCGAGGAACATCGGAACGGAAACCGGCGCTAAGCCGGTCCGGCCCCTGACGGATGAGCAGGCTGCCGCGTACGCGGCTATCGCGGGGCGCCGTCCCGTACGGAGTTGGAGCGTTTCTTCTTCCTGGATGACGTGGACCGGGAGCTGATCGAGTCCAAGAGGCGGGCGCACAACCGGCTGGGGTTCGCGGCCCAACTCACGACCGCGCGGTATCTCGGGGTGTTCCTGGACGACCCGGCCGACGTGCCGCCGGAGGTCGTGGACTACCTCGCCGAGCAGCTGGACATCGGGGACCGTCGGTGCTCAAGGCGTACGACGAGCGGGAGAACACTCGGCTGGAGCACGTACGTGAGCTGCGGCGGGTGCTGGAGTACCGGGAGTTCGCCGAGGCGGAGGGCGAGCTGCGGGAGTGGGTGGACGCGCGGGCCTGGACGACGGGCGAGGGGCCGAAGGCGTTGTTCGACGCGGCGGCGGGGTGGCTGCGTGAGCGGCGGGTGCTGCTGCCGGGGGTGACGACGCTGACGAGGCTGGTGGCCTCGGTGCGGGAGGCTGCGAACCAGCGGTTGTGGGACACCCTGTACGGGATGCTCGGGGTGGGGCAGCGGGCGGTGCTGGACTCGCTGCTAACGGTTCCGCCGGGTGAGCGGGTCTCGGAGCTGGACCGGCTGCGCCGGGGGCCGGCGGTGCGGGTCTCGGGCCCGCAGATGAAGCGGGCCCTGGAGCGGGCGGAGGAGATCGCCGCACTGGGGATGGACGCCGTGGACGTGTCCGGGATACCGCCGCGGCGTCTGGCGGAGCTGTCGCGGTACGGGGCGGACGGGAAGGCGTCGCTGCTGCGCCGGCACTCCGATGCCCGGCGGCTGGCGACGCTGCTGGCCACCATGGTGTATCTGACCGCGCGGGCGGTGGACGACGCGCTGGACCTGCTGGAGGTGCTGATTGCGACGAAGCTACTGGCGAGGGCGGAGCGGGAGAGCGCGAAGGAAAAGCTGAAGACGCTGCCGCGGGTGGAGCGGGCGTCGGCGAAGCTGGCGACCGCGTTCCAGGTCGTGTTCGACACCACCAGCGAGCAGGTCGACACCGACACCGGGGAGATCACTCGGCCGAAGGTGGAGATCCTGGACGCGATGTGGGCGGCGATCGAGCAGGTGGTGCCCCGCCACGAGCTGGCCGCGGCGATCGCCGCGCTGTTTGAGCTGACCCCGCCCCTGGACTCCGACGCGGACGAGGCATGGCGGGCCATGCTGGTCAACCGGTTCGGCACCGTGCGGCCGTTCCTCAAGCTGCTGATCACCGTGGTGGACTTCGACGCCACCCCGGAGGGCGAGCCGGTGCTGTCCGCGTTGCTGTCGCTGCCGGAAGGCGTACACGTTCTGCGTGCTGGAGCAGCTGCACCGGATGCTGCGCAGCAAGCAGGTCTTCGCCCGCAACTCCTCGAAGTGGGGTGACCCGCGGGCGAAGCTGCTGGCGGGCGAGGCGTGGCAGCAGGCGAGGCCGACCGTGCTGGCCTCGCTGAACCTGCCCGGGGAGGCGGGCGCCCACCTGGCGGCGCGGGCGGCGCTGCTGGACGGCACCTACCGGGAGGTCGCCGCCCGGGTCCCGGACAACGCGCAGATCGTCTTCGACGACGACGGCCGGCTGCACTTCGCGGCCCTGGAGCCGGAGCCCGAACCGGCCTCCTTGCTCGACCTGCGCGCGGCGGTGAACGCGATGCTGCCGCGCGTGGACCTGCCGGAGGTGCTGCTGGAGGTGATGTCCTGGACCGGCGCCGACCAGGCGTTCACCTCGGTCACCGGCGGCGAGGCACGGCTGAAGGACCTGCACGTCACGATCGCCGGGCTGCTGGTCGCCCACGGCTGCAACGTCGGCTACACCCCGGTGATGGGCGGCGCGGACGCCCTGAAGTACGGCAGGTTGTCCCACGTGGACCAGACGTACCTGCGGCTGGCGACCTACCGGGCAGCGAACGCGGCGCTCATCGCGCACCAGGCGTCCATCCCGCTCGCCCAGGCGTGGGGCGGGGGCCTGGTCGCCTCGGTGGACGGGATGCGGTTCGTCGTCCCCGCACCCAGCGTGTACGCGCGGCCGAACCCGAAGTACTTCGGCCGCCGGGGCGGCGCCACGTGGCTGAACATGATCAACGACCAGGCGGCCGGGCTGGGCGGGAAGGTCGTGGCCGGCACCCCGCGCGACTCCCTGTACGTGCTGGACGTCCTCTACGACCGCGACGGCGGCCGCCGCCCGGAGATGATCGTCACCGACACCGCCTCCTATGTTGTTACCTGGACACCTCACACCCCGTTAGCCCGGATGAGCGGTCGGACGGGCCGTCAGACGGGACTGTTCCGGAGGTTCCTGTGCGGGTCCTGCACCAACGTCGAGACGACGGGTCGCACCTGGTCGAGCTGCTCGACGACGCGGACGAGCCCCGATCGAGGTGGTTTCCGGGTTCCTGCGGTTCCTCGCAGCCCGGGATTGCTCGCCGAACACGCTCGTGTCCTACGCCTACGACCTCCGTCACCTGTGGCGGTTCTTCGGCGAGCAGGGCCTGACCTGGGACGTGTTCGCCCCGCCGCACGCGATCCCGCTGCTGGAGTACCTGCGCTCGGTGCCGTCGCGCCGGCCGCGGCACCGCATGGTGCTCACCGTCGCCACGGTCACCCCGGACGGGCCGGCCACCAAGCTCGCGGCGACCACGGTGAACCGGATCCTCGCGGCGGTGTCCTCGTTCTACGAGTACGTGATTCTCGCCGGGCTGCTGGATCGGGCCAACCCGATCGAGAAGCGGCCGGATCCGGCTCTGCAGCGAGTGTCCGAGCGGCACCAGCCGTTCATGGGACGGGCCAGCCGGCAGCGGCCGGTGCGCCGCGCGGTCCGGGTCAAGACCGTCCAGCAACTGCCCCGCCCGCTGGACGAGGTCCAAGTCAGGTCCTTGCTCGGCGAGCTGCGGTCGGTGCGGGACCGGGCCTTGGTCCTGCTGATGCTCCAGGGCGGCTTGCGGCCCGGGGAGGTCCTCGGTCTGCACCTGGAGGACATCGCCTACGGCAGGCGGCGGGTGGTGATCCGCCACCGCGATGACCACCCGAAGGGTGCGCGATCGAAGTCGCGCTACGAGCGGGTGGTGGACCTGCACGAGCCCGAGGCCCTGGCTGCGCTCAGTGCCTACGTGATGGGCGACCGGCCCACGGACGCGGCGACGCCGCTGGTGTTCCTGATCGGAGGCCGCGGTTCCCGGCGGCTGGAGCCGCTCGGCTACGACGGCTTGGTGCGGATGTTCTCCCGCGCCTGCACCCGGGCCGGAATCCGCGAGCCCTGGGTGACTCCGCACGCTTTGCGACACACTCACGCCACGCGCATGTGGGAGGGCGGGATGCGGGAGCTGACGCTGCAGAAGCGACTCGGTCACGCCTCTCCGGAGTCGACTCGTATCTACACCCGGGTCTCCGATCCGGCCGTCGTGGCCGAGTACAACCGCGCCCTCGGCGGGCACAACTCAGCTGCTGGGGAGGCGAAGTGAGGGCGCGGGCCGTCTCCACGGCAGCCATGCTGGCAAACCCCGGATCCATTCCGCACCAGCGCCGAAGCCGACGGCACTGCCCGGAGGAGGAGTGGCGCGCCCACGTCCAGGGCCAAGAGGGCAACCGCCAGTACCAGCTGATGAAGCTGCGGTTCCGCCGGCAGTTCGTCGAACGCTGGCCCAAGCTGTCCGGCTGGTTCGGCGCCCCGCTGGTTGAGCGGGTCGGCCGCTTGCACGGCGAGTCGTATCACAGCCCGTCCTACCCAGTGTCCTTCCGGGCCCGCACCTACCTGGTCTACCTCGGACTGCGCGGCTACACGACGTTCGACTACCCATGGCTGTTCGCCCCCGGGCAGCTCGCGATCATCGAGCCGGCCGCCACGCTCCGCATCGACCTCGGTGCCAAGCAGCTCGTCGACGACGCCATCGGCCTGGGCTTCAACCCGAACTCGGCCCGTCAGGCGATGCACTGGTCGGTCAGTCGCATCGCCCTGCACACCGGCATCTTCGACGTCACCGCGATCACCGAGGACCACATCGCCGAGGCCCTGCAGGCGATCCGGTTCTTCGCCGACCACCCGGACCTGGAGCGGTTCTACCCGTCGCGGCAGCGCTACCTGGAGGGTGCCGCGAAGAACTGGATCACCCACCTCCACCAGCTGCAGGTCGTGCTCTACCACCGCGGCCAGGTCGCGATGGAGCCCCGCAAGCTGATGCCGTCCTGGAAGCCACCGCTGGCACTGCCCCCGCAGATGCAGGCCGTCGCGGAGAAGTGGCTCGCCGCCCGGCGGCTGACCGACCGTCCGTCGACCGTGGACAAGCTGGAGCTCGCGATCCGCCGCTTCGGGGACTGGCTCGGGGAACACCATCCCGAGGTCGACTCGTTCGCCGACGTGACCCGCGACCACTGCCTGGGCTGGCTTCAGCACATCGCCGAGACACCGACTGAGCAGACCGGCAAGCCCCTCGGCGTCGTCTCCCGGATCCAGCGGACCTCCGGTCTGGGCCAGTTCTTCCGCGACACCGCTGCCTGGCAGTGGGAGGGCGTCCCCGGCCACAGCCTGATCGGCCCCGGCGACTCGCCGAAGTCACCGATCAAGGTCCCGCGGTTCATCCCCGACAACGAGCTGGACCGGTTGATGCCGGTGGTCGAGCAGATCGCCTGTCCTTTCCAGCGTGCCGCGCTGCTGGTCGCCCGCTGGTCCGGCGCCCGCCGGGACGAGATCCGTCGGCTGCCGATCGACTGCCTGGACCGCTACCCCGACGGCACCGCCCGGCTGCGGCTGCCTGCCCGCAAGACCTACAAGGAACGCGTCGTCCCCCTGCACGCAGATGCGGCCGCCGCCCTGCAGAGGGTCATCGACCTGCGCAAGAACGGACCGGAGCGACCCTTCACCGACGAGCTCACCGGGCAGCCGGTGCGCTACCTGTTCATGCAGCACGGCAAGCTGCTGTCGACGTACTACCTGTTCGACACCCCGATCCAGGCCGCCTGCAAGGCCGTCGGCCTGGTCCAGCCCGGCGGTCGAGGAGGCACCGGACGCGGCACCGTCACCGCTCACCGGTTCCGGCACACCGTCGGCACTCAGCTCGCCGAGCGCGGCGCCAAGCTCCACACGATCATGAAGGTCCTCGGACACTCCAGCGTCTCGATGGCGCTGGTCTATGCGCAGATCAGCGACCAGGAAGTCCTCCGGGACTACAGGGCCGTCCTGGAACCCGGTGCCAGCATCGCCGGCCCCGCCGCCGAGGAGCTGAAGTCCGGCGCTTTGCCCGAGGCGGCCGTCGACTGGCTGAAGACGAACTTCTTCAAGACCGAACTCGAACTCGGCCACTGCCTGCGGCTGCCGGCCGAAGGCCCCTGCGAGTGCGACCTCTACCTGACCTGCGCGAAGTTCGTCACGACACCCGCCTATGCGCCGCGGCTACGGGCTCGGCGCAAGGTCGAGCACGCCCTCGCCGCCGACGCCGCCAACCACGGCTGGGCTCGCGAGGTCGAACGCCATCACTGCACGGCCAGTCGCATCGAGAAGCTGCTGACCGACCTTGGCCAGCCACTCGACGACCCGACCGACCCACCGGAGCAGGATCACCGCTGATCAGCGGGTCGGGAAGGAAACCAGCGCAAGATCCCATCGGTCAGCAGCGTGAAGCAGCGCAGCCGTATCCAGCCGCACCTCCACGACGTACTGGTAGATGTCCGCCCCGTCATCGCCCTGCTGCCATGGGGGAGCCGCCTCCAAGGACAAGTGAACGCGAATCACCGCCCCACTGCCGCTCTGGTCGGCGAGGCTAAGGGCCAGCACCGGCTCGACGAACCACGTGTCCGGATCCAACCAGCCTTCGGCATCGGGTCCGGTCACAGCCACGGTCCCCGCGGCCACCGCGCGCAACCAAGCGGACACCTCACGGGCTTCACCGGTCAACAGGCACGGATCGGCGAAGGACCAGCTGCCCTCGGGAGTTGTCGCCGTTCCAGCAACGACCAGCCAGTTGTCGTCGTATGAGTCACCCCGGACCTCGGGGAACTGATACCGCAGCAGGCGGAGCTCGACACTGCTCGCGTGATCACTCAAAAGCACAGCCACAGGATGTCACGGGCCCTCCCGGCTCCCAGGGGCCAGCCCCGCCTGAGCGGTCACCGGCCAGCTCGTCGACGCTCTCAAAGACACACCGAAGGATGATCAACTTGAACTGTCCACATAAACAGCGACATCGTGTTCGGGCTGCTCACCCTGGCCGGGTTCGCCTACGCTCCGCAGCTCGCCGATTTGCCGGACCAGAAGATGTGGCGCATCGACCGCACCGCGGACTACGGCGCCTTCCAGGACGCGGCCCGCGGCCGGATCGACCTGGCCCGCATCGAGCGGCACTGGGAGGACATTCTGCGGATCATCGGTTCCATCCACACCGGCGCCGTCCGTGCCTACGACGTCATCCGGATGCTGTCCCGCGACGGACGTCCCACGCCTCTCGGTGACGCGATCGCGCACTGTGGGCGGATTGCGAAGAGCCTGCACATCCTGCGCATGGCCGACGAGCCCGGCTACCGCAGGCAGATCAAAGTGCAGGCCAACCTCCAGGAAGGCCGCCACGCCCCTCGCCCGGAAGATCTTCCACGGCCGCGCCGGGCAACTCCACCAGCGCTACCAGGACGGCATGGAGGACCAGATCGGAGCGCTGGGCCTGGTGCTGAACGCGCTCGTGCTGTTCAACACCCGCTACATGGACGCCGCCGTCACCGAACTGCGGGCCGACGGCTTCGAGGTCCGCGACGAGGACGTCGCCCGGCTCTCCCCGTTCGTGCGGCACCACATCAATGTTTATCTGGACGAATTTCCGTGTGTGGGACCGGTTCGGTCACCGGCCCGACGGGTCTCCATCGTCGCGCTGATCCTCGAGGCGGACAGTCAGGGCGGGCCAGTGTTCGGAGCATCGCGCCAGATCATCCGAGTTAAACGACCACCGCGAACGCAGAGCTTTGTCCGGCAGGAAGCGGACGCAGGTTCCCATGGTCCCGTCGGCCTCGACGGGCTCCAGATCGGTTACCGGGATGCCGTGCTCATAGCGCTGGGTCCAGGATCCGTTGAGACGGCGGTTGGTATGAATCAGCCACTCGCTCAGCGCTGCGACGACGGACATGCCGCGACGCGGATGTCCGTCCGAAAGCCGTTCCGCCTCTGGGAGGTCGAAGAACCGAAGATCCTTCGTGGCCATGACCGGTTTCTTCACCACCCGGCCATGCTCGTCGGCCCGAGTGTCGGTGCCCCGTCCGTCATCTTTCACCGACACGGAGCCGTCGGGATGCAGCGTGACCACGCACTGTCCGCCGCCCCGGCTCGCTGCCTCGTCAACGGCATAAGCAACGACCTCAAGAACAAGGTGTCCCGGCCCACCCGGAGCGAACCGTGCTGGTTCCTGGCGGATCTGAGCGAGATGGTCCGCGTCCACGGTGGCGGCCCAGTCGTGCGTGGTGTTGACCCAAGAGGCACTTGATCCATGCATCTGATCAGTATCCGTCGGGGCTCTCGTTCAGGCAGCCGAAGCCCACTGCTCAGCAGTGATCGTCAGGGCAAAGCTCGGCGCTCTCGCCGAGCTCTCCGAGGAGGCCACGAATCCGGTCGGCGATGGCGTTGTGTCGCTCGACCTCGCGGGGCCAGCCGCGTTCGAGAGCGTCCTGGGCGAGTTGCTGCTCTCGGGCGAGCCGGGATCGCAGGCGTGGGGCGTACTCGCTGGTGGTGAGGAACTTCGAGCAGCGGAGGTAGAGGTCGCACTCGCAGGGCCCTTCGGCGGGTGCCCGCAGGCAGTGGCCGAGTTCGAGTTCAGTCTTGAAGAAGTTGGTCTTGAGCCAGTTCAGGGTGTCTTCGCCGATCCTTCTGTTCAGGAGCTCCTCGGCGGCCGGTCCCGCGATCCGTCCGCCGGCGGCGATGACTTTCTCGTACTGCTCCTTCAGGACGGGGTCGCTGATGTGGGAGTACGTTGCCGACATCTGCGCGTTGCGGTGCCCGAGGATCGCCATGATGGTCTGGATCTGGGCGCCGCCTTCGGCGAGCTGGGTGCCGACCGTGTGGCGAAACCGGTGGGCGGTCACGCTGGGGTTGCCGTCGCCGTCGACGAGTCCGGCCTTGCGGCAGGCGATCTCCAGGGCGTCTTCGAAGAGGAAGTGCCGGCCCATGGGCTTGCCTCGTCGCATGAACACGTAGCGGACCGGCCGTTGGGCCCATGCATCGTGGCGGGCCGCGGCGTTCGCGGCCTTGGCCGCGTCGATCAGCTCCCGCAGGGCGTCCGCCGCCTGGGGATGCAGGGGGACCACGCGCTCGGTGTAGGTCTTGCCGACCGGGATCCGCAGACGCGGATAGCCGTCGAGGTAGGCGTCCAGGCAGTCCAGGGTCAGCCGTGCGATCTCCCCGCGCCGGGCACCGCTCCAGCGCAGCAGGAGCAGAGCGGCTCGTTGGTGCGGGTCTTCGAGTTGTTCGACCGTGTCCATGAGGCGGTCCAGCTCGGCCCGGCGAATGAACCGCGGCAGCGCGGAGGGAGTTTGGGCATGTCCGAGCGGCTGAGCAGGGGTCGGCCCGGGACATCGCTCCAGCCCCATTGGCTGGTCTCGCGGAAGAACTGAAGCAGGGGGCTGAGGTAGGTGTAGCGGGACCGTGCCGTCAGCGGCCGTCCGGTCCGGGCATTGACGTGTTCGTGGAGGTGGGCCATGAAGCCCTCGACGTGCCGCCGCTCCAGCTGGGTCATTGCGTCGACTTCGGGGTGGGCCCTGGCGAGCCAGCGCAGGAAGGAGCGGAAGGCATCGCGTGAGTGGCGGACGGACTCCGCGCGGTCGCTGGTCTGCAACCGACCCGAAAGCCAGCGCGTCACCGGGGCGGCGAGCGCCGGCGGCGTCTCGGGAGGGGTGAGTTCGGTCCGCCAGAGTTCGGCGGTCTTCAGGCCGTTGAACGGCGGCTCGGGGACCTGTCCGATGTTGAACAGCAGCACATGGACGCCGTGCAGCCTGGTCAGACATGCCTTCTGGTAGATCTCGGCGAGCTGGTCCATGGGCATGCGGCGGCGTGCGTTGGAGACATGGCTGGCTCGCACGAACCCGGCCTCCGGCCGGGCGCAGTAGCGCTTGATCTCTTCAGCAAGCGCGGTGAGGTCGTCGAGCCGGATCGCGCGCAGATCGGGATCACCGCGCATCAGGAGAAGGCGGGTGAAGGTCCAGGTAAGGACGGACCGCCCGCTGACGGGCGCGTAGCCGAGCTGGAGCATGCGGGCAGAGAACGAATCGAGTAGATCCAGGTCCAGCCCGAGCCCGGCGGCGACTTTGGGGACGAACAGGCTGTCGAAGTTCCGGCTGAGGACGTAGTCGGCGTCCAGTCGGAGGCCGTGCACCAGCGAGAGGTAGGCGAGGTAGGGGCCTGCGTCGTGGGACGGCCCGATGCGTTTGCCGGGTTCGTGCGCGACGCGTCCGTGCAGGTCCAGGCGGACCAGCAGGGGCTCGGCGAACCAGTCCTCCAGGTCCGGCCAGTGTTTGAGGAAGCGGTTGTATAAGTAGCGGCGGGATTTGATCGACGCTGGAGCGTCGGCGAACGTCGCACGGACCCAGGCGAAGTACTCCTCCCTCGGCGCGTGGCACCGGAGGTGGTCCGGTTCCGGTGCGGGCGCCAGGACGAGCGCGGTCACCGGTTGTTCTCCAGTGCGCGGGTGTAGTCAGCCAGCACGGCCTCGTCGGAGACCCGGGTGTAAACCTTCGTCGACTCTGGCGACGCGTGTCCCAATCGCTTTTGCAGCGACAGCTCCCGCATGCCGCCCTCCCACATCGCCGTGGCGTGGGTGTGCCGCAGCGCGTGCGGCGTGGTCTCCGGCGTGCGCAGGCCGAGCTTGTCCAGCCGCCGCGCGAACAGCCGCACCACCGCGTCGTAGCCCAGCGGCTCCAAGCGGCGGGTGCCCTTCCCACCGACCAGGAACACGAATGGGCTCGTTGCGTCGAGGGGACGCTCGTGCATCACGTAGCGGCTGACCGCCTCCAGGGTGCGAGGCTCGTGCAGGTCCACCACCCGCTCGGTGCGGGACTTGCCGCGGACCCCGCCCGGGTGGTCGTCGCGCTTGCGGACCGTCACCCGGCGCCGGCCGTAGGAGACGTCGTCCAGGTGCAGCGAGAGCACCTCGCCCGGCCGCAGCCCGCCGTCCAGCATCAGCAGGAACAGCGCCAGGTCCCGCAGCCGCTTCAGGCTGCTGATGAACTGCTCCAGCACCGCCTCATCGACAGGGCGCGGTAGTCGCCGCGGCTGCTTGACCGTCACCGTGCGGCGCGTCGGCTGCTGACGGCTCGCGCGGCCCATGAACGGCTGATGCCGGTCCGGCACCCGGGCGAGTGCCGGGTCGAGGCGCTTTTGCATCGGGGAATCGCCGTCGTACTCCTCGGCGACCACCGCCCAGTCGTAGAAGCTGGAGACGGCAGCCAGGATCCGGTTCACGGTCGCCGGCGAAAGCAGGCTACCCGGCGCCTCCGGACCGCCGACCACGACCGTCAGGCCGAGCCGCTGGTCGGACCGACGCGACGGCGCCCGCCTCAGGAACGCCAGCAGCCGGAGGGCGTCCGGGCCCCGGACCTGGCGCCAGTCCATGCCCTCAGCAGGGAGGAAGGTGAACAGGCGCCGCAGGTCGTACGCGTACGCACAGATCGTGTGCGGCGAGAACCCCCGGTCGACCAGGTGATCCAGGAACCGGCAGGCCGCTGCGATCGGTTCACCGTCACCGTCGACCAACCGCACCCGGCGTACGACACCGCCGTCGCGTTCCTTGACCACCCGCACACCGGCCTCCCCAAGACTGCATTCGGATGGCCCAACGAGACCTGAACCTCCACCGCCACGGCACCGGTTCAAGCGTCACTCGAAGGTGTCCAGATAAGGAGATGCTCGGCCGGTACTCCTTCCAGCTTCCGGACCTGCCCGGCGGGATGCGGCCCCTGCGCGCCCCGGATGCCGCCGACGAGGGATGAGCAAGGCGGCTCAGTCGGCTGCAGCGGGCGGGCGGCGCCGGTAAGTGCTGCTCCGACCGGCACCTGCCGTGGCAGCGCGCGGATCGGTGCGGCTTTCCGGCGCTTGCTGATGGCCCAGTGATGGCGACCAGACTTCCCAGCGTTCTGTGGTCCGGCACGCCCAGCCTGCGCAAGTCAGTCCAAATCTTTGCAATTGGCCCTGTCCGGTCATGGTGGCATCCGCTGGGATGGCCAGGTTGCCACCGACGGGCACGGCACCCAGCAACCGCTCCCTTTTGTTGTGCGGTCGATCCGGGGTTACACGCACGCTGAAGGGATCCTCATGTCAGAACTGATCGGCTTCATCGCCGCGTCCTTGGTCGTCATCGTCGTGCCCGGCCCGGATTTGACCCTGCTGCTGGCCAACACGGCCCGATCGGGGCGGCGTGCGGGGATCGCGACCGCGACGGGGATCATGCTGGGACATGCCATATTGGCCACGGCCGCGGTGGCCGGCTTGACGGCCCTGCTGACGGCCTCGGAGTTCGGCTACACAGCCGTGCGCATAGTCGGCGCCCTCTACCTCATCTACCTTGGCGTTCACGCCCTGGCCGACTTCGTTCGCCTGCGCCGAAGCGGCGCCGAGGACGCTCCGGCGCACCGCCGCGCCCAGCACACTGAACCTGCCGCGGGAAGCGTCACGCGCGTCTGCCTGCGCCAGGGCCTGGTCAGCAACCTGCTGAACCCCAAAGTGGCGGCCTTCTACCTCTCCCTTTTCCCCCAGTTCGCTCTGCCGGGCCTGACGACCACGGCCGCGCACACCGTGCTCGCCGGGACTTTCTGGCTCCTGTCCCTCCTCTGGTTCGTGCTGGTGCTCGCGCTCCTGGCCCGCGTCGAGGTCCTGCTGCGCCGCCCCCGCGTCCGGCAGGGCCTCGCCGGAGTGTCCGGCGTAGGCCTGGTCGGCCTGGGAACCACGCTGGCGCTACGTGGTTGACGCCCCGCAGATGCGACGTCCGTTTGTCGTGCTCGTGAAAGGCTCCCGATGACCGTGCCGCGCCCGCGTCCCTTCGTGCAGGTCGACGTGTTCTCCTCGACCCCCTACCTCGGCAACCCGGTGGCCGTCGTGCTCGACGCGACAGAGCTGGACGAGGAAGCGATGCGGCGCCTCGCCAGCTGGACGAACCTGTCGGAGACGACCTTCGTACTCCCGCCGTCCGGCCCGGAAGCGGACTACCGGCTGCGGATCTTCACCCCCGGCGGCGAGCTGCCGTTCGCCGGGCATCCCACCCTCGGCTCCGCGCATGCCTGGCTGGAGCACGGCGGCACCCCCCGCCGCAACGACCGCATCGTGCAGGAGTGCCAGGCCGGCCTGGTGGAGGTACGCCGCGGCGAGGGAATCCTGTCCTTCGCCGCCCCGCCCACCCAGCGCACCGGTGACCTGGAGGAGGAGTACCTGGAACAGGTCGTGGCCGCGTTCGGCATCGGCCGCGACCGGGTGCTGGCCCACCAGTGGGTCGACAACGGCCCCGGCTGGGCGGTCCTGCAGCTCGCCACGGCCCAGGAGGTCCTGGATCTGGAACCCGACCTGTCGCAAATCCCGGCAGCCATGGTGGGCGCCATCGGCGCGTACCCGCCGGGCTCAGAGCACGCCTTCGAGCTGCGCACCTTCGCCCCCGGTGTCGGCGTCGCCGAAGACCCGGTCTGCGGCAGCATGAACGCCTCGGTCGGCCAGTGGCTGACCCGGTCGGGCGCTGCATCCGCCGGCTACACAGTCTCCCAGGGCACCCGGCTCGGTCGGGCGGGAGAGATCACCGTCACCGCTGACGTGGACGGGGCCGTCTGGGTCGGCGGAGCAACAACCACCTGCTTCCGGGGCACCGCCACCCTGTAACGATGACGAGAGCAGACGTACCCGTACTCAGCGCCGGCTGTCCCCAGGAGCCAGCAGGCTGGTGAGCTCGGCGATCGCCTCCGGGGACGGCTTGAAGTAGCGGCGCACGTTCTCCGGCTTCTTATGCCGGGACTTCGCCATCAGCATCAGCAGGGAAGCGCCCTGCTCACCGAGGTGCGTCAGCGCAGAGTGGCGGTACTCGTGCAGATCCCACCCCGTTCCAGGCCCGCGCACCGCGGTGTGCTCGTCCAGCAGGGCGCGGGCCTGCCCGTAGGAGAGCCGGGCCAGCCCGGTGTCAGGGCACACGTCACGGTGGCTGACGACCTTGCCCGGCCCCGGGCGGCGGTGGGTGACGAACACAGGCCCGCGGGTACGGCCTCGCAGCAGCCGGGGCAGAAGCCGGGCGGTGCCGGCGTCCCAGTAGACGGTCTCCAACACGAAGTCCTCACGCACCTGCCCACGGCGGCGGGCCCTGCTCCGGGCGCCCTTGGCCTTGACCGGGCAGCGGCGCGCGGCGAGGTCCAGGTCCTCGATGTTCACCCCGAGGATCTCCTCCGACCGCCCAGCGGTCTCGTAGAGCATCCGCCACAGCGTCTTCTCCCGCAGGTGGACCTCTCGGCGGGCGATGAGCCGGTCCACGGCCATCTTCGAGCGGGCGGGGGTCTCGGAGTCCGGCACCGCCAGCCGTTTCGTCCAAGCTGGAACCTGCGGGCCGTCGTACCCGTACTCCTCGCACCAGCCCAGCCACGACAGCACCGCCGCCCGGCGGGCGTTCCAGGTATTGACCGCCGCGGTGCCCCACAGCAGTTCCAGGGCCTCGCCGATCTCGTCGTCCGCGACCGACCCCAGCGGGCGGGCCTCCCCGATCCGCGCGGCGGTCTTGCCGACGCCGACCCCGTAGCTGCGGACGGTGTTCGGGTTGCGCAGCGAGTCGAGGAAGGCGTCGGCCGCCGCGCGGACGGTCAACGCCTTCCCGGCCGGCAGTTGCACCACGGTGGGCACCGCTTCCCCCTTGCCACGGATAACAGGGCCGCTTCATGCGCGGCCCGGAGAACGTCACCGCAGGCGACGAACCAAGCTGTTGGTAAGGACGGCTGTTGGCGAGGGGTGAATAGCCCTCGTAGGTATCGCCGCGGGGTGAGACCCGCCAGGCTGGCGTACGGAAGCTTGGGCGGTCGCGTCGTGACCCTCGGGGCTCCCGGATGCGTTCTGGGTCTCCGTTGTCAGTGGACGGTCGTAGTTTGTCCCCACGAACTCGGAGGGGAGAAACGATGGGGTTCTCGGGAGAACTGGTTTTCGGTCGCAGCGACCAGTCCTTGCTTGGTGCGCCAGTATTCGACGGGATCGATCAGAGCAGGGAAACAGCCCACGTCGGTTGGCCGCGTGCGGGGGGCTGGCAGACGCTGCAGTTTCACGGGGACGTCATCAAGAACCCGGAAACAACGCTGCAGGCGCTGGTCGAGTGGACGGGTGCCCCAGTCTGCGTGGCCTCCGTCTATGACAGCGACGTGGCGATAGTGATGGGCCTGGGGCCAGACGTGGAGCTTTGGGAGGCGTGCCTGAACCTGGAGAAGGCGGCCGGGTTGTGGGCGGAAGTTCCCGATGACGTTGATGACATGAGCGAGTGGATCAGCACGCCGGCGTTCGCCGAGGCCGTCGACCGTAAGCGCGCAGAACTGGACGCACATGTGCCTGGCGATGCTCAGGCGGCATTGGACTGGGCCCGTTCCGCGGGATTTGGGCACTCGGTCACTGCGGCTTCGATCCAAGAGGTCCTCCGCTCAGGGGAGGTCTTCGTGGAGGAGCTGTTCGACGCGCTGCTCGACCGGCTTGGCTTCCCGGAGGCTGTTGACCCTGAAAGCCAGCGCTGATGGCGTCTCCGGTCATTCCTTCTGGATCCGGGGGAGGTTTGCGTATCCCAGGTAGTCCGTTCCTGCTTGCTCGGCGTAACGCATCGCCGTCTTAGGACTCACCCCAAGGGCGTCTGCCAGGACGGCCGGCGGTGCTTCTCGGACCATCTGGATCCAGGCTCTGGAGCGGGTGGCCATTGCCGGGATTCCGGTTTCACGGAGAATCGTCGCAACGCTGGGTTGTTGGTCGGAGTCGTCTCGGCGCATACGTCTCATCACGTGCCACCGCGTGTAGCGCTCGATGAGGCGCCGCTGATCAATATCGGCGATCGTGTCGAGCTTCGAAGTGAGCCAGCGGCCGTAAGCGATCAGGTGCTCGTCGCGCCAGGGGAGGCAGCCGTGAGCGACGAGCAGGCCCCTCAGGTATTCGATCGTTCTGGATCTCGGCAATGAGTCGAGTGCGTCGTGACTGAGTTCGATGTCTCCAGTAGACAGACCACGTAAGAGTTCTGGCACGCGCCGGTTCATGTGGATCCAGGCCCATCCGCTGTTCGGCCGGGGCATCCCGATGATCGCCTCCGCGAGCGGACGCAGCCTCTCGGGTATCTCCCCGTCCGGACCCGCCAGGAGCTTGTTGATCCTGTCCGTGAGCAGGCAGTGCCAGCAGATGTTGGAATCGCTGGCCAGGCTCTCCTCGCCGCATCGCTTGCAACGCACGTCGAGCGGCACGTCGCAGCAGCGGACGCAGAGGGGACGTGCTTCGGTGTCGAGTCCCGGGAGGATGCCCTCGTGACCGCAGGCAGCGCAGCTGCCCTGGCGGTTCCGCGCCGCGCGCACGCAGTAGAAGCAGACGATGCCCTCGGGCCAGCGCCGACTGGCGGGGTAGCAGGAGCCACAGCGCACACAGGCTGGGTACTTGCTCGGATCGGAGGTGTACTTCCGGGGTGCGGGCATGTTCAGTCCTCGATGATGCGAGCACGCTCGGGACGGAAGTTGGCATTGATTTCGATGACGGCCGCCTCACCGGCTGTGCGCTTGCGCCGGTCTGCCTCGACGTACGGTTCGATGAGGTCGGCGGGCGAACAGGCGAGGATGTCGCAGAGCGCGGCCAGGACCGGCAGAGACAGGCGCTCAGGCCGGTCGGTTACCAGGCGGTAGACCTGCGCAGTGGACAGGTTGATGCCTCGCTCGCGCAGGAGGGGAATGAGTTCGGTGGTCTTCCAGATGTTGTGCGCGGCCATGATCCGTCGCAGGTGCCAGTGGTAGCCGAGTCGCCTGATCATCGCGGTCCTTCCCCGGTCGCAGTGCTGATCGTTCGGCCGATCGTGCCGTCCAGGACTTTGCGCAGCGTGCGGGTGCGGAAGTCCGACGACACGGAGGTGTAGAGCGCGGTGGTGGACGCATAGGAGTGCCCGACCTGCTGCTGGACGAACAGCGGGTCGTAGCCGGCTTCGATCAGGTGCGTCACGTAGGAGTGGCGCAAACAGTGCAGTGTGAGCTCCTGCGGCAGCCCCAACGCATCCCGGTAGGAGGCGAACCGGTCGCCCAGAGCCCCCATGCCCAGGCGCGGTGACCGCTCACTCGGCCAGAGGGCGTCGCTCTTCGCGGCGGTGTCGAACACGGTGCGGTAGCTGCCGAGCCATTGCTCCATCACCTTCACCGACCAGGAAAGACGGTCAGCACGCTGCGGCGCTTGGGAGCGGAGCCCTTGGACGCCTTGCCCCAACGGACGTAGACCACGCCAAGATCGCCGAACTCAGGAGCGTGCGGATTGTGTCCAAAGTCCGCCAGATCGAGCTTTCACCTCGCGGCGGCGCAGCCCCCAGGCGTAGGTTGCCTTCATCGCGGTCGCGTCTCGCATGGCCGGGAGCCAGCCCTTGCGGCCCGAGGTTCGAGCGGCAGCCACCTGGTCGTCGGCGTAGTCGAAGAAGCGCTGAAGCTCGGCCTTGGTCAGAGCACGGCGGCCGGGCCGGCCTTCGTACTCGGCAGCGTGCACGGCGGTGTTCCACTCGAAGAACACCTGGGCTGGATGGCTGCCGAAGAGACGCTCGCTGACCGCTGTCCACTCGTAGCGAGGGTCAGCGACGTACTCCAGGAACATGCGGACGTGACCGTGATAGCCGCGGATCGTGGAGTGGGACCGTTCCCGTCCGTCGCTCCGCAGGTGGGCGGTGTACTCCTCGACGTCCGTAGGGCGCCACGTCCACGGCCACTCGCTGGTGAAGCGCTGGAACCGCCGTACCGCCAGGAGCCGGTCCGCGATCGTGTCCTTGCTCAGATTCCGGGCCAGCTGCTGATCACGCCACCCCGCCAGCATGCCCTCGAAGACCTGGGTCTCCGGGTGCAGCAGCGGAGCGCCACCCACGATGAACAGCGACGGTGCCGCCCCGGCACATTCCAAGAGGAACCGCCCACACCAACCCCCAACACCCTGCGAGAAGGGCGAATGAATCGTTCATTAGATGAGAACGAGCGGGGTTGCCGCAGGTCACGCGGGCGGCCGACCTGTGGTCCAGGGCAGGTCGTCGGCGCGACCGGGCTGTGACCAGCCGATGCCTGCCTGTTCAGGCGCCCCTACCGGCAAGGGGCGAGTCATCGCACCTGATGAAATTCACGGCTCTTTCCCGCAGATAATAGGGCGTTATCTGTGGAACGACTTCAGCCCGGTCCACCTGCCGACGCTCCGTCAGCCGCCCACCAGGGGCGACGGGGGCTTAGCGCCGGTTTTCGTTCCGATGTTCCTCAACCCCCGAGTCGGCGCGGCCTCTCGCCGAGACCCGGCCGTGACCCTCGCGACCGGTCGGATCGTAACCAGAATGCTTGAAGTTGCTCGATAGATTGCTTGATAGAGCACTTTCGAGCATCTATGGTCAAGGGCGTCACGGTGGGACCCGAGGCGCGATCCCGGCCCCGGGCCGGACGTGACACATGCCCGCCGCCTGGTGCGGGTCCGACCTCACGGCGGTCGTTCCGGGACACGGCGGGACCGCCGGCCACCACCGACCGCTGCCACCGCCCGTAGGCCTGACGATCCGACGACCTGAAGGCCCGACAGCCCGACGACCGGACGATCTGACGGCCGGATGACCTGACGGCCGGATGACCTGAAGGCCCGACAGCCGGATGACCTGAAGGCCCGACAGCCGGATGACCTGAAGGCCCGACAGCCCGTCGGCCCGACGGCCCTGCGACGCCGTGGCGTCGTGCGCGTCTTCCTGTCCGCGACGAAGGGGTGCTCCATGACCAACCAGCCGCCCGCGCCCGAACTGCGCGTCGGTGTCGTCGGCGTCGGCCAGCGCGCCGGGCTCGCCACCCTGGCCGACCGGCCCCCGGCGGCCCGCGTGGTCTCCTGCGCCGATCCGGCCGAACGCGGCCGCGCCGACGCCCGGGCGCTCTTCGGCGCCGACGTCCGTCTCCACGAGCGCTACGAGGACATGCTCGCGGACGACCTCGACGCCGTGTTCGTGCTCACCCCCGACGACCTCCACACCGCTCCCGCCCTGTTCTTCCTCGAAGCGGGCGTCGCCGTGTTCGTCGAGAAGCCGCTGGCCATCGACCTCGACGACTGCGACCGGGTCCTGGCCACCGCCGCCCGCACCGGCACCCGGCTCTACGTGGGGCACAACCTCCGGCACCTGCCGGTCCTGCGCACCATGCGCCGGCTCGTCGACGAGGGCGCGATCGGAACCGTGCGCGCTGTGTGGTGCCGGCACTTCGTCGGCCACGGCGGCGACTACTACTTCAAGGACTGGCACGCCGAACGCGCCCGGACCACCGGCCTGCTGCTCCAGAAGGGCGCGCACGACCTGGACGCCATCCACTGGCTGGCGGGCGGCAGTGCCCGCACCGTCACCGCGCTGGGCGACCTGGCCGTCTACGGCGCCAACGAACACCGCGGCACCGGGCCACAGGGCCAACGGCGGGTGCAGGACTGGTTCGACGAGGGCGTCTGGCCGCCGTCCGCGCTGCGCGACCTCAACCACGTCGTCGACGTGGAGGACATCAGCATGGTGCTGACCCGTCTCGACAACGGGGTGCTCACCAGCTACCAGCAGTGCCACTTCACCCCCGACTACTGGCGCAACTACACGGTCATCGGCGACGAGGGCCGCATCGAGAACCTCGGGGACGGCATCGAGGGCGACGCCCCCGTGGTCAAGGTGTGGAACCGGCGCCGCTCCGGATACCGCCCCGGAGCCGACCTGACCCTGACCCCCGCCGAGACGGCCGACGACCGCCACGGGGGCGCGGACCGGGCCCTCGTCGAGGAGTTCCTGCGCTTCGTCGCACACGGCGGCGCCACCGACACCTCGCCCCTCGCCGCCCGTGAGGCCGTCGCGACGGGAATCGCCGCCACCACCTCGCTGCGCTCGGGCGGCGCCCCGGTCCAGGTCCCCGCCCTCGACCCGCCTCTCGCCGACTACTTCGCGCGCCACCAGCCCGGTTCGCGCGGCCCGGCCCCCCGGGCCGCCCGAGCCCTCCCCATCGACCGTCACCCCGAGCCGTGCCGCGCCCCCATCCGCGGCGCACGACCCGCCACATCAAGGAGCACACGCATGTCTTTCATAGGCGAGGAAATCGCCCGCCAGCCCCAGAGCTGGCTCAAGGCCGCGAGCACGGCGGCCGAGTCGGCGGATCTGCTGCCCCGGCCGGGAGAGCGGGTGGCCGTCGTCGGCTGCGGCACCTCCTGGTTCATGGCCGAGGCGTACGCCGCACTGCGCGAACGGCGCGGCCTGGGCGAGACGGACCACTTCGCGGCCTCCGAGTTCCCCCACGAGCGCACCTACGACCGGCTGGTGGCGATCTCCCGCTCCGGCACCACCACCGAGATCCTGGAGCTGCTGGAGCGCCGGCGCGGCCGCTTTCCGGCCGTCGCCCTGACCGCCGACACCTCCACCCCGATCGTCGACGCCGCCGAGCACGTCCTCGACCTGTCCTTCGCGGACGAGCGTTCGGTCGTGCAGACGGTCTTCGCGACCACCGCGCTGACCGCCCTGCGCGCGGGCCTGGGCGAGTCGGCCGAGCCGCTGGCGGAGGCCGCGCGGACGGCCATCGAGGCGCCGCTGCCCGAGGAGTGGCTCGCCGCCGACCAGATCACCTTCCTCGGCCGGGGCTGGGCGCACGGCATCGCCCGCGAGGCATCCCTGAAGATGCGTGAGGCCACTCAGAGCTGGACGGAGTCCTACCCGTCCCTGGAGTACCGGCACGGTCCGATCGCCATCGCCGCGCCCGGCCGTCTGGTCTGGCACTTCGGCCCGGACGAGGACGGGC
Organism: Streptomyces sp. NPDC015220; assembly: GCF_043079345.1. Taxonomy (NCBI): domain Bacteria; kingdom Bacillati; phylum Actinomycetota; class Actinomycetes; order Kitasatosporales; family Streptomycetaceae; genus Streptomyces; species Streptomyces sp. NPDC015220. The sequence continues at coordinate 16,311 of NZ_JBIBUK010000004.1, read as the reverse complement.
TGCGGGCGGACGTCGCCGCCACGGGCGCGCACTTCGTGGACCACCCCGAGGACCCGCAGGCCGACCTGGTGCGCGTGCAGCGGCTCGCCGCGGCCGGCGCCGTACGCAAGGGGCTGGACCCGGACCGGCCGCGCGCCCTGAGCCGCTCCGTGATCCTGGACCGCCCCGGTTCCTGACCGCACGCCCGGCACGCACCGCACAACCGGTACCGCCCCTCACGCGAGGCGGCCGGAGACCCCCCGCCCGCGCCCCGGCGCCGGGCCCCCGGTCCCGGCCGCCCGCGACCGCTCCTTCACGAAAGGACGCCATGCTCTGCCGCAGCGCGGACCTGATGGCCGAAGCCCACGCGTCGGGCTCAGGCATAGCCGCCTTCAACGTCATCACCCTGGAGCACGTCCAGGCCGTCGCCGACGCCGCGCGGCGCACCGGCCTGCCGGCGATCGTCCAGATCAGCCAGAACGCCGTACGCCACCACGGCGGCGACGTCATGCCCCTGGCGGCCGCCGCGGCCGCCGCGGCCACGAGCGGCCGGGCCCGGCTCGCGCTGCACCTCGACCACGTGGATGACGTCGACCTGCTGCACCGCGCCGCCGAGTGCGGGGCCAGTTCGGTGATGTACGACGCGTCGAGGCTGCCGGACGAGGAGAACATCGCCGCGACCCGGTCGGCCGCCCGGTGGGCGCACGACCACGGTCTGTTCGTCGAGGCGGAACTGGGCGAGATCGGCGGCAAGGGCTCGGCGCACGTGCCCGGGGTGCGCACCGATCCGCAGGACGCCGCCCGGTTCGTCGCCGAGACCGGCGTGGACGCCCTCGCCGTCGCCGTGGGCAGCAGTCACGCGATGGTCTCCCGCACCGCCGCGCTGGACCTGGAACTGATCTCCCGCATACGGGACGAGGTGCCCGTGCCGCTGGTCCTGCACGGCTCGTCCGGCGTACCGCACCCGACGCTGCGGGCCGCCGTCGAGCACGGCATGACAAAGATCAACATCGGGACGCTGCTCAACGTCGCCTTCACCCGAGCGGTCCGTCGGACGCTGGCCGAAGGGCCGGACCTGGTCGACCCGCGCCGCTATCTGGCGCCGGCCCGGGCCGCGATGACCGACGCGATCGCCGACTGCCTCGCGGCGCTGACCCCGCCCGGCACGCCCTGACACCGAAGCGGTTCAGGAGCCCGTCCGCAGCCTCCCCACAAAGAAGTCGGCACGGGCGCACGCCACTGCCGAGCGGAGACGGGCGCTCCCTCCTCCCGGGCGGCGAACCGACCGTGCCGGTCCCACCGCGAGCCCGGGTCGGCGGACTCGCCCCGCGCGTGGGGCACGGCACCGGGCGGGCGCACGGGTCCCACGGGCGCAGGACCGCGGACGTCCCGGTGAACGGCCCTCCGCTCACCTGGCCGACACAGCAGTCGTGTAGTCCAGCAGGGCGCACCGCGCCGTCCACCCCCGCGACGTCGCCTTCGTCACGTCCAGGACCACGGAGCGCGCCAGTTGCTCGACGGCGTAACGGGTGAGCGCCGGCTTCGCGTGCGGGCGCAGCCGCGCCGACGTCCGGGCGGCGCCCGACAGGGCGAGGGCGACCGGCAGCGGCAGGTGCCCGATCCGCGCCCGTACGCCGTGGGCACGAAGGACCCGCCGTAGCGCATCGTCCCGCTCGTACGGCTCCGGGTCGGCGATGTTGTAGGCGCCCGGCGGCCAGCCGGCGGCCAGGAGGCAGGCGTCGGTGAGGTTCTCGACGGCGGTCAGGCTGAGGGGGACGCTCGGCCCCGGCAGCAGGAGCAGCCCCCGACGGACCCGGTCCAGCAGCCGGGGCACCAAGTGCGGGTCCCCGGCGCCGTACACCGCCCGCGGGCGCAGCACCACGGCGCCCGCCGCGAGCGCCAGCGCCTCACCGGCGGCCTTGGTGCGGCCGTACGCGTTCACCTGCCCGCGCACCGGATGGCTCTCGGTGATCGGGGAGCGCCCGGAGCCGGGCGCGTAGACGCTGGCACTGCTCACCCACACCACCGGCCGGCCGGCCGCCGCCTCCAGCAGCCGCGCCGTGCCGTCGACGTTCACCGCCCGCATGGTGGCTTCGGCCGGGGAGCCCGGCACCGGGTCGCCGACGGCCGCCGCGCAGTGCACGACGAGGTCGGCGCCGGAAAGGTCCGGCACCTCGCGCGCGGCGTCCCAGGGGACGTGCCGGCCGGCCGGGCCGGGACGTCGTCCGACGCACAGGACGTCGGCGCCCCGCGCGGCGGCGGCGGCGGCGACGTGGGAGCCGCAGAAGCCGCTCGCCCCGGTGACGGCGATCGTGGTCATCGATCCTCCCGAGGACCGGTCGTGGCACGGACGGTGAGGGAGCGCCAGCCGGGCAGGGCCGCGCCCCGGTCCACCCGGGCCCGCACCACGGCGGGACGGTACGGGGCGAGCGCGGAGAGGGTGTCGTCGAGCTGCGCGCGGGCCAGCCGTGCCCCGGGACAGGCATGGCCGCCGGCGCCGAAGACGAGCTGGGCCACCGCGGGCGGAGCGGGGTGGTGGGCGTCCGGAGGGTCGGCGTGGGCTCGCGCGGCGTGCCGTGCCACCAGGATCAGGCGGTCTCCGGCCCGTACCGGGCAACCGCTCAGCTCGGCGTCGGCCGCCGCCGAGCGGGGCAGGAGCGGGGAGGGGGCGGTCACCCGCAGCAGTTCGCCCACCAGGGCCGGGCGCAGCCGGTCGTCGGCCGCCTGGTCCCACAGCCGTGCGTCGGCGCACCAGGCGGCGGCGCGAGGAAGGGCGGCGACGGTGGTGTTGACGGCGGCGACCGCGAGCACGGCCCGCAGGGCCGTGTCCGCTGTCGCGCCGGGAGCGCCGGCCGGGGCGAGCAGGGCCTCCAGCCGCGCCGTCGCCGCGGCGGCCGCCCGTGCGGTGCCGGACGGCCGGGGCCCGGGCAGGTGGTCGCGCACGGCGGCGGCCGCCGCCCCGGCGGCCGCTTCGGCGACGGCTTCCGGGCCGCCGACGGCGTCCAGGAGCGCGCGGACGGTGGCCCCGGCCAGTTCGCGGGCCAGCGGTACGAGGTCGACGTCGCGGCCCTCGGCGAGCGGAGCGAGGCGACGGGTCAGGACGCCCCGCCACACCGGGCGCAGCCGTTCCACCCCGGTCGCGCCGAGGTCGTCGGCGACCGCCCGACGGGTGGCGCGGTGACCGGAGCCCTCCTGGTCGAACAGGGTCTCGCCCGTGGACAGTCGCCGGGCGGCGCCGCCGGTGGTGCCGGCGGCGGTGCGGTCCAGCGGGACGCGGGTGAGGGCCTGCCGGTACGGCTCGGTGCCGTGCACCAGCACCGCCCCGCCGAGACGGGTGACCGCCCGGCGGCGAGTGACGGCGAGGAGCGCGAACAGCACGGGGTGGGAGCGGGTGTACACGCGCCGGTCGCGGCGGCGGGCGCGGGCCATGGCGGAGGACGGCCGGCCGGTCAACGGAGGCTCACCGCCCCCGGATCGGCGGGGCGGTGACGGCGGCCCCAGCCCCACAGCGGGGCCCGGGCGCCCTCGGCGACGGCCAGGGCGAAGCCGGTGCCGGCCCGGCAGGCGGGTGTGGCAGGGGTGCCCACCGTCCCGGCCTCTTCGCTGTGGGCCGGCACCACCACCCTCAGGGGCCCGGCGCCCAGTGCGCTCACCCCCGGCCCCCGTCCGCGAGCCGGGCGGCGGCGAGTTCCGCGGCGGCGCCGCGGTCCGGCTTCCGGGAGCGGCCGGACAACGGCACCTCCGCCAGCAGCACGGCGTCCGGCCGTGCCGACCCCATCCGCTCCAGCGGGCCGGCCAGCGCGGCACGCAACGCCGTACGGTCGGCGCCCGGGCGCGGCTGCACCACGGCGACCAGGCGCTCGTCGCCGTCCCCGGCCGGCACGCCGACCAGCAGCGCCAACTCCACACCCGGCACGTGCAGCGAGGGCTCGTACAGCCCGGGGTAGATGTTCTCCGCCTCGCGCAGGACCATGTCCTTGCAGCGCCCCTCCAGCACGATCCGGCCGCCGTCGAGGTGGGCCCGGTCACCGGTGGCGACCCACGGGTCCGGCTCCTCGCCCAGGTAGCGGTCGCGGACGGCGGGACCGGACAACAGCAGCTCACCGGAGGCGTCGCTCTTCGCCGTCACCCCGGGGAGCGGGGCGCCCACCAGGTCGCCGCGCCCGGTGAACGCGGCCTTGTCTGCCTCCTCGACCGCGGCGGCGGGAAACATCTCGGTCAGGGCGTACACCCCCCAGGCCTCCTCGGCTCCCGCCCGTTTGACACGGGTGAGCAGATCGGCGCTCGCCGGCGCCGATCCCGTCCACACCCGCCCGGTGAAGCGGGCGCCCGTCGCCAGCGCCGACCGCAGCCGCGGCGGCGTCAGATACGTGGCCTGCGGGCGGAGTCGGCGCAACTGCCGGGCCAGGACACGCGGCGAGCGGGCGGGCAGCGCGACCGGCGCGCCGCTCGCGAGGGACGGCACGAGAACGAAGAACGTGCCGCCGAGGACGGGCCGCCCGGCCTTCGGCCCGACGAGACCGGTCACCGCCGTCATCCCGGCGGCGAGCGAGGAACGGGTGTGCACCACGGCGCGGGGCCGCGAGGTCGTGCCCGAGGTGAAGACGACGACCGCGTCACCGTCCTCGTCCACCGCACGCGGCAGCGCCCCGCTCCTGGCCGCGCCGTCGAGTGCGGGCGCGCAGCCGGGGGTCCGGGGACCGACCGTGGCGACGGGACCCAGCTCCGCGAGGTCGGGCAGGGCCAGGCACGCCCGGTGGGCGAGCGGGCGGGCCCACCCGGCGACCGCCTGGGCGGTGGCGTCGGCGAGGACGACATCGGGGCGGGCGAGGGCGAGGCGGGCACGCAGCACCTCCGGCCCGGCGCCGGGGTCGAGCACCGCGGCCCGTGCCCCCAGCCGGTGTACGGCGAGCATCACGGCCAGCGCCCGGGGCCCGGGCCGTACGGCGACACCGACGGTGCCGCCTCGTGCGATGCCGCGAGCGTGCAGGGCGGCCGCGTACCGGTCGGCGAGGCCGGCCAGCTCCCCGCAGGTGGCCCTGACCCGGACGGTCCCGGCGCGGGTGGAGCCGAGGACGGCCGGCCGGTCGGGGGTCAGACACAGGGTGTGGGCGAGAGCGTCGAGCATCAGCGCGGGTCCTCCTGGTTGCGGCCCGGACCCCTGTCCAGGTACCAGCGGGCGGTGCCGACCAGACCGTAGGCGCGCAACCGCCGGGTGGAGTTCTCCACGACCATGGCGCGGGAATGGACGATGGCGGTGGTGCGGCGCCGGACGCGGTTCAGGAACAGCCGGTCGGTGGGGGAGGGGCGGCGCGGCATACCGCCGACCGCCTCGTACAGAGCGGCCGTGACGGCCATGTTGTTGCCGGCGTGCATCCGGTACGGGGCGAGGTAGCCGTGCCGCCGCCGGTGGGCCGGGCGCACCCGGCCGAAGAACGCGGCGAGGCGCACCAGGGCCCGGAAGGCGGCACGCCCGAGCGGCCCGTGCTCGTCGCGACGCGCCTCGATCCGCCCGCACACCAGGCCCGCACCGTGCCGCAGGGCGTCGCGGGCGGCGGCCGTCCAGCCCGGGTGCGGCAGACAGTCGGCGTCGGTCCGGGCGAGCAGCGTCGCGCCGTTGCGGATCGCGTACCGGAAGCCGGTGTCCACCGCGCAGCCCACGCCCTTCTCCGGCTCGCCGAGGACATGGACCGGGAAGGGCGCCCAGCGGGCGAAGTCGCAGGCGAGCGCGGCGGTGCCGTCGCCGGAGGCGTTGTCCACGACCACGAGCGTGAAGTCGCGGTCCCGCTGGGCCGCGAGCGCGTCCAGCGTGGCGCCGATCCGCGTGGCCTCCTCGTGCGCGGGCACCACCACCCACAGGGCGCTCATGCCTTCTCCCACACCATCGTCATGATGCTCACGCCGCCGCCCAACCCCACGAACAGCACCCGGTCGCCGGGGAGCAGACCCTCGTGGACGCGGTCGAGCTGTACCCCCAGCGTGGCGCTGGCCATGTTGCCGAGCTCGGGGACCGTGACGACGAGCCGGTCCCGCGGAACACCGGTGACCTCCACGAACCGGTCCAGGTACGGCACGGTGACCTGGTGGACCAGGACGTGCCGGAAGTCGTGCCAGGCCAGACCGGTGCGCTGCCTCATGCGGTCCAGCACGGACGTGCCGACCTTCTCGAACACCTCGCGCAGCTCGGCCCCGTCGCCGCGGAAGTACGTGTGCTCGTCACCGCGGGGGTGGCGCGAACCGCCGCCGAAGACGCCGCCGACGCGCCAGTGCTCGGAGTGCGTCTCGGTGTCCACGTCGAGGATGCCGCCCCGGTCCACGGACTCCAGCACCACCGCCGCTCCCGCGTCTCCGAAGGTGTAGCCCGCGAAGCCGTCCCGGAGCTGGTCGGGGCCGGACGGGGCCTGCCGCACCGCCCGGCTCGGGGTCTCACCGGTGACCACCAGCGCCCGGCGGGCCCGGCCGGCGAGGATCAACGCCCGTGCCGTGTCGATGCCGTTGATGAAGCTGTTGCAGGCGTTGGTCACGTCCAGCGCGTGCGCCCGGGACCCGAGTTCGGCCTGGACGATGTGCGCGGTCGCCGGTTCGGCCACGTCACGTGTGGCGGAGGCGAACACCAGCAGGTCCACTTCGTGCGGGTCGAGCCCGGCCCGGTCCAGCGCGACACGCGCCGCCCGCACCGCGAGCGTCGAGGCGTACTCGTCCTCCGCCGCCGCCCGGCGCGAGGCGATGCCGGTGACCCGTTCGAGCATCCGCGCCGGCAGGGGCAGCCCACAGGACGCGGTGATGCGCTCCTGCAACTGCTCTGAGGTCACTTCGAGTTCAGGGAGGCAGGAGGCCACCGCGGTGATGCCCGCCTGGCGCACCGGCTCGGGAGCGGCGTGGTCCGTGGTCATGGGCTGAACGCTATGAGCGCGTCGGGACAGCCCGCCTGAGTGCCGGTACTCAACTCGAATAGGTGATCGGACGGGGCCGCCACCTCCCCGCGATGGCCGAGCCGGTATCCGCGTGGCGTCGACCACGGACGAACCGGCCCGGTCAAGAGGCACGTCGGGCCGAAACGGGCACCACGGGCCCCGGAATCATGGGCGAGGAACCGCACGCCCCGCGGCGCGCCGATCCGGGCGAGCAGGTCGTGGACGTGGCCCGCGAGCTGGGACTTGGTGTGCCCGGCGGGGCGTCCGGTGGAATCGCCCATCCCCGGCAGGTCGATCGCGACGACCGTCCGTCCGGGCAGGAGCCGCGGCATCACCTGGCGGTACTCGAACCAGCTCTCCGGCCAACCGTGCAGTGGAACCATCGCCTGCGGCCCCGTGCCGCCGACGACGTAGTGCATCTGCACACCGCGGACGGTGGTGAGGCAGTGCCGGAAATCCCGGTTGAAGGCCGTGTCGTGCTCCGTCGCGGCGTCGTGGTGCCTGCTCCTGGGCGCCTCCGGGGCGACGCAGGGTGGCGCCGAGGACGGGGAGGACGATCCGGCGGCCGTTTCGGTCAGGGCGGTTGTGCTCACCAGTAGCGCCAGGAGCAGCACGCGCAGCGTTCGCAGCAGCGCGGCCGAGCGTGGTGTCAACGGACGTGCCATGGAGGAGGACTCCTTCCGGGCCGGCGCGAGGCCGCGACCAGGACCATGGCCGTCCTCAGCGACGAACCACCGCGCCGACGTTCCCCGACGTTCCCCGAGGCCGGTCTCCTGGCAGGAGGGGAACCCGGCTCGACGGACAGACGCGCGTCGGAGACGGAGCACGGCTTCCGCCGACGACGAGAGCCCGGTGGGCCCGTAAGGGCCCACCGGGCGGGGCGTCACACGCGGCCGCCGTCCTCGTCCAGCCGACCGGCGGGGTCCGCTGTCCGGGCAGGCCCGGCCGGCTGGGCGAGGGAGCCGCTCTCACACCCGGCGACCCGCGCATGACGCATGCCGCCGGCCGCACGAGTGGTCGACTCCGGCGTCGACGTGGAGCCCCGGCCGACCCGGTCACCGGTCGGCCGGGGCGAGCCGCCAGAGCGGTGGAGCGTGCCGGGCCGGGGACGCCGTGAGGAGGTGCCGGCGAAGCTCCGCCAGCTCCGCCCTGTCGAGGCTCAGCTCCTCGGCGATGCGGCGCGTGGTGACGTAGGCGATGCCGCTGCGCGCGGTCCGGCGCTCCCAGTACGCGAATCGCTCGCGAAGGGGCGGGAGTTCGGCGGGGGAGGGCCGGGAAGCGGCCGGTGGGGTGACCTCCTGGGCGGACCCGGCCGCGCGAGCGCGTTCCCGGGCGATCTCGGAGAAGCCGCACACCTGCCGGCTCGCCCGCTCCGCATCGGCGAGGTCGGTGCTGTCGGCCAGGGCCCGTGCCAAGGGGTTGAGCCCGAGGGCTCGGTCCAGGGTGAGCCGGTAGACGTTGGGGCTGGCTGCGGTGAGTGTGACGGGCTGGGGGGCGTCCCGGGTTCCGCAGACGCCGCGTATGCCCCGGGCCGCGGCGACCAGCAGGGCGCTCGCCTCCGAAGGGTGCCAGTCGAAGACGTGCTGCACGGCCAGGGTGTCGACATCGGTCAGGGCGAGCAGGGGAGCGCCGAGCCGAGGCAGCAGGGCGGCCTCGGGAACCTCCGAGTCGAGCCCCGGGCCGGCGACATGCACCGAGGTGGGAATCGCGGTGTGGGCGCAGGCGGCGAGTACGAGGGCGTCGCCGAGCGGACTGCGCAGGGTTGGCTCGGTGCCGTCGGCCAGGACGTCACCCCCGACGTCGACGACGTCGACGTGATCGGCACCGCAGTACGCGGCGGCCTCCGTGATCTGCCGTGCGAGCCCCGACGCCCCTTCGTACGGGTCGAGCATCCCCAGTTCGGGCCGTAGATCGGCCGCGAGTCGAGGCAGCAGCGAGCCGGCGGGCGGCCGGGGCGCGGAGCCCCGCGTCACCAGCCGCAGCGTGGGACCCGCGGGAACGGTACCGGTGAAGTCGGACGGTCGCCGCGGGCCCGGTACCGGATCGACGACCAGCCGTTCCCAGGCGTAGGTCAGGATGAGCGCGGGCTCGTCGGCGCCGTTGAGAGCGGCGTGCACCATGGCCGTCGTGATGGCGTCACCGCCGCCCCCGGCGGCTATGAGAAGTCGCTTCATGAACGACATGGGTATCCCATGAGGCGCGCCGATTCCAGGTGTTTCGACGTGTTCCCGCTCCCCGAGGGTCGTCCCATGTCATGGGCGCAGGCGTGCGGACAAGCCACGGAAGATGCCAACTTGGGTAAAGGGGAACCCAGTTACTTTGGCGGTTCGGCTCATGTCGCCGGTAACCCTGAGTCGAAGAAGCTGTCACTTGGCGCGACCAACGGATGTGATCGACCCCGGAAGGAAGCATCGCTGCAGTGGCAACCTCGTTACCGCTTCACATATCCCCCCGCTCTGTTCCCGAGCCGACGACGCCGTACAAGCAGTACGTGTACGCCTACCCGCACCAGAAGGCGTACCGGCTGGGCGTGGACCGGCCGCTCCTCACCGACGTGTGGGCCGGTGAGAGGCTCGATCGGCTCTCCCTCTACGTGCATGTCCCGTTCTGCGAGATGCGCTGCGGCTTCTGCAACCTCTTCACCCGCACGGGGGCGCCGGAAGAGGTCACCCGCGACTTCCTGAGCACGCTGGAGCGGCAGGCGGCCGTGACACGGGAGGCGCTGGAGGCCAACGGCACGCCGCGCTTCACCCTCGCGGCGTTCGGCGGCGGCACCCCGACCTATCTCACGGCCGACGAACTGGTCCGGCTCTGCGACATCTGCGAGAACGTGATGGGCGCGGACCTCGAGGCCGTTCCGTGGTCGGTCGAGACCTCGCCCGCCACCGCGACCGCCGACCGCATCGCGGTCCTCGCGGAACGCGGCGCCACCCGGCTCAGCATCGGTGTGCAGAGCTTCGTCGAGGAGGAGGCGCGAGCCGCCATCCGGCCGCAGAAACGCGCGGAGGTGGAGGCCGCGCTCTCCCGGCTGAAGGAGGCGGCCTTCCCGATCCTCAACATCGACCTGATCTACGGCATCGACGGCCAGACCGAACAGTCCTTCAAGGTGTCGCTGGACGCGGCGCTGAGCTGGGAGCCCGAGGAGATCTACCTCTACCCGCTGTATGTGCGGCCGCTGACCGGACTCATGGCACGGCACGACAAGGCCGACGAGAGCTGGGACGAGCAGAGGCTGCGGCTGTACCGCTTCGGACGGGACCAGCTGCTCGCCGCCGGTTACCGGCAGACGTCCATGCGGGTCTTCAGCCGCATCGGCACCGCCGCGGTCGAAGGCGCGGACGACAGCAACATCAGCGAGTACAACCAGCAGGCCGGGATGGTCGGCCTGGGCGTCGGCGCCCGGTCGTTCACGACGGATCTCCACTACACGACCGACTACGCCGTCGCAGTGCCGGAGGTCAGGCGCATCATCGACGACTACATCGCCACGCCGACCGAGGAGTTCCGGCGCGCGCAGTGGTCCTTCCGGATGGACGACGACGAGCGCCGCCGCATGTTCGTGCTGGGCATGCTGCTGGAAGCGGACGGCCTGCGGGTGGAGCGCTATCGGAGCCTCTTCGGCAGCCTTCCGCAGGACGATTTCCCCGCCCAGCTCGCCCTGGTCGCCGAGCGCGGCTGGCTGGAGCAGGACGGCGGGTTGCTGCGACTGACCCCCGAGGGAATGGCCTGGGCCGACGCCATCGGCCCGCTCTTCTTCTCCCCACGGGTGAACGAGGCCATGACGTCCTATCAGGAACGCTGAGCAACCCCGCCAGCCCCGTGCGCCCCCTCCGTCCGGGTGGCGCGCGGGCGCAGCCCACGCGCCGCCGGGTCACCCCGGCGGGCGGGCGATCACGGCCGAGAGGACTGCACCGGGCGGCCTGCGCGCCGGGCCGGAACGGAGACCAGGACGAGCCCGCCGAGGAGGAGCACCGCTCCGGACACGGCCGGCGCGCCGAGCCGTTCCCCCAGCAGCAGGACTCCGAGCACGGTGGCGACCAGGGGTTCCGCCAAGCTGAGGGTGCCGACGGTCGCCCCGCTGATCCGTGTCACACCCCAGGTGAACAGGAGATAGCCCAGAGCGGTCGTGCCCAGGGCCAGCCAGCCGACCAGGACCAGCGTCCGCGGTTCGGCGAGCCCGCCGGGGTGGGCCAGGACCCATGGCAGTACCAGGATCCCCGCGCCGAACACACTCGTCGGGGCAGCGGCGGAGGTGTCCGCACCACGCTGCGCCAGTTGCCTGGTCGCCGCTATGTACACGCCGAAGCTGGCTCCGGCCACCATCCCGAGCAGCACGCCCGCGCTGCCGGTCGGTCCCCCGTCGGCCGGAACGAGGAGCAGAGCGATGCCGCCGACCGCGCACGCGGTCCCGCAGACCCACACCCCGCTGAGCCGCTCACCCGCCAGGACGCGCCCGCACACACCCGACACGACCGGGACGGTTCCGAAGGTGACCGCGGTCGCCAGGGCGGCGCCACTGCGGTCCACCGCCTCCAGGAAGCACGCCTGGAAGGCCGCGGTGACCAGGACGCTCACCAGCATCCACCAACGGGCCGGCCGCTGCCACAGGGAGAGGAACCCGGCCCGCCGAGCGGTGAACAGCCCCAGGACGAAACCGCCGAGAAGCATCCGGCACCCGCCGATCGCCACCGGTGACGCGCTGCTTTCGGCCAGGAGCTGCGCAGGTCCGACCGTGCCCCAGAGGAAGGCGGCGGTCAGCACCGGCGCCACTCCGCCCCCGCGCACGGCATTCCCGGCCTTGCCCGCTGTGCTTGTCACACTCACTCTCATTCTGCAGAGCCGGGCAGGATCCCGTGGTACAGCGCGCACCTCGGTGGCACACCCGGCGGTTCCTGGGCCCGACGCTAGCCAGCTTCGAGGGGCCGTCCCCATTGGGAGAAACCACCAACTCGCCGTCCGGCACTTGGAGGAGCTCACGGACCGGCTGTGGCCTGCCCGGGCGGGGCCGAACACCCCTCCTGCGCGATCCGCACGTCCCCGAGCGTCGGTCCGGGGGAGATCCCTACGGACCGGCCACGTCGAGCAGGGACGTGTCCTCGGAGAGGATGACGCACCGCCATGCCCAGGTGCCTCCACGGCGGCACGGCTCCGCCGCCCGCACCGGCGGGCGGTCGGCGGACGTTCGGCAGCCCGTGCGCGGTCACCTGCTCCGCGGTGACCACCAGGGGTACGACTTCGATGGGTGCGCCGTACATGGCTGTACCGCCGCTGCTCGACCCGCACGGGCCGTCCCGAGGCTCGGTAACGTGTGCGCGGAGTCAGGGGGAGAGGCCGGCACGATGACGGACGGCTTGGCGTGGATCGGCGAGCACTGGTACAGCGGTGCGATCGCCGAGGACGGGATGCTCTCGGACATCTGCCTCACGGCGGTGCGGGGGGTGGACCAGGTGGACTTCGTGGTCCGCCTCGGTGCCGACCGCCGCATGGCCGAACGGCCCGCGCTGTTCGAGGACTTCGACAGGCTGAGTGTGGGCCCGGGCGACAGTGTGGCGATGTTCGGCCGCAGCGGCGAGTGGGCGTACGTCCTGGAGGCCGAGTGGTCCACCTGGCACCTCGTCTTCCTCGACCGGCTGGGCCAGGACACCCTGGTGGGTCAGGGCGACGAACTCGTCCGCCTGGATCGCTTCCTGCACGAGCAGCCGCGGGTGTGCTACGTCGGCGCGGTCGGCGAAGTGAGTGCCGTCGAGCCCGGTGACAGCCTGCTGGGGACCACGGTGCCGCCCGAGGACCGGCTCGGGACGTTCGCCGCACTGGATACGGCCATGCGCCGGGCCGGGGCGGTGCGGGACACCTTCCCCGGCTGCGAGGACCGCGAGGACGAGGAAGAGGATTCGGCCAGGCGGCTGTTCGGGGCGGTGGGCGAGCATCTCGGGCTGTCGCTGCCGCGTCGGGAGATCGAGCAGGGGCTGCTGCCCGCCGTGCACCTGCCCTCGCCGCTGTGATCCGGCAGCACATGGGAGCGAGCGCCGCAGGCGGGCCGCCGTCGGACGCGGCCCCCTGGTCGTCAACCGGCCCTGGACGCTGGCATGATGACATCCATGACCACGCCCCGAAAGGCCGATGCCACGTAGACGGCCCGGCGCGCTCCGCGCCGAACAGTCTTCCCGCGCCCCGTGGAGCTCGCCTCCGGACCGCATCCACGGCCTGTCTGCCCGGACCAGCGTCGCGATAGACCGGATGGAGAGGCTTCCGGGCAGCTACCACATCTACCCCGGTGCCACCGACCGTGCGCTGCGTCGGTACCAGGCGTTTCTGCGAGCACCGGGGCGACGGCCCCTCTATCCGCAGGATGCGGAGTGTTCGTGCCGTGGCTGTTCCTTCGATGACGTCCGGCATGCCCGCGACGTCATCGAGGAAGTCCTGCGGCAGCTCCCTCCCAGACCCCGTACGGAGCTGAGACACCGAGTGCGTGTCCTGGACACCAGGTACAGGAGACGCACACTGCCGGATCCGTTCGCCGCTCGTCGGCAGTGGCGTTCTGACCTGTGGTGGAGGCGCCGTCTGGCCGGCGGCCGGGAAGCCGGGTGAGCAGCCTGCCCCGGCGTCGAGGCCGGAGTCGAATGATCGGTGCTGGTGTGAACACGGCGTCGCAGCCGTCCGGCACAGGCCCGATCACCGTACCGGGCCGCGCGGTTTCGGCAAGCTGCTGACCGCCTCGCGCCGGGAGACAGTGGACACGGTCCGCGGAGGCACGCCGTGGAGCCCGAGGACCGCGTCCGCCTGGTCGCGGACCGTTGGCGTAGCCACTTGACGCCGCGTCGACTCCTCCCGCCCGTCGGGATCTCGAAGCCCGCAGCCGACCCACAAAATTTCTAGCACTGCTAGAAATTCAGACAGCGCTACGGCTAGCATTGCTAGAAGTCGGAGCGGCGCTCGACAGGGGGTCGGTGCCGCGAGAAGGGGAGTCTCGTCATGCCTAACGCCGCCACCGCTGCCGCCACCGTCATCACCTGGGCGATCGCCGTAGGGATCATCCTCATCGGCGCCCGCTACCTGTGGGCCCCGCAGGCCGCGGCGGACTTCGGCATCCCCGGCACCCGCACCGAGGACCCCAACTTCCGCGCCTGGCTGTCCGTCCTGGCCCTCCGCGACATCGGCTACGGGCTCTTCCTGCTGATCGCGCTGCTCGGCGCCGGCCTCCACCTGCGCGGCTGGATGATGCTGGCCGGATCGGTCATCACACTCGGAGACGGGATCATCACGAAGCTCAGCGGCGGACCGGCCAAGGCGTACTACGGCATCCACGGCGGCACCACCGTGCTCATGGCCGCCGCCGGCGCTGTGCTGCTGCTGTCCTGACCGCGGCCACCGACGTTCCTGTCGTTCGTGATCCAGGTTTGGTGATACCGGCCCCGGAGGCATCGACGGACCGCTGACAAGGGGTTGAGCACCGGCTTCACCCGCGCCGCGCTCAGCGGCCCACCAGCCGTCGGATCCTGGAACGCCACATGGGACCAGCACCAGCGGGACCCTCACCGGTGTCGATCCGGAGACGCGCCGCCCCGACCGGCCGGTACCGCTGATGGCCGGTACCGCCGCGACCGGGGCGGTTGTGCATCCACCGGGTACCGCCATCGAGGAGGACCGGCCCCGGTCCTCCTCGATGAGCGGCATCCCGGCCGACACCGTTTACCGTCTGCCGCCGGACCGACGGCCCGGCCTCACTTCAGGTGCCGGCCGAAGAACCGGTCCCCGTCGTCCACCTCGAACCACGGGGTGCCGGCGTGCCCGCCCAGATTGGCGTGGAGTGTCTTCTCCTTGGTGCCGAAGGCGTCGAACAGCTCCAGGGCCCGCTGCCGGGGGTTCCCTTCGTCGTCCCACTGCAGCAGGAACAGCAGCGGAATGGTGACCTGCCGGGCCTCCTCGCGCTGGGCACGGGGCACGTAACCCCCGGCGAAGAAACCGGCGGCCGCGATACGCGGTTCGACCACGGCCAGGCGAATGCCTATGGCGGCCATCCCCGAGTACCCGACCGGGCCGCCGACCTCGGGCAGCGACAGGAGGGCGTCCAGAGTGGTCTGCCATTCCGGGACCGCCTTCTCCACCAGCGGGCCGACGAAGGACTCGAAGATCTCGTCGACCGGCTCGCCGGCCCGCATCGCCCGGCGGAGGTCGGAGCGGGCCTGCTCGTCGACGGCGGAACGGGGCCGGTCGCCGTGCCCGGGGTGGTCGATGGCGGCCACCGCGTAGCCAGAGGCCGCGGATTGCCGGGCCCGGGCCACCAGCCGCGGTTCCCGTCTGTGCAAGCCGCCGTTGTGGCCGATCAGGATCAACGGGACCGGTGCGGCGGATCCGGGCGTCCACAGGGTGCCCGGTATCTCGCCGAGGGTGAATTCGCGTTCGAGGACGCCGTCGTCGAGGCGCCGTTCGGAAGTGAAACGCATGGTCGTGCCTTTCGGGAGTGCGCTGGAACGGCGCTCCCGGACGACCTACCGCCCGACCGTGACCTCGGAGGGGAGCACCCATGTCGATACCGCGTTCACGGGTACCACCTCCTCGTTCTCTCGCACGGCCTGCGCGAAGGTAGCAGTGGCCACCGTGGTCCGCCAACAGGTTCTCGCGGACACCTGCCAGGAAGGGTCAGCCGGGCGTCAGAACCCACCGACCCGTCACCGTGCCACGGGCGGTCGAGCCGTGAGCAGCGGACCGTCTTCCGGGAACTCGGGACCGGTGAAGCCGACAACCGCTGTCCGTTCGTGAGTTGCGACGCGCAAGTTGTGGGCAGTCGGACGGGGAGGAGGGAGGACCTGTGACGCGACGTTCTGTTCCTCGTGACCCACCGTCGTGGGCCAAGGCGGGCAACCGGTGGGGGCCACGGTTCTACTGGCCGATGCTCTGCGTCAGCATCGGCTTGCTGGTGTGGCGGTCAGTCGATGGCGACAGGCCGGGCAGCATCGTGGTAGCGGCCGGCCTGGTCCTGATGTACGCCTGGTTGCTGGCCGCCAACCGAGCTGCGCGGCGCAAGAGAACAGACGCTGACCCACCCGGGCCGCCGATCCGGTCATAGTGAGGAACACGGAGCCCCGCGCACAGGCGGCTGGGTGGCCCCTCCCACCCGGCCGCCAGGCGACTTCCGAGGATCAGCGCCGTCCACTGAGGCGGAAGCGGTCACGTACGCGTCGTCATGACGAAGAGGCCACGGCCGCGGGGGCCCGTCCCGCAGCGGGTTTGACACGCCCTTCCGTGATCCGTAGTGTTCTCCGAGTTGTCCGGCGTGAGAGCCGACTCCGGTCGGTCCCCGGACAGCCAATCCGCAAGCACCTCCCTCTGCTCGACGACAGTCGTTCTACCTGTCTGCCGTCGTTTCATTGGCGTGCGTAATTACGGAATGAGGAATCCACGCCCGGAAGGGCACGGC